>VAWY01000131.1:18508-72801 GCA_005888335.1 Actinomycetota bacterium
TCGCTCTACGCGCCGCGGATCCAGACGATCCAGATCGACCCGTCGCAGATCGGCATGATCATCGGCAAGGGCGGCGAGACGATCCGCGGCATGCAGGACGAGTTCGAGGCCCAGATCGACATCAACGACGACGGCACCGTGCTCATCTACGCCGCCAACGGCGAGCTCGGCGACGCCCTCGTCGACCGCATCCGCCAGATGACCAAGGAGGTCGAGGTCGGCGACGAGTTCTCCGGCAAGGTCGTCAAGACGACCACGTTCGGGGCCTTCGTCGAGCTCATCAAGGGCACCGACGGGCTGCTGCACATCTCGAACATCGCCCCCGGCCAGCGGCCGGCGACGGTCGAGGAGGTCCTCAACCGGGGCGACGAGGTCCGCGTGCGGGTGGTCGAGGTCGACCGCGAGCGCGGGCGGATCGGGCTGCGCCTGGCCGACGACCCCGAGGTCGCCGGCAAGACGCCCGAGGAGCTGTCGTCGATCGGCACCGGCGGCGGCAACGGCGGCGGCCCGCGCCGCGACCGCGGGGACCGAGGCGACCGCGGCGGGCGCGGCTCCGGCCGGCCGCGCCGGGGCCCCGGGCGCGACCCCGGCTCGTGACTGGTGGGTTAGTGCGCCCTTCCGCGGCCCCGCCGGAAAGCCGACGGACGCTCGCCGTTCCTGCGTGCGTCCTCGGTCGGGCCCGTGACTCCGTCATTGTGCCCTCCCTGCGTCCTTCGCAGGAACGGCGATCGCCTCGTCGGCTTTCCCGGCGGAACCACGGAAGGACGCACGATTGGACCGTCCGCGGCTGACCGAGCTGGACTCGGGCGTCCGGGTCGTCACGGAGTCGATGGACTCCGTGCGATCCGTCGCGCTCGGGTTCTGGATCGGCACGGGCAGCGTGGGGGAGGGCGACGAAGAGGCCGGCCTCTCCCACCTGATCGAGCACATGCTCTTCCGCGGGACGGCGAACTACGGCTCGCTCCAGATCGACCAGCTCTTCGACACGATGGGCGCCGAGCTCAACGCGGGCACGGGCAAGGAGACGACGTCGGTGTACTCGCGCGTGCTCGACGTCCACCTCGAGCGCGCCTTCGACGTGATGGCCGACATGGTCTGGCGGCCGCGGTTCGCCGGCGAGGACCTCGAGAACGAGCGCGAGGTCGTGCTCGAGGAGATCGCCATGTACGAGGACGACCCGCAGGACAAGGTCTTCGACGTCCTCGGCGACGCCGTGTTCGGCGCGCATCCGCTCGGGCGGGCGATCATCGGCCGTGCCCCGGTCATCCGGGCGGTCGCGCCCGACGCGCTGCGTCGCTTCCACGCCGCGCGCTACGTGCCCGGCAACGTCGTCCTCGCCGCGGCGGGGTCGGTCGACCACGACGCGCTGTGCGCGCTCGCGCACGACGTGCTCGCCGATCGCGCGGGGGCGCCGCTGCCGCACGATCCCGTGCCACCCGGCGCGCAGGGCGCGGCGACGCGCTTCGTGGCCAAGCCGACCGAGCAGGTCCACGTCTGCCTCGGCGGCCGCGGCGTGGCGCGCGACGACGACCGCCGCTACGCGCTGCGCGTGGTCGACACGATCCTCGGCGCGACGTCGTCGTCGCGGCTGTTCCAGGAGGTGCGCGAGCGCCGCGGGCTCGCTTACGCGGTGTACTCGTTCACGGCGCACTACGCCGGGACCGGCCAGATCGGCCTGTACCTCGGCACGCGCGGCGACAACCTGCGCGAGGCGCTGCGCGTCGTGGGCGCCGAGCTCGAGCGCTTCGCGGCGGAGGGGGCCACCGAGGAGGAGCTCGAGCGCGCCAAGGAGAACGTCAAGGGCCGGATCGTGCTGTCGCTGGAGTCCACCTCGGCGCGGATGAATCGCCTGGGCTCCTCGGTCCTGGCCGGCCTGCCGCTGCTGACCGTGGACGAGGTGCTCATCAAGATCGACGAGGTCACGCTGGCCGACGTGCGCGCGCTCGCCGGCGAGCTTTGGGCGCCCGCCGCGCTGAGCGCCGCGGGGATCGGCCCCGACGAGGACGCGTTCCGCACCGCGCTGGCGCCGATCTCGCCGGCGCTCGCCCAGGCCGCGTGATCCGCGTCGCCGTCGCCGGCGCCGCGGGGCGCATGGGGGAGGCGGTGTGCGCGGCCGTCGAGGCGGCCGACGACCTCGAGCTGACAGGGCGCGCCGACCCGGCGCTCGACGTCGAGCTGACGGACGTGCTCGGCGACGCCGACGTCGTGGTGGACTTCACCCGCCCGGACGTCGTGCTCGACAACGTCCGGGCCTGCCTGCGCGCCGGGGTCCACGCGGTCGTGGGCACGACCGGCTGGGACGTCGAGGCGATCCGCGATGAGAGCGCGGATGCGTCCGGCATCCGACGATCCAACGTCTTCGTCGCGCCGAACTTCGCGATCGGCGCGGTGCTGATGATGCGCTTCGCCGCCGAGGCGTCGCGCCACATGGCGCGCGCGGAGATCATCGAGCTGCACCACGACCGCAAGCTCGACGCGCCGTCGGGCACCGCCGCGCGCACCGCCCAGCTCATGCAGGGCGACGTGCCGATCCACTCCGTGCGCCTCCCGGGCCTCGTCGCCCACCAGGAGGTCATCCTCGGCGACGTCGGCCAGACGCTGACGATCCGCCACGACTCCACCGACCGCACGTCGTTCATGCCCGGCGTCCTGCTCGCGGTCCGCCGCGTCGCCGACCTGCCCGAGTCGCCGGTGGTGGGGCTGGAGCACCTGCTCTTCGCCGAGTGATCCGGCCGGCGCGCATCGAGGACGCCGAGGCGCTCGCCGCGCTGCAGGTCCGGGCGTGGCGGGCGGCCTACTCGTCCTACGTGGCGGCCGAGGATCTCGCCGCGGTCGGCGACGCGGCGCAGCGCGCGGCGGGCTGGCGCGAGCGCCTCGCCGCAGGGCGCGCGGACGTGGTCACGCTGGTGGCCGAGCGGGGCGGGCGGCTCGTCGGCTTCGTCAGCGTGGGGACGACGCGCGACGAGGACACCGACGGCGACGGGGAGCTCTACGCGATCTACGTCGAGCCCGAGCTCATCGGGAGCGGCGTGGGGCGCGAGCTGGCCGTGGCGGGCGAGCGCGAGCTGGTCGCGCTCGGCCACCGCGCCGCGACGCTGTGGACCTTCACCGCCAACGAGCCCGCGCGGCGCTTCTACGAGCGCGGCGGCTGGAGCGTGGACGAGCGACCGTACGACCCCGGCCGCTGGGGCTGGGCGCCCTCGGTGCGCTACCGCAAGGACCTGAACCCGGCGCCAGCGACACGGTGAGCCGGCCGGGCGTCCTCGTCTCGGTGACCGACCACGCGGTCGAGCGCTTCCGCCAGCGCGTGGCGGGCCGGCTCGACCCGCGGGCCGAGATCGCCGGGCGCGTGAGCGAGGCCTGGGCGGCCGGCCGCGTCGAGGCCGGGGAGCGCGCGACCGTCCTCGTCCGCGACCTCGCCGACCGCGACCTCGTCTTCGTCTGCCGCCACGACGCGCCGCGCGGCGAGCTCGTCGTGGTCACGCTGTGGGAGGAGGGCGACGCGGCCCGGGTGCCGCGGGAGTTCACCGACGCCCTGCGGCGCGACGACGAGCGCCCGTGCCGTGAATAGCTCCACCGGCCGGGACAGCGAGCCGACGACGACGCTCAGAAGACCCAGCCCGCCATGGCCACGAAGTGGCTGACGGCCGCGCCGATGACGAACGCGTGGAAGAGCTCGTGGAAGCCGAACACGCGCGGCGCGAGGTTCGGGCGCTTGAGCGCGTAGACGACGGCGCCGGCGCTGTAGAGCAGCCCGCCGGCCGCCAGCAGCGCGAGCGGCGTGACCGGCAGCCGGTCGACGAGCTGCGGCGTGGCGATGATCGCCACCCAGCCCAGCGCGAGGTACGTGCCGGCGACGAGCCAGCGCGGGGCGCCGATCCAGACGACGCTGAAGACGACGCCCGACAGCGCGCCGGCCCAGACGGTCGCCAGGACGACGACGCGCAGCTGCCCGGACAGCACCTGTGGTCGATGCGCCGCAGGAGCGGGCGCCAGCGCACGTCCCAACGCCAGCGGTGGTACGTCGCGCTGCCCGCGAACAGCGCGCACAGGCCGAGCGCGTATACGGCGGCCGCGAGCCTCGCGGTTCCGCCCGGCGCAAGCGCGATCAGGACGCCGCCGGCGACAGCAGCGAACCAGAAGGCCCACGCGTGCAGCACGCCGCGCAGGGCAGGAACGAGGTCTTCGGCCGCGCGCGTCGTCGTCATCCCAGGTCACTACCCGGGAACCCCCGCTCGGTGACGCCCCCGGGGGAGTGTCACAAACGTGTTACAATCTCTGGCGGCGCGGTCGATTACCGTGCTGAGCGACGGCTCTCGAGGCGTATCTGTCCCGCGTCTCGGCCGCCGTCGAAGGTCCACCACCCAGAACAAGGAGCGTTCATGACTCGACGCATCCGCGCGGCGGTCAGCCGCACGCTGCGCCCCGCGCCCACGTGCGAGGTGCACTTCCACCAGGGCCCGGCCGGTCGGCCGATGCCGTGCTTCGATGGAGGCTGCGCCGTGCCGCACCTCGACGTCGGCTGACCCCCGTCGTTCGCCGCGCCCGCCGTCGCGACGGTCCGCCTGTCCGGCGGCGGGGCGGCTGCGGCGGGCCCCTCAGGCCGCCACGAGCCCGGCGAGGCGCGTGTGGCGCCGGTGGCCGTCGACGCGGCGCAAGGCGAACCCGAGCGCCTCGGGCTGGCCCACGAGCACGAGCATCCGCTGGGCGCGGCTCACCGCCGTGTAGAGCAGATTGCGCGTGAGCATGTGGGCGTGGCCGCGGAAGAGGACCACGACCACTGCGGGCCACTGCGACCCCTGCGCCTTGTGGACGGAGGCCGCATGGCCGAGGCGGACCGTGGCCAGCGCCGACGTCGGCAGCGTCAGCCGGCGCCCGTCGTCGGTCGCGAAGACGACGCGGTCGCGCTCCGCGTCGTGGTGGACGAGCACGCCGGTCTCGCCGTTCATCAGCTGATGCTCGTGGTCGTTGACCGTCTGCAGCACGCGGTCGCCGACCCGCAGCGCGCTGCCCGGGAGCGGCGGGCCATCCGGGTTGAGCACCGCGCGCAGCTCGGAGTTGAGCGCGTCCACGCCGACCGGACCCTTGTGCATCGGCGCGAGCACCTGCACGTCCGACCGGGGCTCCAGCCCGAGGTGATCGGGCAGCCGCCGCGACGCGAGCGAGACGACCTCGGCCAGGATCGCCGCCGGGTCGTCGCGCGTGACGAAGTACAGGTCTCGCTCCACGCCGGGCGACGCCGCGCGCGGCGGGTGCTCGCCGGCGTTGATCGCGTGGGCGGCGCGGACGATCAGCGAGCGCGCGGCCTGGCGGAAGATCTCGGTCAGCGCGGTCACCGGGACGCGACCGGCCGCCAGCAGATCGCCGAGCACCCGCCCCGGGCCGACGGGCGCCAGCTGGTCGGGGTCGCCCACGAGCAGGACGTGGGTGCGCTCGCCGACCGCGGCGAAGAGCGCCCCGGCCAGCCGCACGTCGAGCATCGACGCCTCGTCGACGACGAGGAGGTCGGCGTCGACCGGGTCGGCCGGCCCGCGCGCCGGGCCCTCGCCCGGCACCCACTCGAGCAGGCGGTGGATCGTCGTCGCCTCGGCGCCCGTGCTCTCGGCGAGCCGCCGTGCCGCCTTGCCGGTCGGCGCGCACAGCCGCACGCGCACGCCATGCGGGCGCAGCACGTCGACGAGCGTCCGCATGACTGCGGTCTTGCCCGTCCCCGGACCGCCGGTGAGGATCGACAGCCGGTGCTCGACCGCGCGCTCGACGGCCGCCCATTGCGCGTCGGTCGGCACGAACGCCCCCCGCACCGGACGGCGCAGCGTGCGCACCTTCAGCGCCGGCGCGCCCTCGAGCAGCGCGCTCACCCGCTCGGCCAGCCGCGTCTCGGTCCGGTGCAGCGCCGCCCCGCTGACCAGCTCGGCCTCGACGACGACCTCGCCGCGCGCGGCCAGCTCGTCGACGGCGTCATCGGCGTCCGCGCCCAGCAGTCGCGCCGCGCGACCGGCGAGCTCGGCGCGCGGCAGCCCGCAGTGCCCGTCGCTCTCGGCCTCGCGCAGCACGTGCACCACGCCCGCGCGCAGGCGCGAGGGCGCGTCGGGCGGCGTCCCGAGCGCACGCGCCAGCGCGTCGGCGGTCGCGAACCCGACGCCCTCGAGCTCGGTGATCCGGTAGGGGTCGTCGGTCAGCACGTCGATCGTCTGCGGACCCAGCGCCCGCGCCGCGCGGGCGGCGACCGCCGCGGGCACGCCGTGCGAGTCCAGGAAGAGCCGCACCGCGCGCAGCGCGCGCGCCTCCTGCCACGACGCCACCGCCGCGCCGATCCGCGCCCTGCCGATGCCCGGCACCTCGAGCAGCCGGGCGCGCGGATCGGCGTCGACGACCTCGAGCACCTCGGCGCCCCAGCGGTCCACCAGATAGCCGGCGCCCAGCCGTCCCACGTGCTTGACCGCCGCGAGCACCCCGAGCAGCGCCGCCTCGCTGACCGGCTCGCGCAGGCGCACGACCTCGGCCGCGAACTGGCGCCCGAAGCGCTCGTGCTCGCGCCAGCCGCCGCCGACCTCGACGGTCTCGCCCTCGTGGACGTGGCCGAGCGGCCCGGTCACCGTCACCGCCTCGCCCTGGTCGGTCACGCCCGAGAGCACGGCGAACTCCCCGTCCGGCGAGCGCCACCGCACCCGCTCGACCTCGACCACCAGGGATTCCGCCACGATCGTCACCCGGGCGACGGTAGACCACGGCCCGGCGCCAACCGCCGGCCCGTGACAATGTTGTGACATGGAGAAGCCACCGCCCCCGCCCGAGGCCCCGGCGCCGCCGCCCCAGCCGCCGCCGGGCTCCGGTTGACGGCGGCCGGACGAAGCCCCACCGGGTCAGCGTCCCGGCCGCACGCCGGCACGGGCTACGCTTTCGGCATGGCCGCCCTGGGCACAGTCCTGACCGCCGTCGTCACGCCCTTCGACGACGACCTCAACGTCAACGAGGAGGCCTTCGTCGCCCTCCTGCGCCACCTGGCCGACCACGGCTCCGATGGCGCGGTCGTGTGCGGCTCGACCGGCGAGGCCGCCACCCTCGACGACGACGAGCACGTCGGCGTGGTCGCCCTGGCCTGCGCGGAGCGCCCGCACCCCGGCTTCACGATCATCGCCGGCGCCGGCTCCAACGACACGCGCCACGCCGTCCGCCTCACCGAGCGCGTGACCGGGGCGGGCGCCGACGCCGTCCTGAGCGTCACCCCGTACTACGTCAAGCCCAACCGGCGCGGGCTGCTCGCCCACTACGGCGCGATCGCGCAAGCCACCGACAGGCCGATCCTGCTCTACAACATCCCCGGCCGCACGGCGCTCGACATCCCCAACGACCTGCTGGCCGAGATCGGCGGCGGCGCCGACAACATCGTCGGGGTCAAGCAGGCCAACAACGAGAACCTCGCGCCGATCGAGGGCCTCGACATCTACGCCGGCAACGACGACATCTTCGCCCGCACGCTCGACATGGGGGGCGCCGGCGGCATCCTCGTGGCCAGCCAGCTCGTCGGCGACGAGATGCGCCGCATGGTCGACGAGCCCGACCAGCGCCACGCCATCCACGACCAGCTCGCCGACCTCTTCAAGGTCCTCAACGTCACCACCAACCCCATTCCGGTCAAGGCCGCTCTGAACCTGCTCGGCCACGACGTCGGCGGCCTGCGGCTGCCCCTCGTCGCCGCCGATGAGGACGAGACCGCGGCGATCCGCGACGCGCTCGAGCGCCACGGCCTCCTCGCGGCGGCCCCGTGACGAGCGGCACGCTGCGCATCCTGCCCCTCGGCGGGCTGGGCGAGATCGGCAAGAACATGACGGTCGTCGAGCTCGACGGCCGGATCGTGGTCGTCGACACCGGCCTGCGCTTCCCGACCGCCGAGATGCTCGGGATCGACCTCGTCCTGCCCGATTTCACGTACCTGCGCGAGCGCGCCGAGGACATCGAGGGGATCGTCATCACGCACGGCCACGAGGACCACATCGGCGCGCTGCCCTTCGTGCTGCGCGAGCTCGACCACCCCCCTCCGGTGTTCGGCGGGCGGCTGACGACGGCCATGGCGCGGTCCAAGCTCGACGAGCACCGCCTGCGCGACATCGAGCTCGAGGACGTCGAGCCGGGCGAGCGCATCGAGCTCGGGCCGTTCGACGTCGAGCTGATCCACATGACGCACTCGATTCCGGACAGCGTCGCCGTCGCGCTGCACACCGACCTGGGCACGGTGCTGCTCACCGGCGACTACAAGTTCGACCAGACGCCCGTCGACGGCAAGCCGGCCGACGTCAGCCGCCTGGCCGAGCTGGGCCGCGAGGGGCTGCTGCTGCTGTGCGGCGACTCGACCAACGCCGACCGCGCCGGGTTCAGCCCGTCGGAGTCCTCGGCGGGCCCGCACCTCGAGCGCGTGATCGCGGGCGCGGACGGGCGCGTGATCGTCACCTCCTTCGCCTCCAACATCCACCGCGTCCAACAGGTCATCGACGCCGCCGCGGCCGACAACCGCAAGGTCGCGCTGGTCGGGCGCTCGATGCGCAAGAACGTCAACATCGGCCGGTCGCTCGGGCACGTCGAGGTCCCCGAGGGCATGCTCATCCCGGCACGCGAGATCGACGACTGGCCGGACCACCGGCTCGTGATCATCTCGACCGGCTCACAGGGCGAGCCGCTGAGCGCGCTGCGCCGCATGGCCCACAACGACCACCCGGCGGTCCAGCTCCATGACGGCGACCTGGTCGTCTTCAGCGCCACGCCGATCCCGGGCAACGAGCGCGCGGTCAACGAGACCGTCGACCGCCTCTACCAGATCGGCTGCGACGTGCTGACCGCCCGCGACGCCCCGATCCACGCCTCCGGCCACGGCTACGCGGAGGAGCTCAAGCTGATGCTCAACCTCGTGCGCCCGCGGTACGTCATGCCGTTCCACGGCGACTTCAAGCGCATCCGCCTGCACGGCCAGCTCGCCGAGGCCGTCGGCATCGGCGCCGACCGGATCTTCAAGGGGGCCAACGGCATGCCGCTCGAGCTCGACGGGTCGGGCGCGCGCTTCGGCGCCCAGGAGCGCTCGGGGCGCCTGTTCGTCGACGGCATGGAGATCGGCGACCCGGCCGACGTCGCGCTGCGCGACCGGCGCATGCTCTCGGCCGACGGCATCTTCGTCGTCGTGGCGACCATCTCGGAGCAGGACGGCTCGTCGGTCGCCGACCCCGAGGTCATCCTGCGGGGCGTGCCCTTCCCCGAGGAGGCCGAGGCGCTGCTCGACGAGCTGCGGGAATGCGTGGAGCGCTCGCTCGCGCGCTCCGCCGAGGAGGAGATCCGCGAGGTCGACCTGCTGCAGCAGACGCTGCACGACGACCTCGCCGCCTTCGTCTACGACCGCTTGCGCCGTCGCCCGATGGTGCTCCCGGTCGTCGTGGAGGTCTGAGTCGCGCGCCGCGCGAGCGGGTCCCGGCGCTACACCGCGACCCGGTGGGCCGGCACCGCGGCCTCGACGGCCGGCAGGCGCACGACGAACCGCGCGCCCGGACCGGCGTCCTCGACGACCACGCTGCCGCCGTGCTCGTCGACGACCGCGCGTACGATCGAGAGCCCGAGGCCGAACGAGGCGCCGTGGTCGCCCGCGCGGCGCACGAAGCGCTCGAAGACGCGGTCGCGCAGGTCGAGCGGCACGCCGGGCCCGTCGTCCTCGACGACGAGCTCGGCCTGCCCGTCGCGGTGGGCCAGCCGGGCCGTCACGCGCGTGCCCGGCGGCGTGTGGCGCAGCGCGTTCTCCAGCAGGTTGCGCGCCAGGCGGTGCAGGTCGTCGCGCACGCCGGCCACGCGCACCGGCTCGGTCTCCAGCGAGAGGTCGTGGTCGCCGGCGAGCGTGCCGACCTCGGAGGCGGCCTCGACGAGCACGGCCTCGAGATCGACGGTCTTGTGCGGTACGTGGCGCCCCGCGTCGGCGCGGGCGAGCAGCAGCAGGTCGGCGACGAGCCGGCGCATGCGCTGCGCGGAGCGCAGCGCCGCGCGGGAGACCTCGCCCTGCTCGCCGTCGAGGGTATCGGCGAGCAGCTCGAGGTTGGCGATGACGCTGGTCAGCGGCGTGCGCAGCTCGTGCGAGGCGTCGGCGACGAACTCGCGCTGGCGGGCGAGCAGGGCCTCCATCTCGGCGCGCGACCCGGCCAGCGCCCGGAGCATGGCGTCCAGCGTCCGCGCCAGGTGGGCGACCTCGTCGTCGGTGGAGGGGACGTCGATGCGCCGGTCGGGATCGCGCGTGCGGCGGATCTCCTCGGCCGTGGCGGTCAGCCGCGCGATCGGCGCCATCGCGCGCCGAGCGATCATCAGCCCGCCCAGCAGCGAGAGCGCGGTCCCGCCGAGGACGCCGAAGAGGAGGAAGAAGCGCACGCGGCGCAGCGTCGCCTCGAGGTCGGAGAGCGGGCGCGCGAACTGCAGGTAGCCGGCGCCGAACTGCAGCGGGATCAGCCGCGTCTCGACGCGGTACCCGTGGTCGATCATCGATCCGAGGTGCGGGACCCCGCTGAACGTAGGCGCGCCCGGTGTCTGGCGGATCACGCCGCCGGCCTGGTCGAGGATGCGCAGCGCCGCGTTCTCGGAGCCCGCCACGAGTTCGAGCTGGCGCTTGTCGATGCGCACGGTGCCGGTGGTCGGGTCGTACTCGATGACGAAGTTGTGCGAGAGCCGGTCGGCCGCCTCGGCCGTCTGCTCGCGGAAGTCCTCGCGGATCCGCCGCTGTGTGAGCTCGCCGACCGCGATGGCGAACGTGCACAGGATCGCGAACGTCAGCGCGGCCGAGGTGAGGCCCAGCCGCCAGCGGATGGGGATGCGGTCAAGCACGCAGGACGTACCCCGCGCCGCGGATCGTGTGCAGGAGCCGGGGCTCGCCGCCCGCCTCGAGCTTGCGGCGCAGGTTCGAGACGAAGACCTCGATGGTGTTCGTCTGCGAGAACGGGTCGTAGCCCCAGACTTCGTCGAGCAGGCGCTGGCGAGAGACGACGATGCGCTCGTTGCGCATGAGGTACTCGAGCAGCTCGAACTCGCGCTGGGTGAGCTCGACGTCGCGCTCGCCGCGCCGGACCTCGTGGGTGTCCGGGTTGAGCGCGAGGTCGCCGACGGTCAGAGCGGCCGCGCCGCGCGGCGGGCGCCGGCGCAGCAGCGCGCGCATGCGGGCCAGCAGCTCCTGACGCTCGAACGGCTTGACGAGGTAGTCGTCGGCGCCCGAGTCCAGGCCCTCGACGCGCGACTCGAGCGCGTCGCGCGCGGTCAGCATGAGGATCGGCACGTCGCCGTCGGCGCGCAGCCGGCGGGCGACGTCGACGCCGTCGAGGCCGGGCAGCCCGAGGTCGAGCAGGACCACGTCGGGGACGTAGGAGCGCGCGTCGGTCAGCGCCTGCTCGCCGTCGGGCGCGATGCGCACCTCGTAGCCCTCCAGGCGCAGCGAGCGCTGCAGGGCCTGGGCGATCTCCACGTCGTCTTCCACGATGAGCACGCGCGGCGTGCGGCCGTCGGTCGCCATGCCAACAGGGTAGAACCGCACCTTCACGGCAGGTGAAGTCGCCCGCGCGTCGAAGGACGCGCCCTGATGGCCGCCCGCAAGACCAGGGCGCGCGCTCGCGCGCGCCGTTCCTCGCCCCGCCTGCCCGTGCTCGAGCAGCGTCACGCCGACCTCGTCGGGCTCGGCCTCGTGGCGCTGTCGGTGTTCCTCGCCTTCGTGCTCTACGGCGATTGGCAGGGCGGACGCGCGGGAGAGGCGCTCGTCGAGGGCCTCGGCTGGCTGCTCGGCGCCGTGCGCTACCTGGCGCCGGTCGGCTTCGCCGTCACCGGCGCGGTGCTCGTGCTGCGCCCCGTCCTGCCGGCGGTGCGGCCCTTTCGGTCCGGCGGCATCTGCCTGTTCGCGGCGCTGACGCTCGCGCTGGCCGCCGGCACGCTCGGGCTGGGGCCGGGCGGCGGGCACGTCCGCTGGGACCGCTGGTGGGTCGCGCCGCGCGGCGGGCTCGCCGGCGAGGCGCTGTACTGGGTGGCGAGCACGCTCTTCTCCGACGTCGGCGCGCACATCATCGCCCTCTTCCTGCTCGTCGCCGGCGTGCTGCTGCTGACCGGGGCCACCGTGGCCGGGGTGGTCAAGGCGACCGGGTCGCATGTCGCCGAGACGACGCGGGCGCTGCGCCCTAAGCCGCGGGCGCGGCCCGTGCGCCCGCCGGAGCCGGCCCACGCCGAACCGGTGGTCACGCGCGTCGAGGACCTCCAGGAGCGCTTCGCCGACGCGTTCGACGAGCCGCCGCCGGAGCCGGAGCCCGAGCCCGAAGCGGAGGCCGAGCCCGTCGAGGAGGAGCTCGAGGAGGAGCCGGCGCCCGCCGACGTCACGCAGGCCGTCCCGCCCGAGCAGCTGACGCCGATGGGCCGCTATCGCCCCGAGGTCACCGAGGACCCCGGCTTCGTCTGGCGCCGGCCGCAGCCGTCGGCGCTGCTCGTGCGCTCGACCGCCGACCAGGCGCGCCCGGACACCGCCGGCCAGGAGCGGATCGCGGCGCGCCTCGTCGAGGCGCTCGGGCACTTCGGCATCGAGTGCAAGGTCGTCGGGACCGTCGCCGGCCCCCACATCACGCGCTACGAGCTGCGCCTCGCGCCCGGGATCAAGATGAGCAAGGTCGCCCAGCTCAAGGACGACCTCGCCTACGCGCTCGCAGCGACCGAGATCCGGATCCTCGCGCCCATCCCCGGCAAGACGGCGGTCGGCGTCGAGGTGCCCAACGAGCGGCGCAAGATCGTCCAGCTCGGCGACGTCTACGGCGAGCCGCCGCCCGACTGGTCGCCGCTGACCGTGTGGCTGGGCAAGGACGTCGCAGGCCGCGCGATCGGCGCCGACCTGGCCAAGATGCCGCACCTGCTCGTGGCCGGCACCACCGGCGCGGGCAAGTCCGGCGCGGTCAACGCGATGCTGAGCTCGGTCCTCCTGCGCGCCACGCCGCACGAGGTCCGGCTCGTGCTCGTCGACCCCAAGCAGGTCGAGCTCAACCACTACGAGGGCATCCCACACCTGCTCACGCCGGTCATCACCTCTCCGCGGATGGCGGCCAACGCGCTGCAGAACCTCGTCAAGGAGATGGAGGACCGCTACTCGACGATGTCGCTGGCGCGCACGCGCAACCTGATCGAGCTCAACCGCCGGCGCGCCGAGCGCGGCGAGCCCGCGCTGCCGTACGTGCTGTGCGTCATCGACGAGCTCGCCGACCTGATGATGGTCGCGCCGGCCGACGTCGAGGACTCGATCATCCGCCTGGCCCAGAAGGCGCGCGCGGTCGGCATCCACCTCGTGCTGGCGACGCAGTCCCCGCGTGTGGACGTGATCACCGGCATGATCAAGGCCAACGTGCCGTCGCGGATCGCCTTCGCGGTGAGCTCGCAGACGGACTCGCGCGTCATCCTCGACCAGAACGGCGCCGAGTCGCTGCTCGGCAAGGGCGACATGCTCTTCTCGCCGGTCGGGTCGAGCAAGCTGCAGCGCATCCAGGGCGCGTACATCGACGAGCCGCAGATCGAGAAGCTCACCGAGTTCTGGCGCAAGCAGGGCGAGCCCGAGCTGCGCGAGGACCTGCTCGAGGAGGTCGAGGACGCGGGCGGCGGCGACAGCGGCCCGGTCGACGAGTTCAGCCCCGACGAGGACCCGCTGCTCGAGGATGCGATCCGTCTCGTCGCCGAGATGCAGACCGCGTCGACGTCGATGCTGCAGCGGCGGCTGCGCCTCGGCTACACGCGCGCGGGGCGCCTGATCGACATGCTCGAGCGCCGCGCCGTGATCTCCGGCTACGAGGGATCCAAGCCGCGCCAGGTGCTCGTGGGCGAGGCCGACGCCGAGCGCTTCATCGCCAACCTGCGGGAGCGCGATGCCGCCAGGCCCGTTTCCGAGCCAGTTGCCGTGCCGGAGGACGCCGGACACTAGATTCCCCTGCCCAATGCCGGAAATTGGGCAGAGTCTGCGTGAGGCGCGCATGCGCGCCCGGATCGACATCTCGGAGCTGGAAGCCGAGACGAAGATCCGCGCCAAGTACCTGCGCGCGCTCGAGAACGAGGAGTGGGACCTGCTGCCCGGGCCCACCTACGTCAAGAGCTTCTTGCGGACCTACGCCGAGGCGCTGGGCCTCGACGGGCGCCTGCTGGTCGAGGAGTACAAGCTGCGCCACGAGCGCCTCAGCGACGTCGAGCTGCAGCCGATCAGCCCGCGCAGCGCCCGCGACCGCGACCGCCGGCGCCGCAAGGCCCCCGGCGCCGGGCGCGACGTCGCCGTCGCCGTCGTGGTGCTCGGGATCGTCGGCGGCCTCATCGCGCTCGGCCAGCTCGGCAACGACAACGGCAACAGCTCCTCGCCGGCGCCGACGACGCACGCCGCGCCACACCCCGTCCCGCCCACGCGCACGCCGAAGCCCAAGCGCAAGCCGAAGCCGCGCACCGTGACGCTGACGCTGGTCGCCACCGGGCCCGTCTACGTCTGCCTGCGCGCGCGCGACAAGATCCTCGTCCCCGCCCAGACGCTGCAGGCGGGCCGCAAGGCCGGCCCGTTCAAGGCGCGCCGCTTCGCGATGACCTTCGGCAACAGCAACCTGCGCATGCGCGTCAACGGCAAGCTGCGCACCGTGCCGCCGTCCTCGACCTCGATCGGCTACGTCCTGGACCGCAACGGGCGGCGCCCGCTTCCCGCGGGCAAGCAGCCGACGTGCGGCGCCTAGTCGGCCACTGATGGCCGCGCGCGCGGGGATCCTCGTCACCGGCACCGAGGTGCTCACCGGGCGGGTGCTCGACCGCAACGGCGGCTGGGTGTCCGAGCGCCTGCGCGAGCTTGGCGTCGAGCACGAGCACACGATCGTGGTCGGCGACCGCCCGCGGGACATGCTCGACGCGCTGGCCTTCCTGCGCGACGCGGGCGCGCAGCTCATCGTCACCACCGGCGGACTCGGACCGACCGCCGACGACCTGACCGCCGAGATCGTCGGGCGCTTCCAGGGCCGCGACATGGTCCTCGACGAGCCGACCGAGGCGCGCATCGCGGAGATCATCGCCCCGATGCTCGAGCGCTGGCCGAACCTCGACATCGACGCCGTCCGCGAGGCCAACCGCAAGCAGGCGGTCGTGCCGCGGGGCTCCACGATCCTGCCGCCGGTCGGCACGGCGCCCGGCCTCGTCGTGCCGCCGGCCGACGACCGTGACGGCCCGACGATCCTTGTCCTGCCCGGTCCTCCGCGCGAGCTGCAGCCGATGTGGCCCGGCGCCGTGCGCACCGAGGCGTTCCGCCGTGCGATCGACGGCTCGCGCGAGATCCGCCAGGACATGCTGCGGCTGTTCGGCATCCCGGAGTCCGAGATCGCGGCGACGCTGCGCGCGGCCGAGGAGCGCGGGATCGCGATCGACCGGCTCGAGATCACCACCTGCCTGCGGCGCGGCGAGATCGAGGTCGTCACGCGCTACCCGCCCGAGGCGCAGGAGGTCTACCGGGCGCTGGCCGCCTTCGTCGCCGAGCGCCACGCGGACACGCTGTTCTCCGACGACGGCACCAGCATCGACGAGCAGGTCGCGCGGCTGCTGCGCGAGCACGGCGACACGATCGCGGTGGCCGAGTCGTGCACCGGCGGCCTGCTGGGCGGCCGCCTGACCGACCTGGCGGGCTCGTCGGCCTACGTCCGCGGCGGCCTGATCGTCTACAGCAACGAGGCGAAGGTCGCGCTGGCCGGGGTCGACCCCGAGGTCATCGCGCGCGTCGGCGCGGTGTCGGGCGAGGTCGCCGACGCGCTGGCCGACGGCGCGCGCGAGCGGCTGGAGGCGTCGGTCGGCGTGGGCGTCACCGGGATCGCCGGCCCCGACGGCGGCACGTCTGAGAAGCCCGTCGGCACCGTGTGGTTCTCGGTCTCGCACGACGACGGCCGGCGCCTGACACGGCACGTCCGGCTGCCCGGCGGGCGCTTCGACATCCGCGACCGGAGCACGACCGTGGCCCTGCACCTCGTGCGCCGGCTGCTGCTCGGCGCGAGCGATTCAGGTTGAGCCTGCGCCTCTTCGTGGCCGCCGAGCTGCCCGGCGAGGTGGTCGAGGCGCTCTTGGGCTGGCGCCCGGACGACGACCGGCTGCGCCCGGTCGCGCCCGAGGCGCTGCACGTCACGCTCGCCTTCCTCGGCTCGCGCGCCGAGGAGGACGTGCCGGTCGTCGAGGCGGCGCTGGAGCGCGCGCGGCGCCCGGTGACCGCGCTGGCGCTCGGCGACGCGCTGTGGCTGCCTCGGCGCCGGCCGCGCGTGCTGGCCGTCGAGCTCTTCGACGGCGACGGCGCGCTCGCCGCCCTGCAGCGCGACGTGTCGGGCGGGCTGGAGGAGGGGATCGGCTGGACGCCCGAGCGGCGGCCGTTCCTGGCGCACGTCACGGTCGCGCGCGTGCGGCCGGGGGCGGGCGGGCGCATGCCGGAGCCCAGCGATCCGCCGGTCCTGGGGCCCTTCCCCGCCGCTGCGCTGACGCTGTTTCGCTCACATCTGTCACCGCGCGGCGCCAGGTACGAATCTTTATGGAGGAAGACCCTCGATTCGGCGTAGCGTTGCTCCATGCGCGGGCTCATCCCGCTCGTGGCCGCCGCCGCAACGCTCGCCGCCCCATCCGCCGCAGCGGCCAGCTCGATCGTGCGCGTCACGATCGGCCGACCCGCCCGCGACGTGCCGCAGCTGCGCGCGCTCGGCCTCGACGTCACCGAGGCGGTGCGCCACGGCAGCGCGGACGTGGTCATCACCTCGCGCGCCGAGCTGCGGCGCCTGCGGGCGGCGGGGTACGCGTACCGCACGGTCGTCCCGAGCGTCGAGGCCGCCAACGCGCGGGCCCGCGCCGCCGACCGGATGCGCGCCCGGGCCGCCTCACCGCTGACCAGCGGGCGCACCGAGTACCGCCACTACGACGACTACGTGCGCGAGCTGGGCGCGCTCGTCGCGGCGCACCCCGGGCTGGTGCGGCCGGTGACGCTCCCCGAGCGGACCGTCCTCGGCGAGCCGATCATCGGCGTCGAGATCGCCAAGGACGTCAACCGCAGTGACGACGGGCGGCCGGTCTACGTCGTCATGGGCGAGCACCACGCGCGCGAGTGGCCGTCCGGCGAGGTCGCGATGGAGTTCGTGCTCGACCTCGCGCGCGGGTATGGCACCGACGCGCGCATCACCTCGCTGCTCGACCGCGAGCGCGTCGACGTGCTGCCGGTGATCAACGTCGACGGCTTCAAGATCTCGCGCGAGGACGTCGCCGCGGACGCCGCGTACGCCGACACGGCCAACGCGGGCGCGCTGAAGCGCAAGAACTGCGAGGCCGACACGCCGGGCGAGGGGCCCCTGCCGTGCCAGGACCGCTCTGGCGTGGACCTCAACCGCAACTACGGCGCCTTCTGGGGCGGCGACGGCGCCTCCTTGGACTACGTCGACGACGACTACCGCGGCGCGGGCCCGTGGTCGGAACCCGAGACGCAGGCCGTCCACGAGTTCTCCCAGCACCTGCAGATCACCGGTCTGGAGACGCTGCACAACTACGCGGGCCTGGTGCTGCGCCCTCCGGGCTTCGCGGCCCTCGGGACGGCGCCCGACGAGGCGCGGCTGAAGGAGCTCGGCGACGCGATGGGGCGGGTGACCGGCTACACGTCCGAGCACGGCTACGAGCTCTACGACGTCACCGGGGCGACCGAGGACTGGAACTACACGGCCCAGGGGACGTTCGGCTACACGATCGAGCTGGGGGGCAGCGACTTCCAGGACCCCTACCAAAGCGGGGTCGTGGACCAGTACCTCGGCACGCCGGGCACCGCGACGGCCGGACTCGGCGTCCGCGAGGCGCTGCTGCTCGCCGGGGAGCAGGCCGCCGACCCGGCCGACCACGCGATCGTCGCTGGCAGTGCGCCGCCCGGGCGCGTCCTGCGGCTGCACAAGGACTTCACCACGCCGACCTCGCCGGTGTGCCCGATCGGGCTGGGGCCTGAGGCGACGTGCCCGCAGGCCCTCGCGCCGCTGCGCCTCGACGACATGCTCGACACGACCATGGTCGTGCCCGCCGACGGCCGGTTCACGTGGCACGTCGGGCCCTCGACGCGGCCGTGGGAGCACCGGGCGGGGCGCCAGGAGGCCTGGATGCTGACGTGCGAGACGCCCGAGGGGCAGGTGCTCGAGACGCAGGCGGTGACCGTGTGGCGCGGCGAGACGGCGACGGTCGACCTCGCGTGTGACGGCTCGGCGCCGGCGTCGGCCCCGAAGGTCTCCGAGACGCCCCCGGATCCGGCCAGCGTGGCGTTCGAGGAGCGTCTGAGCGAGCTGACCGCGGGCGCGCCGGCGGGCGCGCGGCTCACCGCGGGCGACGTGCTGACGACGCGCGAGGAGACGGTGCGCCGGGATGGCGTGTTGCGGGTCGCCGTGCGCGTGCGCGGAACGACCCTGCACGCCGTCAGCGCGCTGCTGCGGGCGCGCGACGGCCGGGTCCTCGCCCGCGGCCAGATGGCGCAGCTGCGTGGCCGGGGCAGGATCGTGATGGCGCTCCCGCACGGGCTGCGCGCGGGCCGCTACCGGGTGGCGCTGCGCGGCTTCGCGCCCAACGGCGCGCCGATGGCCGCGTCCCTGCGCGTGGTCGTGCGGCGCTGAACCCGCACTCACCAGGTGTCGACGTTCGGGCGCTTCTTGCCCGCGCGGGCGCGCCAGTCGGGCGGCGGCGGGTCGAACAGCGTGGCGATCCAGCGGCGCGAGTCGGCGGGGTCGATGACGTCGTCGATCTCGCCGTGCGCGGCCATGTTGATGCCCGCGCCGTGCTCGTAGGCGGCGGCGACCGCCGCTTGGAACGCCCGCTCGCGCTCCCCGGCGTCCTCGATCGCCTCGAGTTCGCGCCGCATCCCCAGCCGGACGGCGCCCTCGAGCCCCATCCCGCCGAACTCGCTCGTCGGCCAGCCGACGGTGAACAGCGGCGCCTTGAACCCGCCGCCGGCCATCGACTGGGCGCCGAGCCCGTAGCCCTTGCGCAGGACGATCGTCCCAGTCGGCACGCTGAGGTTCGCGCCGATCACGAACAGCCGGCCGAAGTGGCGGACGGTCGCCGTGCGCTCGGCGGCGGGGCCGACCATGAAGCCCGGCGTGTCGCACAGGAAGAGCACCGGCAGGTCGAACGCGTCGCACAGCTGCAGGAAGCGCGCCGCCTTGTCGGCGCCGTGCGCGTCGATCGCGCCGCCGAGGTGGCTCGGGTCGTTGGCGACGACGCCGAGCGGATGGCCGTCGACGCGCGCGAGCGCGGTCACCATCCCGAGCCCGAAGCCGCGGCGCAGCTCGAGCACCGAGCCCTCGTCGAAGAGGCCGTCGATGACCGCGCGCACGTCGTAGATGCGCTTGCGCTGCTCGGGGATCAGGTGGCGCAGCGCCCGCTGGTCGGGAACGGTGGCGGGTTCTGCCGCCCGGCCGCGGAAGTAGGAGAGGTACCGCTTGGCGGCGGCCCCCGCCTCGCGCTCGTCGGCGACGCGCAGGTCGACGACGCCGTTGGCGTCCTGGATCTCGATCGGGCCGACCTCGCCCGGCTCGTAGACGCCGAGCCCGCCGCCCACGATCATCGCCGGGCCGCCCATGCCGATGCTCGAGTCCTCGGTGGCGATGACCACGTCGCACGACCCGAGCAGCGCGGCGTTGCCGGCGAAGCAGTAGCCCGAGGCGATCCCGATGAGCGGCACCAGGCCGCTCAGGCGGCCGAAGAGGTGGAAGGCGCGGCAATCGAGGCCGGCGACCATCGGCCAGTCGACGTCGCCCGGGCGCCCGCCGCCGCCCTCGGCGAACAGGACGACCGGCAGCCGGCGGCGCTCGGCGACCTCGAAGAGGCGGTCCTTCTTGAGGTGGCCGCGCATGCCCTGGGTGCCGGCCAGGACGGTGTAGTCGTAGGACATCACGACGGTTGGCTCACCGTCGACGTCGCCGACGCCCGCGACCAGGCCGTCGGCGGGGGTGCGGGCGATGAGCTCGTCCTTGGGCCGGCGGCGCTCCTGGGCGGCGTAGATCAGCGGCCCGTACTCGACGAACGTGCCGGGGTCGACGAGGTCGGCGAGGTTCTCGCGCGCCGTGCGCTGCCCGCCCTCGTGGCGCCGGGCGACCGCGTCGGGCCGCGCGCCGTCGAGCCCGATGGCGTGGCGCTCGCGGACCGCGGCGAGATCGTCGCGGATCGTGTCGAGGTCGACGGCCTCGGCGCGCTGCTCGGCGGCCGCGGCCGCCTCGCCGGCGGCCAGCACGGCGAGGAGCTGGCCCTCGTCGACCGTGTCGCCCACGGCGACCTCGACGCGCCGCACGACGCCGTCGGCCTCGGCGACGACCTCGTGCTCCATCTTCATCGCCTCGAGCACGACGACCGCCGCGCCGGCGCGGACCGGCTCGGGCGGCTCGTGGGCGATCGCGATCACGGTGCCGGCGAAGGGGGCCGTGACGGCGACCTCGGACGCGGGCGGCATCGCGGCATCATTGCGCACGCCTCTTCGCCGGAATGCATCAGGGAGCGCGCGACCGCGTGACGAACCACGCTTCGCCGCCCGTTTCCGTCCGCCCCTAGGCGGATCCTCCTCGCTCTACGACTTTGCGAAGAAAGGCTTTTCCGATGAGCGTCACCGACGACGAGAAGGCGGCGAAGGCTCGCGACGCCGCGCTGCAGGGCGCGCTGACGCAGATCGAGCGCCAGTTCGGCAAGGGCACCGTCATGCGCATGGGCGACGAGGGCGCCCAGGTCAAGGTCAACGCGATCCCGACGGGCGCGCTCTCGCTCGACCTCGCGCTGGGCATCGGCGGCATGCCGCGAGGCCGGATCGTCGAGGTCTTCGGCCCGGAGTCCTCGGGCAAGACGACGCTCATCTACCACGTCATCGCCGAGGCGCAGAAGCTCGGCGGCGTGTGCGCGTTCATCGACGCCGAGCACGCCATGGACCCGCTCTACGCGCAGAAGATCGGCGTCGACATCGACGAGCTGCTCGTCTCGCAGCCCGACTACGGCGAGCAGGCGCTCGAGATCGCCGACATGCTCGTCCGCTCCGGCGCGGTCGACGTCGTGGCGGTCGACTCCGTCGCGGCGCTGACCCCCCGCGCCGAGCTCGAGGGCCAGATGGGCGACACGACCGTCGGCCTCCAGGCCCGCATGATGAGCCAGGCCATGCGCAAGCTCGCGGGCAACCTCAACCGGACGGGGACGCTGTGCGTCTTCACCAACCAGATCCGGGAGAAGGTGGGCGTAATGTTCGGTAGCCCCGAGACCCAGCCCGGCGGGCGCGCGCTGAAGTTCTACGCGTCGCAGCGCCTGGACATCCGCCGCATCGAGACGCTCAAGGACGGCACCGAGGCGGTGGGCAATCGCGTCCGCGTGAAGGTGGTCAAGAACAAGGTCGCCGCGCCGTTCCGGCAGGCGGAGTTCGACGTGGCGTTCGGCAGGGGGATCTCGACGTCGGGCTGCCTGCTCGACCTCGGCATCGAGCACAACGTCGTGGCCAAGTCGGGGTCGTTCTTCTCCTACGGCGACGAGCGGCTCGGGCAGGGCCGCGGCAACGCCAAGAGCTACCTCGACCAGCACCCCGAGGTGGCCAAGGAGATCGAGGACAAGATCTACGAGGCGCTGGGGATCTCGCGTGACCTCGTGACGCCGATCGACGGCGCGGAGACGAACGGGGCGGGGCCGAACGGGGCGGGGCCGGTGCCCGTGGAGGCGGTCGCATAGGACAGGCGATGGAAGACGAGGCGCGACTGCAGGCGGCGCTCGAGCTCGCGTACCGCCAGCTCGGCCGGCGCGACCGCACGGTCGCCGAGCTGCGCTGGTACCTGCGCCGGCGCGAGCTCGACGCAGCGGCGATCGAGGGCGCGATCGCGGTGCTGACCGACCAGGGCTACCTCGACGACGCCCGCTACGCCGCGCGCTTCGCCGAGGACAGGCGCGCGCTGGACGGCTGGGGCAGCGAGCGGATCGCGCGGCGGCTCGAGGAGGCGGGCATCGCACCGGAGCTCATCGCCGCTGCGGTCGCGGGGCACGATCCCGAAGACGAGATCGAGGCGGCGGTGTCACTGCTGCGCCGGCGCCTCACCGCGCCGCCCGCGGACGACCGCGCCCGCGAGCGCGCGCTCGGCCTGCTCGTCCGCCGCGGGTACGAGCTCGAGGTCGCCTACGACGCGGTGCGGGCCTTCGAGCGCGACGCGGCGTAGCGCTCAGATCGCGACGTGCGCCACGAGCGTCCAGTCGGCGCTCGCGCGCCAGAGCCACACGGGCGGATCGACCGGATCACCGTGCTCGTCGAACGGACCGAGCTCGCGCAGCGCGCCGAGCAGCGACGGCCGGTCGCGGGCGCCCTGGCGCAGGGCGGCCACGAGCAGCTCGGCCGCATGCCGCGCCTGCTCGACGCCCGCCCGCCCGTCGTCCGGGGCGAACGGCAGCGCGAGGCGGACATCGCGATCGGCCCCGAGGTCGGCGCCCTGCACGCCGTCGAAGGCCACGAGCGGCAGCGGCGCCAGCGCCGCCGCCCGCGCGACCTCGGGCCCGCGCGCCAGCCCCGCAAGGACGACGAGATCGCCGCCCTCCCCGTCGTCGCTCCGCGGCAGGCCGCCGAGGCGCAGCTGGCCGTCGAGCTGGCGCCCGTAGTCGTGGTCGCCGGCGACGACGACCGCGTGTCGGCCCGCCGCGCGGACGTGGCGGGCGAGGCGGGCGGCGACCACCGTGTCGCGCGCGACCATGCGGAGCACTGTCCCGCGGTGACGCGCGGCGTCCTCGCAGCCGGGCTCGTCGTCGCGCGTGACGCCCGCCCAGGTCGCCACCGGCGCGAGCAATGGCAGCCCGACCGGAGCCGTCGCCTCGACGGCCTCGGCGATCTCGGCCGACCGATAGGGCCCGATCAGCGCGAGCGCATCCGGGTCCGCGGCCGCCGCCTCGGCGGCCCGCAGCGATTGCGCTCCACGGTGGGCGACGTGTTCGACAGCCTCGGCCTCGAGCACCGCCTGCACCGCTTCGGTCAGCGCCTCGGGCAGCGCGGTATGGACTCGCATCGCGGCATCCTCCACCATCCTCGACCCTTCGGCCCCAAGGCGACCGCGTCCGCACGCTGTCGGTTACGGTCGGCTGATGGCCACCGCCTCTCCGCCCGGCAAGCTCGCCGGCATCTCAGCCAAGGCGTACGAGCATCCCGCCGACCGCGCGGCCACCGCCGCGCTGAAGTCGATCCCGATGCTCGACGTCGTCACCCGGCGGCTCATCGAGTTCGGCTACGAGCGTGCCCTGCGTCAGGTCTACCTCGGGACCTCGGTCAAGCTCGGCCCGCGCCAGCTGCCCGACGTCTGGGAGTCCTACCTGCAGGTGCTCGAGGTCCTCGACATGCCGGACGTCTACGACCTCTACGTGACGAACACGCCGATCACCAACGCGATCGCGATCGGCGCGGACAAGCCGATCGTGGTCATCGACTCCGGGCTGCTCAACCTGCTCGACGCGCAGGAGCTGCAGACCGTGCTCGCCCACGAGGTCGGCCACATCCTGTCCGACCACGTGCTGTACCGCACCGCGCTGGCCATCCTGCTCAACATGAGCGGCATCGGGCGCTTCCCGCTGCTGGCCGGACTG
The DNA here is from genome assembly GCA_005888335.1 of Actinomycetota bacterium. Next base: position 42,113 of record VAWY01000131.1, read on the forward strand.
CCGCTCCTGGGGCTGCGCTACGCCCTCCTGGAATGGGCGCGCGCGACCGAGCTCTCCGGTGACCGCGCAGCGACGCTCGTCAACCGCGATCCGCTTGTGACGTGCCGGACGCTGCTGTCGCTCGCCGCCGGCCTGCCGTCCTCCAAGCTCGATCTCGACGACTTCCTCGAGCAGGCCCGCGACTTCCACGAGCCGGAGGACGGGCTGGACCGCGTCCAGCGCTTCCTGCTGCAGGCCCGCGCCGGCCACCCGCTGGCCGTGCGCCGCTGCCGGGAGATCATGGACTGGCTGCGCTCGGGCGACTACGACCGGATCGTCGGCGGCGACTACGTCCGCCGCGGCCACGAGGGGAGCGCCCGCGAGGCGGCCGGCGACGCGGTCGACTTCTATGCCGAGCGCTTCGCCGGCTTCATGCGCGACGCCGGCGACACCGTCCAGTCGGTCGGCCAGCAGGTGGGCGACTGGCTGCGCAGCGCGAACAGGCCATGATCACGTCGAAGGGCAGGTTCACCGGGTTCCCGCCGGCGTCGTAGGTCTGCGCGCCCGCGCGGGCGCCATCTTGCGCCGGTGAGCCGGATTGCGCAGCGCCGCTTCCGAGAGCTACGATCCGGACCAGCGAACGACCAGGCCCGCAAGGGCACGTGAAAACCGCAGCAAACCTGACGCTTTCCTGAACCACGGCAACTTCGGCGATTTGACGATCCTCGACACCCACGATCCGGGCGAACGCCGCCCGCCTCGCGAACTCCAAGGCTCTTCCCCCGTCGTTTCCTGAAGGGCGGCCTCGCCGCCGCCAGCCGCGTTCGGTGACGCGCCCGCGCGCCGCCCGGTCCGCCGCTTCATCACATCGGAACTGCACGACGGCCCGCCCGGGCGGTCGTTTGGAGAGGAAGAGGGATGGAGATTCTGATCGCGGCCGTGGTGCTCTCGGTGGGGCTGGTCGCCGCCGCGGCACTGCTCGGCCGCACGCGCACGGCGCCACAGCGGCCACCCGCCGCCGCCGCGCCCACGCGCGAGGCGCCGGCGCCGGCGCCGGCGCCGGCGGCGCCCTCGACCGCGCCGCGGGCCGACCCGGCGCACGTCGCCGCGCTCGAGGCGCGCGAGCGCAAGCTCGCCGACCGCGAGCAGGCGCTCGAACGACAGCGTGAGGACCTCGCTCGACGCCGTGACGACCTCACGCGCGCGCTCGAGCGCGTCTCCGGGCTCAGCGCCGCGCAGGCGAAGGCGATCCTGCTCAAGGAGCTCGAGGACGACGCCCGCCACGACCGCGCCAAGGTCCTGCGCGCGGTCGAGGAGGAGACCAAGCGCGACGCCGAGCGGCGCGTGCGCTCGATCCTCGCCGTCGCGATGCAGCGCCTCGCCGCCAGCCACGCGGCCGAGACCACGGTCTCCGTCGTCCAGCTGCAGGCCGACGACATGAAGGGCCGGATCATCGGCCGCGAGGGCCGCAACATCCGCGCCCTCGAGAACATCACCGGCGTCGACTTCATCATCGACGACACGCCCAACGCGGTCGTGCTCTCGGGCTTCGACGGCGTCCGCCGCGAGATCGCCCGCATGACGCTCGAGAAGCTGCTCCAGGACGGGCGCATTCACCCCGCCCGCATCGAGGAGATGTACTACCAGGCCAAGTCCGAGCTCGAGAGCCACATCATCGAGGCGGGGGAGCGAGCGGTCCTCGAGGCGAACGTCGGCGGCCTCGACGCGGAGCTCGTGCGGCTGATGGGGCGCCTGAAGTTCCGCACGAGCTACGGGCAGAACGTGCTCGCGCACTCGGTCGAGACGGCGCACCTGGCCTCGATGATGGCCGAGGAGCTGGGGGCGAGCGCGAAGACCGCTCGCCGCGCGGCGTTCCTGCACGACATCGGCAAGGCGGTCTCGCACGAGATCGAGGGCCCGCACGCGCTCGTCGGCGGCGAGCTCGCCCGCCGCCACGGCGAGCCCGAGGCCGTCGCCCACGCGATGGAGGCCCACCACAACGAGGTCGAGCCCCAGACCGTCGAGGCGGTCATCGTCCAGACGGCGGACGCGCTCTCGGGCGCGCGCCCGGGCGCGCGCGGGGAGTCGCTCGAGCAGTACGTCAAGCGCCTGCGCGACCTCGAGCAGATCGCCACCCGCCACGCGGGGGTCGAGAAGGTCTACGCCATGCAGGCCGGGCGCGAGATCCGCGTCATGGTCCAGCCGACCGCGGTCGACGACGACGCCGCGGTCCTGCTCAGCCACGACATCGCCCGCGAGATCGAGAAGGAGCTCGAGTACCCGGGGCAGATCAAGGTGACGGTCATCCGGGAGTCGCGCGCAGTCGAGTACGCACGCTAAGCCTGTCCGGCGGTCCCACTACTCTCGCCGCGCCGCCGTGTTCTCACGGGCGGAGACCAAGCAGGGGGATCGCATGTACACGATGAAGCGAAGGGCGGCCGTGATCGCGAGCACGATCGGGACGCTCGTCGTTACCGCGCCGGCGGCCTGGGCGACGGTGCCGGGCGTCTCGACCGGCGGGGTGCACGGCATCACCGCCGACGCGGCGAAGCTGTTCGGGACCGTCAACCCGAAGGGCAAGCCGACCACGTACTACTTCGAGTACGGCCCGACACGGCGCTACGGGTCGCGCACACCCGACGCCAACGCGGGCAAGGGCACGCGCAACGTCAGCGTCAGCGCCGCGGCCGGCGGGCTGACGCCCAACACGACCTACCACTACCGCGTCGTCGCCAGCAACCCCGACGGCGTGACCAGCGGCGGCGACCGCTCGTTCTCGACCAGGAAGCAGCCGCTGGGGCTGACGCTCAGCGCCAACCCCAATCCCGTGATCTTCGGCGCGGGGACCACGGTGGCCGGCCAGCTCACGGGCACGGGCAACGCCGGCAAGCAGGTCGTCATGCAGCAGCGGGCCTTCCCGTTCACCGGCGGCTTCGCGAACGTCGGCAACGCGCTCGTCACCGACGGCAACGGGGCGTTCTCGTTCCCGGCCCTCGCCCTGCCGGCGACCACGCAGCTGCGCGCCCAGACGACCGACGGCAAGGTGACCAGCCCGGTGGCGACGGTGGCGGTCGCCGTGCGCGTCGAGACGCGCGTGACGACCTACCGCGTCCACCGCGGGCATCGCGTCCGCTTCTCCGGTGTGGTCCACCCCGGGCGCGAGGGGGCGCTGTACGCGGTCCAGAAGCTCAACCGCGCCGGGCAGTGGGTGACCGTGGCAGGGGGCATCACGCACAAGGGCAGCGCGAGCTTCTCGGGCTTCTCGCGGCGTGTGCGCGTCCGCCGCGGCGGCCAGTTCCGCATCTACGTCCGCATCGTCGACGGCAACTTCACGTCCGGGATCGGCCGGACGGTGCGGATTCGCACGCGTCGTTGAACGGACAGGCGGCGCCGGCTCGCCGGCGCCGCCTTAGCCTCCGTTGAGGGGCGCGGCGAGGATCGGCAGAGCCATGACCAGATCTCGCCGCATTGGACTCGTCCTCACGCCGCTCGCCGTCCTCGCCGGCGTCGTCGCGACCGCCGCGACCGCGGCGGCGCCGACGGCGATCACCGGCGCGGCGACAAAGCTCACGAAGGTCTCGGCGTCGCTGTCCGGGACGGTCAACCCCAAGGGCGAGGACACGTCGTACTCGTTCCAGTACGGCCCGGACGCGAACTACGGCTCGCAGACCCCGCCGGTCGACGCGGGGGCGGGCACGACGCACACGCACGCGACCGCGGACCTCGCCGGCCTGCAGCCCGGGACGACCTACCACTTCCGGGTCGTGGCGACGAACGCGTCGGGGACGACGCCGGGTCAGGACAAGACGTTCACGACCCGCAGCGAGCCGCTCGTCTACCACCTCAGGGTGAGCGCGACCAGCGTGATCTACGGCTCCGCCGTCGTGGTGAGCGGCCAGCTCGGCGGGCAGAACAGCGCCGGCCGTCAACTCGTCCTGCAGAGCCGGACGTTCCCGTTCAAGGCCGCTTGGGCGAACACGGGCGACCCGGTCACGGCGTCGCCCACCGGGAGCTACGCGTTCCGCGTGGCCTCGGTCGCGGCGAGCACGGAGTACCGCGTGGCGCCGGCGGACTCGACGGCGGGGCCCAGCCGCGGCGTCACCGTGTCGGTCGCGCCGCTGGTCACGACGCGGGTGAGCACGGCGCACCCGCTGCGCGGAAAGAGCGTGCGGTTCTCCGGCACGATGCGCCCGGCGAGCAGCGGTGCGCGCTTTGCCATCCAGAAGCGGTCGGGCACGGGATGGGTCACGGTCGCCGGCGGGGTCGTCCATGGCGCGTCCGGCGGCGTCTCGACATACGCCAAGACGATCCGTGTCAGCCGCGGCGGGCAGTACCGCGTCTTCGTGCGGATCGCCAACGGCAGCCTCTCGCCGGGGTTCGGGCGGACGAAGCACATCCGCCCGCGCGGCCACTGACGCCCGCGGGGGTACGCTGGGCGCCGTGAAGCGCTACCACGTCACGACGTTCGGCTGCCAGATGAACGAGCACGACTCCGAGCGCATGAAGGGCATGCTCGAGTCGCTCGGCTACGACGAGGCACCCGACGCCCGCGACGCGGACCTCATCCTCTTCAACACCTGCTCGATCCGCGAGAAGGCCGACGAGCGCTTCATCGCCCACCTCAACCAGGCCGCGGCGCTCAAGCGGCGCGATCCCGAGCGGGTCATCGGCGTCGGCGGCTGCTGGGCGCAGTCGGTCAAGGACGAGGTCTTCCGCCAGTTCCCGTTCGTCGACGTCGCCTTCGGGCCCGGCCAGGTCCACAAGCTCGCGGAGTTCCTCACCAGCGACTCGCTGTCCGCGCAGGGGTTCTTCGAGTTCGAGGGCTTCACCGGCCATCTGCCGATGAAGCGCGAGCGCGCCTACCAGGCATGGATGCAGATCTCCGTCGGCTGCAACTGCCGGTGCTCGTACTGCATCGTCCCCTCGACGCGCGGGCGCGAGGTGTCGCGGCCCGTGGACGAGCTCGTCGCGGAGGCCGAGCGGCTCGTCGCCGACGGCGTGCGCGAGGTGACGCTGCTCGGTCAGAACGTCAACTCCTACGGGCGCGACCTGCGACCGCAGCGGCGGTCGTTCTCCGAGCTGCTGCGCGCCGTCGACGCGACCGGCATCGAGCGCGTGCGGTACACGAGCCCGCACCCGAAGGACATGCGCGAGGACGTCATCGGCTGTCACGCCGAGCTGGCCTCCGTCTGCGAGCACATCCACCTGCCGCTGCAGTCGGGCTCCAGCCGCGTGCTGAAGGCCATGCGGCGCACGTACACGCGCGAGCGCTACCTCGACCGGGTCGCGCTGATCCGTGAGCACGTCCCCGACGTGGCGCTCACCACCGACGTCATCGTGGGCTTCCCGGGCGAGACCGAGGGCGACTTCGAGCAGACCCTGGAGGTCGTCGAGGAGGTCGGCTACGACGGCGCCTTCACGTTCATCTACTCGCCGCGGCGCGGGACCGAAGCGGCCTCGATGGTCGACGCCTTCGTCCCGCACGACGTCGCCGTCGCCCGGATGGAGCGCCTCGTCGAGGTCGTCCAGCGCCGCGCCCGCGAGCGCGCACAGCGCTTCGTCGGGCGGACGGCCGAGGTCCTCGTCGAGGGGCCGTCCCGCAACGACCCGACCCGCCTGCGCGGCCGCTGCCGCCACAACAAGGTCGTCAACTTCACCGGGCTCGCCGAGCCTGGCGACATCGTCCCCGTGGAGATCACGAGCGCGACGTCGCAGACGCTGGCCGGCGAGATGTCGCTGCTGGCGCGCGTCGGCGGCTGAGGACGCGGGCGCGCCGCTGTCGGCGCTGCGACGAGCGGAGCCATGCCGTCCGCTGGCTCTGCGAACATACGTTCGTCATGCGCTGGGACAACCTGAGACTCGATCGCGACGGGGAGGAGGAGACCCGCCTCCCCGGCTACCGCGACTCCGCGGTCGTCCGCCGCTTCGACGCACCCGAGGCGATGGACATCCGCTTCTACGAGGTCCGCGCCAAATCCGCCCTCAACCGCGTGCCCAAGGCGTCGCAGATGCCGTTCCGCTGGACCGTCAATCCGTACAGGGGATGCACGCACGCCTGCGTGTTCTGTGCGAGTGGCGACACGCCGGTCCTGCTCGCCGACGGTCGCACAAGACCGCTCGCGGATCTGCGGGTCGGTGAGGCGATCGTCGGCACCGTCTTCGACGGGAAGTACCGCCGCTACGTCGAGACCGAGGTGCGGGACCATTGGTCATCGATCAAGCCGGCGTACCGCGTGACGCTGGAAGACGGGACGGAGCTGGTCACGAGCGGCGATCACCGGTTCCTCACCCGGCGCGGATGGAAGCACGTGATGGGCGCGATGGGCGGGGCGGACCAGCGGCCGCACCTGACGCTCAACAACGAGCTCGTCGGGACGGGCAAGTTCGCGGCTCCTCCCGAGGACACCGCCGACTATCGGCGCGGCTACGTCTGCGGGCTCGTGCGGGGCGACGGCACGCTTGCGTCGCGTCCCTACGTGCGCGCGAACGGGCGGCCCTGGGTCCACCACTTCTTCCGCCTCGCGCTCGCTGACGGCGAAGCCCTGGAGCGTGCCCGCGGATTCCTGACGGAATTCGGCGCCACCACCGGCGAGTTCGGGTTCCACGCCGCCGCGGGCAGCCACCGCGAGATCCGCGCCATCCGCACGCAGCGACGCGCCGACGTCGAGCTGATCGCGGAGCTCACGCGCTGGCCGCTTTCCCCCAGCGAGGACTGGCGCAAGGGATTCCTCGCGGGCATCTTCGACGCCGAGGGGTCGTGCGGCCGCCAGGCGCTCCGCATCGCCAACACAGACCGCGCGATCCTCGGCTGGACGAAGTCGTGTCTCGATCACTTCGGCTTCGACGTCGTCGAGGAGTCCACGCAGTCCGAGAACGGGCTCAAGTACATCCGTCTGCGGGGTGGCCTGCCCGAGCGGCTGCGGTTCTTCCACATGACCGATCCGGCGATCACGCGCAAGCGGATCGTCCAGGGCATGGCGCTGAAGTCGGACGCCAAGACCCGCGTCGTCTCGGTTGAGCCGCTCGGCGTCGCGATGCGGCTGTACGACATCACGACCGGTACGGGCGACTACATCTCCAACGGCGTGGTCAGCCACAACTGCTTCGCCCGGCCGACCCACACGTATCTCGACTTCAACGCCGGGCGGGACTTCGAGCGGGAGATCGTCGTCAAGGTCAACGCACCGGAGGTGCTGCGCGCCGAGCTGTCGCGGCCCTCGTGGACGCACGAGCACGTGGCGATGGGGACGAACACCGACCCGTACCAGTGGGTCGAGGGGCGCTACAAGCTGATGCCGCCGATCTGGGAGGCGTTCCGGGACACGGGGACGCCGTGCTCGGTCCTGACCAAATCGCCGCTGCTGCTGCGCGACCTGCCGCTGATGCGCGAGATCGCCGAGCGGGGGATCCCGATCGCCGCGAACCTGTCGGTGCCGACGCTCGACGAGAAGGCGTGGCGGGCGACCGAGCCGCACACGCCGCATCCGCGCGCGCGGCTCGAGGCGGTCGGCGAGCTCAACCGCGCGGGCATCCCGACGGGCATCCTGGTCGCGCCGCTCATGCCGGGAATCAACGACGCGCCCGAGCAGGTCGAGCGCATCCTCGAGCTGGCGCAGGAGAACGGCGCGACCGGGATCGGAGGGATCGCGCTGCACCTGCGCGGCGAGGTGCGCGAGATCTGGTTGGACTGGTTGCGGGCGCACCGGCCTGACCTGGTCCCGCGCTACGAGCGCCTCTACGCGCGCGGTGCCTATGCGCCGCCCGAGGAGCGCCGGCGACTGGCGGAGCTGGTCCGCCGCGGCGCGCCCCCGATGCCACCCGACGACGGCGAGCCCGCCCCGGCGGCGCGCCGTGTTCCCCGCCGGACGAGGTTCGATGACGACGCACCGGCCGCGGGCGCCCGGCCGAGGTCGGCTGCGGCGCCGCCCGCGAAGCCGCGCCAGGAGGCGCTGTTCTGATGATGCGGCGACCGCTGTGGCGGTGTCTCGCGGCCGTGCCGCTGCCGCGGCCGAGGCCCGGCGCGCCAACTGACTCCGAGAGCGCGCAGTTTGTGGGCCTGTGTGACCGGCATCACACTCGGATGGGGTCATATGCGTGACACCAGAACGGATGACGCAACGACACCCGCACGACATGCGGCGCATGTTCTCGACCCGGTCGCATTCCTGGGCCGAGGTCGGGCTCGCGCGCCAACTGAGCCGCGCGACGGTCAAGCGCGCGCGGATCGAGACCATCCTGCTCGTCCCGTTCGCGGTCGGCGTCCTGCTGGCCTACGCGCACCGGCGCCAGCTGTTCCCCGGCCTGGGGACGGAGGTGCAGGTCGTGACCGTGGTCGCCCTGCTCGGCATCGGCTGGGGCCTGGCGCGCGCGGTCGGAAGGGTCCTCGGACCGTCGCTCTTCAAGCGCATGGATACGGCGACCGCCGGGACGGTCGGATTCCTCATCCGCCTGATCACCATGGTCGTCGCGCTGATGGTGGCCCTGCGGATCGCCGGCCTGCGCCCGCGCGAGCTGGCCGTCGGCGGCGCGTTCACCGCGGTCGTCCTCGGCCTCGCCGCGCAGCAGACGCTCGGCAACCTCTTCGCCGGCACGGTGCTCCTCAGCGCGCGGCCGTTCCGCGTGGGCGACCGCGTTCGCCTGCAGGGCGGCGGCCTGGCGGGAACCGTCGAGGGCGTGGTCAGCTCGCTCGGCCTCCTCTACACCGTGCTCGAGCGCGGCGAGGAGGAGGTCATGGTGCCCAACAGCGTCGTGCTCAACGTCGCGATCGTTCCGCTTCGCGAGCCTGACGCCGTCGACCTGCGGGCGCGGCTGCGCCCCGGCGTCACGCCGTCCGACATCCAGTCCCTCCTCGACGAGCGCGTCCACACGCCCGTCCGCGAGCCTCCCCGGATCCTCCTCGAGGAGCTCGACGACGAGGAGGTCGTGGTCCGCATCCAGGCGACGCCGGCCAACGCCGCCGACGGCCCGCACCTGGCCACCGAGGTCCTCGAGGCCGTCGCGCGAGAGACGCGCCGCGGCGACGGCGATGGCGCGGACGGCAACGGCGCCGCGGCGCGCACGAACGACGACCCGAACCCCGACGGCGACGAGGACGCCGCGGCGAAGAGCGGCGACGCAGACGCGACCCATCGCGACGACGCCGCCAAGCTCGGCGCGGCGGCGGGCGCGGTGTCCGGCGGCGGCCGCGACGGCTGAGCGGGCCGGCGGACGCGAGCTTCGGCGGCGGGCGGTGTCCGGCGGCGGGGCGTCCGCCATGGCTGAGGGCGCGGCGCGACGGCCGGCGCCGGCGGGCGCGGTGTGCGCGTGGTACGTGGCCGGCGGCAGCCGCCACGGCTCACGGGGCCGGCGGCCGGGGTCTTCGGCGGCGGGCGCAGTGGCCGGCGGCGTCCGCCATGGCTGAGGGGCGCGGTGCGACGGCGCGCGGTGTCTCCGGCGCGTGGTACGCGGCGCGGCGTCGCCGCAGCGGCAGCAGCCGGCCGCCTGCCTAGCGCTTGTCGGCCTGCCCCGCCCCGATCGCTCGGGCGATCTGGCCTGCGCCGAGGCGGCGGGCCAGGCGCGCGGACAGTTCGGGCGCCAGGCCGGCCAGCGCCGCGCCCGCCCGCAGGCCCAGCGGCGCGACGTCGACCTCGGCGAGGTCGCGCTCGATCGCCCGCAGGACCGCGTCGGCCACGTCGCCGGGCGTGCGGGTCCCGACATAGGACGGAAGGGTCGCGCCGGACTCGTGGAACATGCCGGCGTCGCGGATGAAGCCCGGGAAGATCGTCGACACGCCGACGCCCGTGCCGTGGAGGTCCGCCCGCAGGCTCGTCGCGAACCCGCGCAACCCGAACTTCGTCGCCGCGTAGAGCGACTGGCCCTCGGTCGCCGACTTGCCCGACAGCGACGAGACGAAGACCAGATGCCCCGATCCTCGCTGGACCATCGGCACGCCGAGCAGCCGGGCGAGCACGATCGGAGCGCGCAGGTTGACGTCGAGCACGCGGTCGATCTGGTCGACGCCGTAGTCCTCGACCCGGCCCGAGCCGGGCAGCGCCGCGTTGGCCACGAGCACATCGACGGGGCCGGCGTCCTCGACCAGCCGCTCCGGCGCGGCGCGGTCGGCCAGATCCACGCCCAGCGCTCGCGCGCCCAGCCGCGCGGCCAGCGGCTCGAGCACCTCGGCGCGCCGCCCGGTGACGATCAGCCGCGCGCCGCGCCCGGCGAGCCGCTCGGCGATCGCCTGGCCCAGCCCGCCGGTCGCGCCGGTGATGAGCACGGTGCGTCCCGCGACGTCCATCGCCGCGGAACCCTTGCAGATCGCCCGCGCCCGCCCGAGGCCGCGCCCAAGGCGGTCCTACCGCGGGAAGACCGCCACCGTGGCGGTGAAGCCGTGCAGGAACGGCGCGCCGCCGACCGGCCCGATCTCGCCGGCGGCGAAGAACCCTGCCGTCGGCGCGCCCGCGAAGGCCTCCTCGACGACCTCGGCGTCATGATCGGCGACGCCGAACAGCCCGCGCCCGCGGCCGTTGCACGTGAAGACGAGCGCGCCGGCGGGCGGATCGCCGCCGAGCGCCTCGACATGGAGGCTCAAGGCCTCGCGCAGGTCGCGGTCGGCGGAGCCGGCGTCGCGGGCGTGCAGGCGCACGACCTGGCCGGCGCAGACCGGCGTGCCGACCGCCACGCTGCCCTCCGAAGGGTCGGCGCCGAGCAGCCCGCGGACGAGGAAGTCGCCCTGCACGTACTCGGGCTTGCCGCCGTCCACGACGATCCCGACGAGCAATCCCTCGTCGTTCAGCACGGCGCGCTGGTGCAGCGGCAGGTCGCGGATGATCTCGCGCAGCTTGGAGAGCGCCGGCCGGCCCGCGAGCTCGTGGATGATGTGGCCGTCGGCCGACGTGATCGTCAGCTCCGGGCCGAATGGCGCCGCGCCCTGGGAGACGCACGGCAGCACCTCGACGCCGTCCAGCCGTACGCCGACGGCGCCGCCGCTCTCGATGACCTCGTCATCGAGGAACAGGGCGGCCTCGCCGTCGCTGGTGCGCGCGCTCGCCACGCCTCCGATGATCGTCACGCCGGGCGCGCGCTCGGCGACCGCCTCGAGCACCTGGTCGGTGGGGAAGGAGATCGGGTCGGGCAGCAGGATCGCGGCGGCCGCGCCCTCCAGATCCGGGACACCTGAGACCGCGAGTCCGTCGAAGACCTCCTCGACCCCGGCGTGGAACGGCTGTGCGATGCCGTCGCCGAGCCACGCGGCCCACACGGAGACCGCCGTGCCGTCCTCGACCTCGTGACCGCAGCCGAGCACGCCGCCCGCCCCGCAGCCGATCAGCACCTCGGGCTCGAGCGCCTCGTGGATACCCTCGAGCGTCGCCTCCGGCGCCGCGAGGTGCATCCCCGCGGCGAAGGCGAGGACGAGATCGGCCGGGTGCCTGCCGAGTTCGCGCCGCGCCGCCGCCGAGGCCTCGATCGCCCCGAGCCGCGGGTCCGGCAGGCACGAGAGCCCACAGCCGATCCGCACGCTCACGATCCCACCATACTCCCGCCGCCACCATGTCCGTCATCGCGATCTTCGGGCCGACCGGCGTGGGCAAGACCGGCGTCGCCCTCGCCCTCGGCGATGCCCTGCGCGCGCGCGGCGAGGACCCGGTGGCGATCTCCGTCGACGCGCTGCAGGTCTACGCCGGGCTCGAGATCCTGACCGGCGCGGCCACCCCGGCCGAGCGCGACCGCCTCGAGCACCGCCTCGTCGCGATCGTCCCCGTCACCGCCACGTACTCGGTCGCCGAGCACGCCGCCCGCGCGCACGCCGAGATCGATGCCGCCCTCGCGGCGGGTCGCGCGCCGATCGTCGTCGGCGGCACCGGGCTCTACCTGCGCGCCGCGCTCGCCGAGCTCGACCTCAAGCCGCCGCCGGCGCCGGAAATGCGCGAGCGGCTCATGGAGCGGCTGCAGGCTGAGGGGCCCGAGCGGCTGCACGCCGAGCTGGCCCGCCGGGCGCCGGCCGTCGCCGAGCGCATCGCCCCGCGCGACGCCCACCGCGTCATCCGCGCGCTCGAGCTCGACGCGCTCGGCGAGGTCCACGGCGAGCACGCCGCCGACCAGCTCTGGACCGCGCACACGCGCCGCCCGACCCGCCTCATCGGCCTGACCATGGACCGCGACGCGCTCTACGCCCGCATCGACGTGCGCGTCGAGGCGATGGTCGCCGCCGGAGCGGGCGACGAGGTCCGCGCCGCCGACGCGGCCGGAGCGAGCGCCACCGCGCGCAAGGCGCTCGGGTTCGCCGAGCTAATGGCCGGCGACGTGGAAGCGATGAAGCGCCGCACCCGGCAGTATGCGCGCCGCCAGCTGACCTGGCTGCGCAAGCTGCCCGACGTGGAGCTCGTCGACGTCACCGACCGCGCGCCCGCCGACGTCGCGCGCGACCTGCTTCAGTAGCGCGCCGTGGCGGTCGCCTTCGAAAAGTGGCAGGCGCTGGGCAACGACTACCTCATCCTCGAGGCGGCGGCGCTGCCCTGGCCGCTGACACCCGAGCGCGTGCGCCGGCTCTGCGACCCGCACTTCGGCATCGGCTCGGACGGCGTGCTGCTGCTCGCGGCCGCCGACGAGCCAGGGTTCGTCGCGCGCCTGCGGATCTTCAATCCCGACGGCTCGGAGGCCGAGCTGTCGGGCAACGGCGCGCGCGAGGCGATCCTGTATCTGCGCCGCGCGGGCTGGACGGACGCGACGACCTTCTCGATCCAGACCGCCGCCGGGGAGATCCGCCCGACGATCCTCGACGACCGCACGTGCCGCGTCGACATGGGCCGCGCGCGGCTGGGCGAGACGGGCGAGGTCGAGGGCTGGCGCTACCAGGCGCTCTCGGTCGGCAACCCGCAGTGCGCGATCCGCGTGGCCGACCGCGCCGAGCTCGAGGCGCTCGACCTCACCGCGATCGGGCCGCCGATCGAGCGCAGCCCGCGGTTTCCCAACCGGACCAACGTCTCGTTCTACACCGAGCTCGCGAACGACCGCATCCGCGCCCGGATCTTCGAGCGCGGCGTGGGGGAGACCCTGGCCAGCGGGACCGGCGCGACGGGCGCGGCGGTCGCCCATGTCCTGCGCGGCGGCGACTCGCCGGTGACCGTCGAGCTCGACGGCGGCGAGCTCGTCGTCGACGTCGGCGAGGACCTGCACGTCGACCTGACCGGCTGGGCGGTGCCGGTCTGCCGCGGCGAGCTGAGCGCCGAGCTCGAGGCCGAGCTCCGCAGCCTGTAGCGGTTCAGTCGCCGTTCGACGAGCTGAGCGGCGAGCGCGCGCCGAGCTCGGCGAGGAGCGCGGCGGCGATGACGCCGGGCGCCTCGTCGATCCCGCGGTAGTCGGGGAACGCATCGACGTCGACGACCACAGCGCCGCCGGCCGTCTCGAGCACGTCGACGCCCGCCAGAGCAAGGCCGAACCGCCGCGCGCAGCCGAGCGCGAGCCGGGCCAGGGACGGGGACACCGCCACCGGCCGGCCGGCGGACCTGGGCGCGACCAGCGGCGACGGGCGGCGCCGGGCCCAGACGCGGTCACCTGCCACGCAGAGGTGCAGATCGACTCCGCCGGTCGCCACGTAGGCCTGCGCCAGCAGCGGCGTGCCGTCCCAGGGCAGCCGGTCGAGCTCGCGGCGGACATGGACGACCCTGACGCCGCGCGCGCCATCACCGAAGACCGGCTTGACGACCAGCGGGAAGCCGACGCGCGCCGCGTGCTCGGCGTCGTAGGCGACGACGGTGTCCGGGACGGCGACCCCGGCGCGGGCGAGCGCCAGCGTGGCCTGCGCCTTGTTGCGCACGCAGCGCACCGCGGCATGGCTGTCGAAGCTCCGAGCGCCGTGGAGCTCGGCGGCCTGCAGCAGCGCCAGGCCGCCGGGCTGGTGCGTACGCGCCACGACCAGGTCGCCGCGCGCCAGGCCGCGCCACGAGGCCGGTGCCCGGTCGGCGACCACGAGCCGCGGCGCCGTCCCGCGCGCCTCGAGCGCGTCGACGAGCGCGGCGGGCATGCGCTCGCGCAGGGCGGCGGAGTCGGTGAGCACCCAGAGACGGGACATGGCGGCCAGGCTCCGCCGATCGCCCGGCCGCGACTGCGACGCCGGTCACCGACCGCCGGTGATCTCGGTCACGCTGCTGTTAGGTTGGCGGGCCATGCGGAGCGCCGCCGCCATCGGGCTGAGCACGATCGACGAGGCATCCGGGCGCGTCCTCGACGCGTGGTACCCCGCGCCCGCGCTGGGCGCCCGGCCCGGCGCGGCCGACGGGCTGCCCTCCGGCGAGCGCGCCGACCCGCTGCGCGGCGTCGTCACCGTCCCGGTCACCACGGTCGTCGACGACCTCGGCCAACCGCCGCTGGACACCGCCGACGCCTACCTGCGTCTGCACCTGCTCTCGCACCGCCTCGTGCGCCCGCACGAGATCAACCTCGACGGGATCTTCGCCGTGCTGACCAACGTCGCGTGGACGAGCCTGGGCCCGGTGGATGTCGGCGCGATCGAGGCCGTCCGCGCGCGCTGCCGCGCCGAGGGCCGCCACCTCGAGGTCTACGGCGTCGACAAGTTCCCGCGCATGACCGACTACGTCGTCCCCTCCGGCGTGCGCATCGCCGACGCCGACCGCGTGCGCCTCGGCGCCCACCTCGCCGAGGGCACGACCGTCATGCACGAGGGCTTCGTCAACTACAACGCCGGGACGCTCGGCGCCTCGATGGTCGAGGGGCGCATCAGCGCGGGCGTCGTCGTCGGCGACGGATCCGACATCGGCGGCAGCGCGTCGATCATGGGCACGCTGTCGGGCGGCGGCAAGGACGTCATCTCGATCGGTGAGCGCTGCCTGCTGGGCGCGAACTCCGGATTGGGCATCTCGCTGGGCGACGACTGCGTCGTCGAGGCGGGGCTCTACGTGACGGCCGGCACGCGCGTGACGATGCCGGGCGGCGAGGTCGTCAAGGCGCGCGATCTGAGCGGCGCGTCGAACCTGCTGTTTCGCCGCAACAGCGAGTCGGGGACCGTCGAGGCGATGCCGCGCAGCGGGACGTGGGGCGGCCTCAACGCGATCCTCCACGCGCACCAGTAGCCGCCAGGCGCTCGGCCGCCCGGCGGCACTCGTCGACCGTCGGCACGAGCGCGGCGCGCACGTGGCCCTCGCCGCCGCGCCCGAGGTACGACCCGGGCGCGACGACGACGCCGCGCTCGTCGAGCAGCGCCCGCGCGAAGACCTCGTCGTCGCCTCCGGGCACGCGCAGCCACAGGAAGAACGTCGCCGGGCCGCCCGCCGGCTCGAGCCCGGCGCCGAGCAGCGCCGGGAGCAGGATCTCGCGCTTGGTCCGGTAGCGCTCGCGCGTCTCGACGACGTGCTGCTCGTCGCCCCACGCGGCGATCGAGGCTCGCTGCACGAACGTCGGCGGCGCCGTCCCCACGTTCGGCCGGAAGCGCTTCAGGGCCGCGATCAGCTCCGGGTCACCGGCCACGAAGCCGGACCGGTAGCCGGGCATCGACGAGCGCTTGGAGAGCGTGTTGAAGGCGAGCACGCCGGTGCGGTCGCCGAGCTGCAGGGCCGACCCCGGCGGGTCGCCGGCGAACCACAGCTCGGAGTAGGCCTCGTCGCTGGCCAGCACGACGCCGTGCTCCCGGCAGCGAGCGGCCACGGCCTCCAGGAAGGCGAGCGGGGCGAGCGCGGCGGTCGGGTTGTTGGGCGTGTTGAGCCAGAAGAGCGCGAGGCGCTCCCACGGCACGCTGTCGAGGTCGGGCAGCCAGCCGCGCTCGGGACGCAGCTCGACCTCGACGACGTCGAGCCCGGCGAACGCGGCGCCGCGCGCGGGGACGGGATAGCCGGGGGTGGTGACCGCGACCGCGTCGCCGCGCCTGCCGACGACCTGGGCGAGCGAGAAGATCGCCTCCTTGGAGCCGAGCGTGGGGACGATCTCGCGGTCGGGGTCGAGTGCTGCGCCGAAGCGCCGGTCCACCCACGCCGCGATCGCCTCGCGCAGCTCGGGCAGGCCCTCGGAGGAGGGATACGTCGAGACCGGCTCGGCCTCCAGCGCCGCGGCCAGCGCGCGGCGGATGAACGCCGGGGTCTCCTCGCGCGGCTCGCCGACGCCGAGGTCGACCACGCGCACGCCGCGCGCCTCCGCCGCCCGGCGGGCCTCGGTCAGGCGCACGAACGGGTACGTGCCCATCCCGGTGAGCACCGGGTTCAGCCGCACGCGAAGCGCTCCAGGACGTCGTAGCAGCGCACGAGCGCGGCCTCGGCGACGCGCTCGTCGCGCCGGTGCGCGCAGGCGGGATCGCCAGGGCCGAAGTTGACCGCGGGCAGCCCGGCGGCGGCGAACTCGGCGATCGGCGTCCACGCCTGCTTGGCCTCGACGGCCAGGTCGCCGGCGCGGCGCAGGGCCTCGACGAGCGGGTGCGCGGCGTGGACGGGAGCCGACGGCGCGTTGGAGTCGACGACGAGCTCGCCGAGCGGGTCGCACCAGCCGTGCAGCCGCGCCTCCGCGCCGGCGGCGCTCACGCCCGGCGGGTAGCGGTAGTTGACGTGCGCGACGGCGCGGTCCGGGATGACGTTGGCGGCGATCCCGCCGTGGAGGGTGGTCACCGTCGCGACCTCGGTGAAGGTCAGCCCGTCGAACGCGTGCGCCTCGCGCTTGACGCCGGCGAGCGCCAGCACGCCGCGGGCCGCGTGCTCGAGCGCGTTGTCGGCCAGCCACGGGCGCGCCGAGTGCGCGCTGCGTCCGTGGAACGTCCAGGTCGCGTTGACGTTGCCCAGGCACCCGGCCTGGACCGCATTGGCGGTCGGTTCCATCATCACGACGAGGTCGGCGTCCAGCAGCGCGGGCTCGCGCGCGAGCAGCGGCGTGAGCGCGCTCTCGGCGACCGGCAGCTCCTCGCGCCCGAAGAACAGGTAGGCGAGGTCCAGCGCGCCGCCGGCCCCGGTCAGCGCCAGCTCGATCATCACCGCCAGCGCGCCCTTCATGTCGGCGGCGCCGAGCCCGTGGACGGCGCCACCCTCCCGGCGCCCGGGGCGGTTGTCCTGCGCCGGGACCGTGTCGAGGTGGCCCGCGAGCAGCACGAGCGGGCGCTCCCCGCGCCCCGTCGGACCCGCGAGCACGCACGTGTCGCCGGCGTCACGGGCCTCCACGCCGCCGTCGCGCAGCACTCCCAGGACGTGCGCGGCGAGCGCCGCCTCGTCGCGCGACTCCGACGGGACGTCGACGAGCTCGAGCGTGCGTGCGGCCAGGCGGTCGGCAAGGTCGGACATGACGGGCGAACGGTATTGGTCCCCGCTCGCCCAGCCCTAGACTGGAGAGCGATGCAACGCTCGCGCGACGGCCGCATGACGCAGACGTCCAGCCCCAACGGCGCCCGGCCCGGCCGGGCGCGTCAGCGTGCGGTGATGATCGCCGCCCTGCCCGAGGGCGACGATCTCGCCGAGCTGCAGGAGCTGCTGCGCACCGCGGGCGTGGCGACCGTCGGCCAGCTCGTCCAGCACCGCGAGCACCCGCACCCGAACACCTATCTCGGCCCGGGCAAGCTCAGAGAGCTCAAGGAGGCGATCAAGGCGCTCGACGCCAACGTCGTGGCCTGCGACGACGAGCTCAGCCCGCGTCAGGAGCGCAACCTGGAGAAGGAGCTCGGCGACGTGCCGGTCATCGACCGCACCGCGATCATCCTCGACATCTTCGCCGACCACGCGCACACGGCCGAGGGCAAGCTCCAGGTCGAGCTCGCCCAGCTCGAGTACAACCTCGCGCGCATGCGCGGCCTGTGGACGCATCTCGAGCGCCTCGGCGCGGGCCGCATGGACGGCGGCATCGGCACCCGCGGCCCGGGCGAGTCGCAGATCGAGACCGACCGCCGCCTCGCCCGTGACCGCATCAACGCTCTGCGCCGGAAGCTCGACGAGGTCCGCGGCTCGCGCGCCGTCATGCGCGCCGAGCGCGAGCGCGCCCACCTGCCGCAGGTCGCGATCGCCGGCTACACCAACGCGGGCAAGTCGACGCTGCTCAACGCGCTGACCGGATCGACGGTCGGCGTGCGCCACCGGCTCTTCCACACGCTCGACCCGACCACGCGCACGACCGAGATCGCCGGCCGCCGCTTCCTGCTGACCGACACGGTCGGCTTCATCAAGAAGCTGCCTCACCAGCTCGTCGACGCCTTCGGCGCGACGCTCGAGGAGACGCGCCTGGCCGACCTGCTGCTGCACGTCGTCGACGCCAGCGTGCCCGAGCAGCAGATGCTCGAGATGCTGCGCGCGGTCGAGGACGTCCTCGAGGAGATCGACGCCGGCGACCGCCCGCGCGTGCTCGTGCTCAACAAGGCCGACCTGCTCGACGAGGAGCGCCGGCGCGAGCTGGGCTTCCGCCACCCCGACGGCGTGCTCGTCAGCGCGGCCACGGGCGAGGGGCTCGACGAGCTGCGCGACCGGATCGAGGCCGCCTTCGCGGCAACCCTGCGCGCGGTCGACCTGCTCCTGCCCTACGAGGAGGGCGGCCGGCTGGCCGAGCTGCACGACCTCGCCGGCGACCTCGAGCGCACCGAGACCGCCGACGGCGTGCGCGTCCGCGCGCAGCTGCCCGCCACGGTCGCCGAGCGCTTCGCACGGTTCGCGGTCTCGCAGGCGTGAGCGGCAATCGCTTCGCGATTGCTTGCGCGAACGCTTCGCGTTCGCGGGCCGCGGTTGTCTCGTGAGCGGCGACGCGCTGCGCGTCCGGCGGCTCGACCCCGCCGCCGAGCTGCCGAGCCGCGCCTACGACGGCGACGCCGGGTACGA
Source organism: Actinomycetota bacterium (assembly GCA_005888335.1). Next base: position 60,856 of record VAWY01000131.1, read on the forward strand.
CCTGCGCGCGCTGCAGGCGGCGACCATCGGGCCCGGCGAGCGCGCGCGCGTGCGCACTGGGGTGGCGATCGAGCTGCCGTCCGGCCACGCCGGCCTCGTGCTCCCGCGCTCGGGCCTCGCCGCCCGCCACGGGATCGCGCTGGTCAACGCGCCCGGGCTCATCGACGAGGGCTACCGCGGCGAGGTGCAGGTCCTGCTCCTCAACACGGACCGCCACGCGTCGTTCGCGATCGCGCCGGGCGACCGCATCGCCCAGCTGCTCCTCGTGCGGGTCGAGACGCCTGAGGTCGTCGAGGTCGACGACCTGGCGCCGAGCGAACGCGCGGCGTCCGGCTTTGGGTCGAGCGGCCGCTAGTGGGCCTGTCCGTAAGTCCGGGGTGGAATCCGGCGAGGCGATCGCCGTTCCTGCGAAGGACGCAGGGAGGGCACAGTGACGGAGTCACGGGCCCGACCGAGGACGTACGCAGGGGCGGCCGGGCACACGCGGGCGAAGCCCGTGGGTCGGGCCCGTCGGTTCCGCGTCGGATTTGCGGACGGGTCCACTAGGGTCAGGCGCGCCGTGCCACGGCGGCTTCGGCTCGAGCGGGCGCCGCTAATCGACGAGCCCGCTGTCGCGCAGGTGCCGCGCCGCCACCCGCGCCGCGCCCGCGCCGCGATCCATCCGCGCGTTGAGGCGCTGCATGACGGCCGTGGTCAGCGTCGCCTGCAGCCGTCCGACCGCCGTTCGCAGGCCGTCACCCGCGTCGGCGAGCGCCCGGTCGCGCACGACGAGCGTGACGTGGTAGGGCGCCAGCGCGTCGCGGTCGTCGCGTAGCAGGACGAGGTCGCCCTTGGCCAGCGCACCGTCGGTGGTGAAGACCGCCGAGACGTGCGCGCGACGGTCGCGCAGGACGGCGGCGCGGCGCGCCAGCGGCACCTCGAGCACGCGGCGGAAGCGCAGGCCGTAGAAGCGCCGCAGCCCCGCCGCGCAGTCCAGCCGGCGCGCGCAGCCTCGCGGGCCGGCCAGCGTGAGCCGCCCGGCGCGGCCGGCAAGGTCGGAGAGGGCGGTGCCGCCGAGCCGCCGCGCGGTCGCGCGGCGCACGGCGAAGCCCGCCGAGTCCTCGAAGGGCGTCGGCGGCAGCGCGGTCATCCCGACGCGCGCGAAGGCCGCGCGCACGGCGGCGTAGGCGGGGCCGCGGCGGCGCGGGACGCGCCGGTGGAACAGCGTGCCGAGCCCGGTGCCCAGGTACTCCGGGAAGGCGTCGATGCGCCCGCGGCGCATGGCGTGCAGCGCCGCCTGGTCGGAGCCGAGGTCGAGCCGCACGCGCACCCGGTAGCCGGCGGCCCGCAGCACGCCCGCATAGAGCCGCCCGAGCAGCGCCTGCTCGGGGAAGTTGAGCGCGCCGACGGTGAGCGGCGGGCGCCCGGCGTTGACGGGGTCTCGGACGATCGGCGCGGGGGCGCGCGGCACCGGCGCGCTCGGCGCGGCGGTGGTCGTGCCCCCGCCGCGGCCGCCCGCGCCGCAGGCGCTCAGCGCGACGGCAAGGGCCGCGAGCCCGATCGCCCTAGACCAGCTGATTGGCCTGCAGGAACGCCCTGGCGACCTCGGTCGGCTTGCGCTTGTCGATGTCCACCGCCGCATTCATCCGCCGCATGGCCTCGGTCGTCAGCTTCGCGCTGACCGCGTTGAGCGTCTCGGCGAACGCGGAGCCCTGCGCCTTGAGCACCTTCTGGCTGACAACCGGCGCGACGTTCTGGAAGCCGAAGATGAACTTCGGGTCCGTGAGCACGACGTACTTGCCCCGCTGCAGCTGGCCGTCGGTGGTGAACACGTCCGCGGTGTCGACGCGCCCCGTATCGAGCGCGCGGTACTGCAGGCCGATCGAGAGCGGCTTGAAGTCGAAGTTCGTCAGCCCGTACGCCTGGCGCAGGCCGAGCAGGCCCGAGTAGCGCGTCCGGAACTCCGGCGGCGCGCCGAGCTTGATCTTCTGGCCTACGTTCTTGAAGTCGGCGACGGTCTTGAGCTTGTACTTGCTCGCGTAGTCCGGCTTGACCGCGAGCGCGTCGGAGTCGAAGAACGGCGTCTTGTCGAGCAGCGTGAAGCCGCGCTTGGACTCGAACGCCTTCGCCGCGTCGTACGCGGCGTTGGCGTCGCTCGGGCGCTTGGTCTGGTGAGCCAGCTCGCTGAGGATCACGCCGGTGTACTCGGGGTACATGTCGAGGCTCCCGCTCGTCAGCGCCTTGTCGACGATCTCCGACGAGCCGATGTTGGCCTTCAGGCGCACCGTGTAGCCCTTGGCCCGCAGCGCCTGCGCGTAGAGCTCGCCGAGGATGTACTGCTCGGTGAAGTTCTTGTCGCCGATCGTCACCGGCGGCTTGCCCTTGCCCGGCTGATCGCCGCTCGAGCCACCGCCGCCCTTGTTGTTGGACGAGCCGCACGCGGCCAGCGTCAGCGCGAGCAGCGCCGCCACAAGCGCGCGGGTCCGGGGATGTCGGGTCACGAGGGAGCTCCTCCTGGGTGGGTGGGTCAGTAGGCCGGACGCGGGACCGTGGCCGAGGCCTCGGTCTGCACGGCGGCGTAGTCGATGCGGGCGCGCAACCCACGGGGGGTCACCAGGCGCTGCAGGCCGGCGAACAGCGCGTCGACGCCCAGCGCGAGCACCGCGACGCAGAGGGCCGCGCCCAGCACGCCGGGCAGCCGGTAGCTGGCCTGGTCCACGATGATGTCGCCGAGCCCGCCCTCGGTGCCGACGAGCGCGCCGAGCGGCACCGTCGCCACGACGTAGACCGCGGCGGTGCGGATGGCGGCGAAGAGCAGGGGCAGGGCGAGCGGCAGCTCGGCGCGCAACAGGACGTCGCGCTCGCGCATGCCCATCCCGCGCGCGGCGTCGACGACGTCGCGGTCGACGCCGTCGACCGCGGTGTAGGCGTTCGTGAGGATCGGCGGCACCGCGAGGACGACGAGCGCGATGATCAGCGTCGAGCGCCCCAGCCCCAGCGGCGCGATGAGGATCGCGATGATGGCCAGGCTCGGCAGCGCGCGGCCCACGTTGGAGACGTTGATGGCGAGGAACGAGCCGCGGTGCACGTGGCCCAGCCACACGCCGAGCGGGACGGCCACCGCGAGTGCGACCGCCATGGCCATCGCGGCCACGGCGAGCTGCGCGCCCGCCTTGCCGAGCAGCAGCGACACGTGGTCGGCGATGAACGGGAACGCGTCGACGATGTCCTTCACGTGCGCCTCCCCGCCCGGGCCCACGGCGTCGCCGCGCGCTGGGCGAGCACGAGCAGCGCGTCGGCGGCCAGCGCCAGCGCGACCGCGAGGCCGCCCGCGGCGAACAGCTCGGTCTTGAAGACGCTGCGCTGGATGGCGTCGAAGATCGGCGCGCCCAGCCCTTTGTTGACCACGAACGCGGCCACGGTGGCGAGGCTGATCACGGTCACCGTGGCGATCCGCACGCCGGCGACGATCGACGGCAGCGCCAGCGGCAGCTCGACGCGCCACAGCAGCTGGCCGCGCGACAGGCCCATCCCGCGCGCGGACTCGCGAACGTCGTCGGGCACGCCGCGCAGGCCGGCGAGCGTGTTGCGGAAGATGATCAGGAGGGTGTAGGAGACCAGCGCGATCTCGGCGGTGAGCGTCGTCAGCTTGGTGAAGGGGACGAGCAGCTGGAACAGCGCGAGCGACGGGATCGTGTAGAGGACGCCGGTCGTGATCGTCACCGGGCGCTCGACCCAGCCGCGGCGGTGGGCGGCGAGCGCGAGCGCGAAGGCGATCGCGAAGCCGATGACCACGGCGAGCAGCGTCAGGATCACGTGCTCGCGCAGCGCCGGCCAGAGCACGTCGGACCAGTTGTCGCGCACCCACGACCAGCAGAACGCGCCGTTCTGGCGCTCGCAGCTCGACCCGGCGCCGAAGTTGGGGATGACCGGCTGGGAGGCCTGGGCGAGGATCACGCGCTCTCCCGGCTGAGCAGCTCCGCCACCGCGTCCAGCGTGGCGATTCCCAGCTCGCGGCCGTCGTCGACGACGAGCGCGTCGGCTCCCGCGCTGGCCAGCATCGTCGACAGCGCGTCGCGCACCGTCATCCCCGCGGGCAGCCGCAGCTCGGGGCGTCGCCCGTTGACGGCGTCGAGGTCGAGCTCGCCCAGCCGCGACAGCGCCAGCCGCTTGAGGCCCCGGTCGGCGCCGACGAACCGCGCGACGAAGTCGTCGGCCGGCCGCGTGAGCACCTCCTCGGGCGTCCCGTACTGGGCGAGCACGCCGCCCTCGCGCAGGATGGCCACGCGGTCGCCCATCTTGATCGCCTCGTCGATGTCATGGGTGACGAAGACGACGGTCTTGCGGATCTCGGCCTGCAGGCGCAGGAACTCGTCCTGCAGGCGCTCGCGGTTGATCGGGTCGATCGCGCCGAACGGCTCGTCCATGAGCATCAGCGGCGGGTCGGCGGCGAGCGCGCGGGCCACGCCGACGCGCTGGCGCTGGCCGCCCGAGAGCTGGGCGGGATAGCGGTCGCGCAGCGCGCCTTCGAGCCCGACGAGGTCGAGCAGGGCGTCGACGCGCTCGGCGACCCGCGCGCGCGGCCAGCCGAGCAGGCGCGGCACCGTCGCGACGTTCTCGCCGATCGTCTGGTGCGGGAACAGCCCGATCTGCTGGATGACGTAGCCGATCTCGCGCCGCAGCTGGGTGGGATCGCGGTCGCGGACCGACCGGCTGCCGAGCAGGATGTCGCCGTCGGTGATGTCGATCATCCGGTTGACCATCCGCATCGCAGTGGTCTTGCCGCACCCCGACGGGCCGACGAGCACGCAGATGTCGCCCGCGGGCACGGTCAACGACAGGTGGTCGACCGCATTGCGGTCGGCGCCGGGGTAGCGCTTGACGGCGGCGCGGAACTCGAGCTCCGCCGCCTCGGTGTGGGCGGTGTCGGGTGGTGGCACCGAGGGCGCGAACTCTAGTCCGGGCGCGCGACGAGGCCCGTCAGACGCCCGCCGCCTCGCGCGCCTGGGCGTGGGCGGCGGCCTCGAGTGTGTCGTCGAGCGGCGCCAGCTCGTCGAGGCCGAGCGCGGTCGCGATGAGCCAGTCGGCGAACCAGGCGTTCTTGGGCAGCAGCGGGCCGTGCAGGTAGGTCCCGATGACGTTGCCGCGGCGCACGCCCTCGTGGCCGGACCGGCCGTCGTTGCCGTAGCCCCGCAGCACGCGGCCGAGCGGCTGGTCGCCCGGCCCGAGCCGCGTGCGCCCGCCGTGGTTCTCGAAGCCGGCGAGGACGCGCGGCCCGTCGGGCCCGGGCAGCTCGACCTCGATCGCGACGTTGCCGATCAGCCGCGGTCCCTCCTCGCGGACCGTGCGCACGTCCACCAGGCCGATCCCGGGGATCTCCTCGTCGCCGAGCGCGTAGGAGTGGCCGAGCAGCTGGTAGCCGCCGCAGACGCCGAGCAGCAGCTTGCCCGCGCCCGCCGCGGCGTGCAGCGCGTCGCGCTTGGTGTCGACGAGGTCGAACGCGCACAGCCGCTGGTCGCGGTCCTGGCCGCCGCCGAGGTAGAAGAGGTCGTGCGCCTCGGGGTCGATCCGGTCGCCGAGCGAGGCGGCGGTGACCTCGAAGCCGATCCCGCGCCACGCGCAGCGGCGCTGCAGGAGCAGCAGGTTGCCGCGGTCGGCGTAGATGTTCATCAGCTCGGGATACAGCGAGCAGATCCTCAGGACCGGCACAGCATCACCACCTCCGAGCCGACGTACTCGTCGGTCGCCGGGACGTGGCGCGGCTCGAGCGCCCGGTAGCCCAGCGCGGCGGCCTCCTCGGCAACGCCGGCGGCGTCCACGCGGTCGAGCGTGATGACGTCGTCGATCGCGGTCCGGTGCCCGGCGAGGTCGACGGTCTGCCGGATGCGCTTGATCCGCGTCGCCTCGGGCCAGGCGCGCACGGCGACGACCTGCGAGTGGTAGATCGTGCCGGCGAACTCGCGCATGTCGGGCGCGGGAGGCATCGTGTGCTCGTCGTCGAAGCCGTCGAGCGCGTCGGCCAGCGCGGCGGCGAGCAGCCCGCCCGGCTCGAGGTGGCTGTGGGCGGCGCGCAGGAAGGCCGCGCGGCCCCCAGCGCCGCCGAGGAGCTGCAGCGTCTGCATCGGCACGATGACGAGCGGGAAGCGCCGGCCGCCGAGGTCGAACTCGCGCGCGTCGGCGACGACGGTCTCGATCTCGGCGTCGCCCGCGCGCTCGCGCAAGGCGGCGAGCAGGTCGGCGTCGCGGTCGAGCGCCACGACGTCGTGGCCGTGGCGGGCGAGGTCGAGCGTCACGCGTCCAGTCCCGGCGCCGACGTCGAGGATCGGCCCTTCGCACGCCGCGGCGAGCTCGCGCCACAGCGGCAGGTCGGCGACATAGGCGCCGCACTCCACGTCATGCCAAATAACGCCGCTCACCCCAACGCGCTCCCACTCAACACCCGCCGCAGCTCGAGCATGGCCGTGTAGGTGGGCAGCGCGTAGAGCGGCCCGTCGCCGGTCGCGCGCGCGGCCTGGACCGCCGCGGGCAGGTCGCGCACGACCTCGATGCGCGCCGTGTCGACGCCCGCGTACTTCAGCCGCACGGCGAGCTCGGCCGCCCGTGTGCCGCTGCACACCACGCGGCGCACCCGCGGCGCGACGAGCTCGAAGTCCGCGTCCCACACCCACGAGACGTCGCGGCCGTCCGCCGTGCGGTCGTTGAGGACGCCGAGCAGGTCGAGCTCGCCGCCCTCGAGGATGAGCGTGCGCAGGACCTCGTTGGCGCCCGCCGGGTTCTTGACCAGCAGCAGGGTCAGCGGCCGGCCCGCGAGGTCGACGGTCTCCGCGCGCCCGAAGGCCGGGGCGACCCCCTGCAGGCCGGCGACGACGTCGGCCAGCGGCACGCCGAGCGCCGTGCACAGGGCGGCGGCGGCGAGCGCGTTGTAGACGTTGTAGAGGCCGGGCAGGGGCAGCGCGATCCGCGCGCTGCCCGCCGGCGTGCGCAGCGTGAAGCGCGCGGCGCGCACGCCCTGCAGCTCGACGTCCTCGGCGGCGATCGCCGGGCGCGGGCGGGCGGAGTCGCCGTTGGGGCAGTGGTAGTGGCCGAGGTGGCCGAGCAGGACGGCGTCGTAGACGTAGGGCGCGCCGCAGCGGCGGCAGTGCTTGGAGTCCGACGCGTGCTGCAGGCCGGGCAGGGCCAGGCTCGCGTCCTCGACGCCGAAGAACAGCGCATCGTCGGCCAGGTCGGCGATCAGCGGGTCGTCGGCGTTGAGGACCAGCCCGCCGGCCTGCGCCGCGACCACCTCGGCCCAGCGGTCGGCGATCGTCTCCAGCTCGCCGTAGCGGTCGAGCTGGTCACGGAACAGGTTCGCCAGCAGCAGTGCCCGCGGCCGCAGCTCGCGCGCGACCTGCGGCAGCCAGAACTCGTCGACCTCGAACAGGCCCAGGTCGGCGGGACCGCGCGCGTCGAGCAGCGCGGACGCGACGCCGCCGGCCATGTTCGCCCCGGCCCGGTTGTGGACGAGGCGCCGGCCGGTGCGCTCCAGGATCGCCGCGACCATCGCCGCCGTCGTCGTCTTGCCGTTGGTGGCCGAGATCACGACGCTGCCTTCGCGCAGCCGGGCGGCGAGGCGCCCGATCGCCCCGGGTTCCAGGCGCATGAGCAGCCGGCCGGGCATCGACGTCCCGCCGCGACCGGTGCGCCGCGACAGCGCGCCCGCGGCGCGGGCCGCGGCGACCTTGACCGGGAACGTCATGCCGGACACAGCACCCGGATCGCAGCCGGCAGGACCTCGATGTTCGCCGGCGTGCAACCGATCGGATCGCCGTCGGCGTAGACGTCGAACGGGCGGTCGGTGTCGACGCGCAGCCGGCTCGTGCGCATGACGTGCACCTCGGGCAACTCCACGTGCGTGCCCTTGAAGAGCCTCGGCAGGACGCTGGTCAGGAAGCGCAGCTTGGCCATCGACTCGACGACGACGACGTCGAGCTCGCCGTCGTCGAGCTCGGCGCCCGGCGCCGCGTACATCCCGCCGCCGTAGGCCTTCGAGTTGCAGGCGCCGACCGAGTAGCCCACGTAGGTGCGGCGCTCGCCGCCGTCGAGCTCGAGCTCGAAGCGCGCCGGCCGCCAGCCGGCGAGCGCGCGCAGGGCGGCGTAGAGGTAGACGAGGTTGCCCAGCCGCGAAGGCGCCTCGTTGGCGAGCCGGTTGGCCTCGGAGTCGAAGCCCAGCGAGGCGATGCCGATGAACGCCCGGCCGTCGACCCTGCCGACATCGAGGCGCCGCTCGACGCCCGTCGCCAGCACGCGGCAGGCCGCGGCGATGTCGTCGAGCGGGATGCCCAGCACCCGGCAGAAGTCGTTCCCGCGCCCGCCGGGCAGGACGCCGAGGACGCCCTCCGGGTGCTCGTGGACGACCCCCGCCACGCAGCCGATGAGGCCGTCGCCCGAGAGCGTCACGACGGTCTCGCCCGCGTCCGCGGCCGCCGTCGCGAGCTCGCGCGCGTGCGCGAGCGACGCCGTGCGCTCGACGCGGAACTCGAGCGCCAGGGCGCGCAGCGCCGCCTCGGCCCCGGGCAGCAGCCGTCCGGCGCGGCCGCCGCCGGCGTGGGGGTTGACGAGCAGGGCAATGCGGCGCTCGGGCACGGAGGCGACGAACCTAGCGGGACCTCCGATTATCCTGGGCCGCCGTGCGCCGTCCGCTCGCCCTGCTCGCCGTCCTCGCCCTGGCCGGCTGCGGCTCCTCGGACAAGGGCAAGACGACCGGCACCGAGAGCGCCGCGGCGCCCCAGTCGACGACGTCGGGGTGCCGCAAGGTGCCCGCGCCGCGCCCCAAGCCCGACGGCGAGCTCGATCGGCCGTCGCTGAAGATCGACCGCGCCGCCCGCTGGCGGGCGACGATCGAGACCAACTGCGGCGCGATCCAGCTCGCCCTCGACGTGCGGGACCAGCCGAAGACGGTCGCCTCGTTCGTCTACCTCGCGCGCCGCGGCTTCTTCAACCGCGTGACCTTCCACCGCATCGCGCAGTCGCCCAACGGCGGCGACTTCGTCATCCAGGGCGGCGATCCCACCGGGAGCGGTCAGGGCGGCCCGGGCTACTCGGTCACCGAGCGCCCGCCGTCGAACGCGCTGTACACGCGCGGGGTCGTCGCGATGGCCAAGACCGAGATCGAGCCGCCCGGGACGTCGGGCAGCCAGTTCTTCATCGTCACCGCGCAGGACGCCGGGCTGCCGCCGGACTACGCGATCCTGGGGCGCGTCGTCGGGGGCGACGGCGCGGTGCGCAAGATCGCCGCCACGCCGGCCGACCCGCGCACGCAGCGCCCCCGGACCCCGGTGGTCATCGCCAAGATCAGCGTCCGCCGCGGTTAGCAGCCGCCGCTGCCCGTTGCGCGACCGCGCGGCTTTGCCGGCGCCGGCCGATCAGCGCCAGGATGCCCAGCGCGGCGACGACGACGAGGAACCCGAGCAGCAGTCCGCCGCCGAGCCCGACGCCGCCGAACGGCAGCGAGATGAGCTCGACGAGCCCCAGGCCGACGGCGAGGAGCAGCAGGACGAGCAGGAGGATGAGCAGGATGCCGCGAGCGCGCAGCAGGAACGGCGCGCCGGGCGACGGCGCGACGAGCCCCATGAAGCGCAGCAGCAGCAGCTGGCGCGTCGACGGCGGCGCCTGGCCGAGGCGCTCGACCGCCGCCTTGAGGTCGTCCGGGCGGCGCTCGGCCAGCGCGAGCGACGCGTCGGCCATCCGGCGCAGCTGCATGCGCTCCTGCGGCCGGGCGGCGGCGATGGCGCGGCGGAAGTAGTCGCGCGACGCCTTCGCGTCATAGCGCTCGGCGGCGCGGGCGCCGAGGATGGCCAGCGCCGCGGCCTTGAACTTCGTCTCGGCCTCGAGCTCCTCGTCCGAGCGCGTCTCGAGGCGCTGCATCGCGGCCAGCGCGCTCTTCTGCTCGATGCGGACCTGTCGCTGCTTGGCCATCTGAAGTTGAGTGTACGTTGGGTTGGTGGGGCGGGTCCTCGTCGGGTGCTCGGGCTGGCAGTACAAGGCCTGGCGCGGCGTCCTCTACCCGGAGCGCCTCCCGCAGTCGCGCTGGCTCGAGGTCTACGCGCAGCGCTTCGCGACCGTCGAGGTCAACTCGAGCTTCTACATGCTCCCCAAGCGGCCGGCGGTCGCGCGGTGGGTCGAGCAGGTGCCGCCGGGGTTCGTCTTCGCCGTCAAGGTGTCGCGCTTCATCACGCACATGAAGCGGCTGACGAACGTCACCGACGGGATGCGCCGCCTCAACGAGCGCATCGAGCCGATCATCGAACACGGCTGCCTGGGGCCGCTGCTCTGGCAGCTGCCGCCGCAGTTCAAGCGCAACGACGAGCGCCTGGCCACCGCGCTGGCCGAGCTGCCGCCCGGCCGCCACGCCTTCGAGTTCCGCGACGAGAGCTGGTTCGCGCCCGACGTCTACGCGCTGCTGCGCGAGCACGGCGTGGCGGCCGTGCTGGCCCACGACGCCCGCCGCCCGCTGCCCGAGCCGCCGCCGACGGCGGACTTCGCGTTCGTGCGCTTCCACTGGGGCGCGCGCGGCCGCCGCGGCAACTACTCGGAGGCCGAGCTGGGGGAGTGGGCCTCACGTGTCCGGGAGCTCGCCGCCGGCCGCGACGTCTTCTGCTACTTCAACAACGACTGGGAGGGCTTCGCCCCCCGCAACGCACTGCGGCTCGATCGCCTCATCAATGGCTAGGCTGCCGAGGATGCTCGTCCGGGTCGCGTCAGCCCTCGCGGTCCTCGCCCTCGCGATGCCGCCGTCCGCGTCGGCGCAGAGCAGCCCGTTCGCGCCGCTGCCCCAGGCGCCGCCCGACACGAGCACCATCCAGGTCCAGACGACGTCCAACACCAGCCAGGACGACAACGGCGGCCTCGGGACCATGGGCGACGTCGCGATCTACGGCGCCGGCGCGCTGCTCCTGTTCGGCATGGGCTGGCTGATCGTGCGCGACGCGCGCCGCCGGGCGCCCATCGAGGAGCGCGCCCCGCAGCCGACCGGCACGCATTCGCCGCAGCGCCACGCCCGCGCCCGCGCCAAGGCGAAGGCCGCCCGCGCGCAGCGCAAGCGCAACCGCGCCAGGCGCTAGCCCGCGCGCTCCGCTTGCAGCCGAAAACGCGGTCACCGGTTCTTTACGCCGGCCAAACCGAGGACGCCTACCTTCGCCCTTCAGATGCCGGCGCGCCACGAGCCCGCGCTTCGCCCCCGACCGGGGCTCCCGCCGCACGTCGAGCGCCTTTGGCTGCGGCTCGCCGACGGGGCGCACACCACGCTGCACGTCGCGCGCTACGAGCGGGCCCGCACCGCCGTCCGCGTCGTCCGCCTCGCCCGGCCCGAGCCGCTGGAGGCGTGGTGCCGCGCCAACGACGTCGCCGAGGCCCTCGTCGGCGGCTTCTTCGTGCGCCCGCACGGGACGCCGCTCGGCGAGCTGCGCACGCGCGGGCTCGTCCGCCACTCGACGCCGTTCGAGCGCCCGTGGGACGGCGTGCGCGCCTGCCTGCACGCCCACCGGGCCGAGCTGGCGATCGCGCGCCGCGACGAGCTGCCCGCCTCGCCGCGCGGGGACCTGCTGCAGGCCGGGCCGCTGCTCGTCCGCGGCGGCGTCCCGGTCGTCGAGGACGGCCTGGACCCCGAGGGCTTCTCGGCCGGCGCGGGCCAGTTCGACTCCGACATCACCGCCGGGCGCTATCCGCGCTCGGCGCTCGGGGTGGCGCGGCGCACCGTGCTGGCGGTCGCCTGCGACGGGCGCGCCGACGACGAGGCGGGCCTGACGCTGCGCGAGCTCGCCGAGGCGCTCGCCGCGCTCGGCGCCGCGCGCGCGCTCAACCTCGACGGCGGGGGCTCGACGTCGCTGGTCTGCGGCGGGGCGCTGTGCAACGTGCCGCGCGAGGAGCACGGCGTCGTCCTGCCGGGCGGGCGGGCGGTGAGCACGGCGCTGGTGTTCCGCAGCCGGTAAC
>VAWY01000226.1 GCA_005888335.1 Actinomycetota bacterium
GCTCGCGGCGCCGCCGACCAAGCCGATCGGCCCCTTCTACGACGAGGATCAGGCCCGGCGCCTGGCCGCCGAGCACGGCTGGGAGGTCGGCCTGGACGCCGGCCGCGGGTGGCGGCGCCTCGTCGCGAGCCCGCGCCCGGAGCAGATCGTCGAGCACGAGCAGATCGCGCTGCTGGCCCGCGCGGGCGTGCTCGTCATCGCCGGCGGCGGGGGCGGCATCCCGGTGACCGGCGCGCGCGGCGTCGAGGCCGTGATCGACAAGGACCGCTGTGCGGCCGAGCTCGCCATCCAGGTCCGGGCCGACGTGCTCATGCTGACGACCTCGGTGGCGCGCGTGTCCTTCGACTACGGCACGCGCTGGCAGCGCGACATGGCGCGCCTGACGGTCTCGGACGCGCTGCGCCACCTGCGCGAGGGCGACTTCCCGGCGGGCAGCATGGGTCCCAAGATCGAGTCGGCCGTGCGCTTCGCCGCGGGCTTCGGGCGCGCGGTGATCACCGACCCCGTCCACCTGGCGCACGCGCTCGACGGGGGCGAGGGCACGTGGATCGTGCCCGACGACGAGGGGCCGTCGACGGTCGCACCGGCGGTAGCGGCGGACATGCTGGGCATGTCCGCTGGCGCGAACGCTTCGCGTTCGCGGGGTGGCGTGACGCCGTGACGTGGCACGTCCGCGTGATCGCCAACCGCTACGCCGACAGCGTCCGCCTGATGGGCGTGGCCGGCGACGTGCGGGCGCTCGACGGCGTCGAGCGCTGCGAGCTGGCGATGGGCACGCCGGCGAACCTCGAGGCGCTGGCCGCGCTGGGCGCGGAGGCGAAGGCGTCGCCCGGCGACGTCGTCATCGCCGTGCAGGTGGGCGACGAGCACGCGGCCGCCGAGGCGCTCGACGCCGCCGAGCGCGGGCTGCAGGCGGACGAGGGCGCGCCGCACGCGCCGGGCGCCGGCGAGACGCCGCCGCGCTCGCTGTCCGCCGCGGCGCGACGGCTGAACGGCGCGAACGTGGCGCTCGTCTCGGTCCCCGGCGCGTACGCCGCCCTCGTCGCCCACCAGGCGCTGAGCCGTGGGCTGCACGTGTTCCTGTTCTCCGATCACGTCGACGTCGCCGACGAGGTCGCGCTCAAGCGCCGCGGCGTGCAGCGCGACCGCCTGGTGATGGGACCCGAGTGCGGGACCGCCATGCTCGGCGGCGTCGGCCTCGGGTTCGCCAACGTCGTGCGCCGCGGCCCCGTCGGTATCGTCGCCGCAGCGGGGACCGGCGCGCAGGAGGCCGCGTGCTTGCTCGACGCGGCCGGTGTCGGCGTCTCCCACATCGTCGGCGTCGGCGGACGCGACCTCTCGCGTGAGATCGGCGGGGTGATGTTCCGCGCCGGGATGCAGCTGCTCGCCGGCGACGACGAGACCGACGCCCTGCTCCTGGTCTCCAAGCCGCCCGACCGCGAGGTGGTCCGCGGCCTGGCCGGCGAGCTGCCCGCGGACAAGCGCGTGGTTGCGGCGTTCGTCGGCGGCGACGGCGCCGCGGCGCCCTTCGAGGTCCATCCGACGCTCGAGGCCGGCGTGTGCGCGCTCGCCGGCGCGCCGCCCCCGCGCGTCGCCGAGCTCGAGCAGGCCGTCGACCGCGCTCGCGGGCGCAGCGCGGGCCGGGCCGTGCTCGGGCTCTTCTCGGGCGGCACGCTGGCCCGGGAGGCGGCGAGCATCCTGGGGCCGGGGCACCGCGTGCTCGACCTCGGCGCCGAGGAGTACACGCGGGGCCGGCCGCACCCGATGGTCGACCTCGGGACGCGCGTGCGCATGCTCGACGACGCGGCCGGCGACGACGCGATCGGCTGCGTCCTGCTCGACGTCGTCCTCGGCCACGGCGCGCATCCGGATCCGGCGTCCGAGCTCGCGGAACCGATCGCGCGCCTCGCCGGGTCGAAGACCGTGATCGCGCGCGTCTGCGGCACGCGGGCCGACCCGCAGGACGCCGACCGCCAGACGGCGGCGCTGCGCGACGCCGGCGCACTCGTCGCGCCGTCGAACGCGGCCGCGGCGCGGCTGGCGGCGCGGGCCGTCGCCGGGAGCGCCGCGTGAGGGTCGCCATGCTCACCTACTCGGTGCGCCCGCGCGGCGGCGTCGTCCACGCGCTGTGCGTCGCCGAGGCGCTGGCCGCGCGCGGCCACGAGCCGGTCCTCTTCGCCGTCGGGCGCCCCGGCGAGACGCTGTTCCGCACGCCGGGCGTCCCGGCGGTCGTCATCGAGCACGTGCCGCCCGACGCGCCCTTCGACGCGCGCATCGCCGCGCTCATCGAGGCCTACGCCGCGGGGCTGCGCGCCCCGCTCGCCGATGCCGCCTTCGACGTCTTCCACGCGCAGGACTGCATCTCGGCCAACGCGGCGCTCGCGCTGCGCGAGGAGGGCGTGATCGACCACGTCGTGCGCACCGTTCACCACGTCGACGCGTTCACGTCGCCGTCGCTGGTGGCCTGCCAGGAGCGCTCGATCGCCGGGCCCGACCGCGTGCTGTGCGTCTCGGCGCCGTGGGTGCGCCGGCTGCGCGAGGACTTCGGCGTGGAGGCCGGGCTCGTGCGCAACGGCGTCGATGCCGCCCGCTACCGCCCGCCGCGCGACCGCGGCGAGCGCGCGGCGGCCCGGCGCGCCCTCGGGTTGACCGGCCGGCTCGCGGTTCTCGCGGTCGGCGGGATCGAGCCGCGCAAGGGCTCGCTCACCCTGCTCGACGGCTTCGCCGCGCTGCGCCACGCGGCGCCCGCCCGGGCGCCGGTGCTGATCGTCGCGGGCGGCGCCACGCTCTTCGACTACCGCGACGAGGTGGACCGCTTCGCCGTCCACGCGGGCGCGCTCGGCCTCGGGCGCGACGCCGTGCGTGTGCTCGGGCCGGTGAGCGATCCCGAGCTGGAGCGCGTCTACCGCGCGGCCGACGTGTTCGCCTTCCCGTCGGTCAAGGAGGGCTTCGGCCTCGTTGTGCTCGAGGCGCTCGCCTCCGGCCTGCCCGTCGTGGCGTCCGACCTCGACGTGCTGCGCGCCTTCCTCGCGCACGAGGAGAGCGCGCTGCTCGTGCCGTGCGGTGACGGCGCCGCGCTCGGGAGCGCGCTGCTGCGCGCCGCGACCGACGCCGCGCTCGCCGACCGCCTGCGGGCCGGCGGCCGCGCGGTCGTCGCGCGCCACAGCTGGGACGCCGCGGCGCGCGCGCACGAGGACGCCTACCGAGCGTTCCTCGCCGCCGGCGAGAGTGGGCTCGTCCGTGGGTCGGGCGGGTCGTCGGGCGTCGCCGGCCGGAATTCGCCCACCCACCCGCCGCCCGGCGTCCGAAGGTGTGGGCGGGTGGGAAATAGTCCGAGGACCGACGGGCGGGCCCAGGCGGCTGCCAGCGGCGTCCGAAACCCGTCGGACCCACGGACGGGTCCACAAGTGCCGGGCTGATGGCCGAGCAGCTCGAGGTCACCGCCACGTGGCGCGGGCGCTGGGCGACCGACGTCGCCGTGCGCGGGCACGCGCTGCGCGTCGACGAGCCGCCCTCCGCGGGCGGCGAGGACAGCGGCATGATGCCGACCGAGGTGTTCTGCGCGGCGCTGGCCAGCTGCTTCTGCCTGGCGGTCGCCTACGCGGGGCGCCGCGCGCGCGTGCCGACGCCCGAGCTCACGGTGGTCGCCCGGGCCCGCCGCGCGGGCCAGGAGCTGCGCTACGAGCGCTTCGTCGTCGAGACGGAGGCCGCCGTGGAAGCGCCCACGCTCGGCCGGCTGGTCGAGGAGGCCCGGAGCCTGTGCTGGGTCTCCAACACCCTGGCCGCGGGGGTCGCGCTCGAGTATGGTCACACTTCGAGAGACGCGCGTTTCCCAAAGTAGACGAGGGGCTCGGATGGCACTCGAGAACGTCGCCGAGCTGGCCCGCGTGCTGGCGCGCCGCGAGCGGCTCGGGAAGGTCTTCGCCCGCCACGCGTACGGGATGCGCGCGTGGGTGGACCTCTTCTCCGCGCGGATCGCCGTCGTGGCGGACCCGGCGACCAAGACGCTGATCGCCACGCTCGTCGCTGACAACGCGCGGCACATGATGCTGTTCCGCGCGCGGGCGGCCGCGCACGGCGTCGATCCCGACGCGTACCTGTGCCCGGTCGAGGGCGAGGCGATCTACGAGCGGATCGCCGAGCTGCAGTCGCTCGAGGAGCTGCTCGGCTACGCGCTCGGCTCGCTCGACCACTTCGATCAGCTGCTGTCGGTGTACCGCCGCGCGGCGCGCGGCGAGGACGCGGCGGTCATCGACGAGGTGCGCGCCGACGTGGCGCGAATGCGCGATGCGCTGCGCCCGCACCAGGGCCCGGCCGCCGCGCGGCTGGCCGCCGAGGCGCACGAGCGCTACCGCGTCCGCGAGCTGGTCGAGACGCCGCGCTACGCGCATGCCGGCTGACGCCTTCGCCGAGCTGCGGCGCCCGCTGCCCGTCTGGACGCCGCGCGCGTGGCGCTTCGCGGCGCTGCGCGCTGCCGCGCGCGCCGGCGCGCTGCTCAGCGACGGCCTGCGCACCGGCTACCGCCACGGGTTCGACTCGGGGCCGTTCATGGCGCACGTCTACGCCAACCGGCCGTCGGGTCGCAGCGCGCTCGGGCGGGCGGTCGACCGGCGCCTGCTCGAGCGCCGGACGTGCGTGGCGTTCCGCGAGATCCGCGCGCTCGCCGAGGTGGCCGTGCGCGACGCGATCGACGCCGCGGGCGCGCGCGAGCCGCTCGTCGCCGACCTCGCCGCGGGGCCGGCGCCGTACCTCCTGCGCGCGCTCGCCGAGCGCCCCAGCGCCCGCGCGCTCGTCTGCGACATCGACGAGGCGGCGCTGGCTGCCGCCCGCGCCGCGGCCGGCGAGCTCGGCGTCGGCGACCGGGTGCGCTTCGCGCGCGCCGACGCGTTCGACCGCGCGGCGCTCAGCGCGGTGCGGCCGGTCCCCGACGTGGTGGTCGAGCTCGGCCTGTACGGCATCTACCACGACGACGAGCTGATCGAGCGCCACTTCCGCGAGCTCGTGGAGCTCGTCGGCCCGAAGCAGGTCGTCTTCAACGTCCAGACGCGCAATCCGGAGATCGAGCACATCGCGCGCGTGTGGCGCAACGCCGCCGGCGAACGCTGCGTCTGGCGGCTGCGTCCCCTCGAGCAGATCCTCGGCTACGCGGCGGCGGCCGGCTACCGCCCCGCCTGGGTGCGCGCCGACCGGTTCGGCATCTACCGCGTCGCGCGCCTCGAGCGCTCGCCGTGAGCAGCGTCCTCACCTGGACCGCCGAGCCCGCGGCCCACGCGGTCGCCTCGGCGCGCCTGCGCGCGCTGGAGGCCAGTCACCACGCGATGTGGAACTACGTCACCTACCGCGACGCCATCGGGATCCTCGGGCTCGATGCCGACGCGCTCTACCCCGAGGGCGCGACCCGCCTGCCGAGCGGGTGGTCGGACCTCGGCTGGCTGACGTGCTTCTGCGGCCCGCCGGCCTCGGCCGTCGAGGCCATGCGGGCGGCCGTGCGCCCCGAGGCGCTCGACCAGTACACGCCCGACCTCATCGAGCCGCTGCGCGACGAGGCCGCGCGCGTGCTCGGCCGCGCGCGCGACGGCGGTCGATCCGGGTGACGAGGTGATCGTCTCGGACCCCGGCTACTTCCACGCGCCCGCCGCCGTGCTCGCCGCCGGCGCGCGGCCGGTCGCCGTGCGCGCCGGGTACCGCCTGGATCCCGACGCGGTTGCCGCCGCGGTCGGCCCGCGCACCCGCGCGCTGATCGTCGTCGACCCGGCGAACCCCTACGGCACCGTGCTCGAGCGCGACGCCCTCGCCGCGCTCACCGCGCTGGCCGAGCGCCGCGGTCTGCTGCTGATCCACGACGTCACCCACGGCGCGCTCGCCGTCGACCCGGACGCACCGCCGGTCGCCGTCGCGGCGTCCGAGCGCGCGGTCGCGACGTTCTCGGTCTCGCACTGCTGGGGCATGGCGGGAGCGCGCCTGGGGTTCCTCGCCGGACCGCCGGCGTTCGTCCGCGGCTGCCTGCGCCTCAAGGCGGCGCTCACCCGGCTGAACACGAACCTCATCAGCCAGCACGGCGCGCTCGCCGCCCTGCGCGACGAGGCCTACCTGCGCGCGGCCGAGCGCACGATCCGCGCCAACCTCGCCCACCTCGAGGAGACCCTGCACGGCATCCCCGGCCTGCGCCTCGCGGTGCGCCCGCAGCGCGGGCTGGCCTGCGCCGTCGAGATCGAGGACGGCGCGACCAGCGCGCAGGAGCTCATGGTCGCGCTCTTCGCCCGGCGCGTCGCCGTCTATCCGGGCGACGGACTTGGCGCGTCGATCGCGGGAACGACGATCCGCCTCAACCTCTCCAATCCCGATCCGGCCGTCATGGCGCACGTCCGCGCCGCGCTGCCCGAGGCGGTCGCCGAGGCGGCCGCCGGGCGCTGGCGCGTGCCGGTCGCCGAGCTGCTCGAGCGCAAGGGCACGGCCCGTGCGCGGCGCCTTGCGGAGGCGGTGCGGGCCGGAGCATGATGCGACAGGAGGACCCATGACCGAACGCGTACTCGTCATCGGCGGCGGCGGCGCGGGGACCGCTGCCGCGACGATCGCCAAGCGGCTGAAGCCGAGCTTGCGCGTCTCGCTGTTCACCGAGTTCGAGGACATCGCCTACTCGCCGTGCGGCATCCCCTTCGTCCACGGCCGCGAGATCCCGCGCTTCGAGGACCTGTTCCTGTCGACGGTCGACCGCTACGTCGCCGACGGCCTCGACATGCGCATGGAGACGGTGGTCACGGAGATCGACCTCGACCGGCGCATCGTCACCGCCCGCAACCAGCACGAGGGGTTCGACCAGCTCGTGATCGGCACGGGGTTCACCTGGGAGAAGCCCGACGTGCCGGGCGCCAACCTCGACGGGCTGCACTACGTCAAGAACATCCGCCTGGCGATGGAGTTCGACAAGGTCCTCGACACGGTCAAGACCGTCGCGGTGATCGGCGCCTCGCCGCTCGGCGTCGAGATGGCGGGCAACCTCGGCCACCGCGGGCTCGACGTGCACTTCGTCGACGAGGGGCCGTGGGTGCTCAGCGAGGTGCTCGATCCCGATGTCGCCCAGCCCGTGCACGAGTCGCTGGAGAAGCGCGGCGTCACGCTGCGCTTCGGCACGAAGGTCGAGGCCTTCCTGGGCGATGACCGCGTCCGCGCGGTCGCCACTTCGGACGGCGAGATCCCCTGCGACCTCGCGATCGTCTGCCTGAACAAGGTGCCCAACTCGGCGCTGGCGGTGGCCGCCGGCCTCGACGTCGGCACGACGGGCGGCCTGATCGTCGACGAGCGCATGCGCACCAAGGTCGCCGGCGTCTACGCGGCGGGCGACGTCATCGAGGTGCCGCACGGGCTGACGATGCTCCCCATCCGCGGGCTGACCGGCTCGCACGCCTACGCGCAGGGGCGCACGGCGGCGGCCAACATCGCGGGCGAGGATCGCGTCTACGACCCGGTCTGGATCCCGTGGGGCCTCGTCGGCGGCGACTACACCATCGGCGGCTTCTCGATCGGCGAGACGCTGGCCACGGCGATGGGCATCCCGTACGTGCTCGCCACGGGCGTCGGCGTGTCGCGCGCGCGCTACTACCCGGGCGCGGCGAAGACCCACGTCAAGCTCCTCGCCGAGCCCGGGACGCTGCGCCTCATCGGCGCGCAGCTGCACGGCGGCGAGGGGATCAAGGAGCGCGCCGACTTCCTCGCCTTCGTCGCCAAGCGCGGCGCGACGATCGAGGATCTCGCGTGGATGGAGAACATCTACTCGCCGCCGATCGGCGCGCTCTTC
>VAWY01000132.1 GCA_005888335.1 Actinomycetota bacterium
TCCTCCTAACCCCCGATCGCGCTCATCGTCCGCGCCGGCTGCACGAACCCGGGCTCGTTGACCCGGTGCTTGAGCTCCTTGCGCCAGACCGCCTCGCGCACCACGCGCTCGAGCTCCGCGTCGTCCGCCCCCGCCCGCATCGGCCCGCGCAGATCCGTCTCGCGCAGCGAGAACAGGCACGTGCGCAGCTTGCCGTCGGCCGTCAGCCGCACGCGGTCGCAGTCGCCGCAGAATGGCTCGGAGACCGGGTTGATGAAGCCGATCCGGCCCCGCCCGTCGGCGAAGCGGTAGACGCGGGCGGTGGCGCTCGGCTCGCGCGGCTCGGGCTCGAGCGGGTAGACCGCGTCGATCGCCGCGCGGATCTCCTCGCCATTCAGGACGCGGTCGAGCGACCACGCGTGGTCGGCGTCGAGCGGCATGAACTCGATGAAGCGCACCTCGTAGGGATGCGACCGGGCGAAGCGCGCGAAGGGGAGCACCTCGTCCTCGGTGAAGCCGCGCAGCGCGACGGCGTTGACCTTGATCGGGTGCGCCTCGGGGAACTGCGCGAGGACCTCGAGGCCGCGCAGGACGCGCGGCAGGGAGTCGCGGCGCGTCATCTCGAAGAAGCGGTCGCGCTGGAGTGAGTCGATCGAGACGTTGAAGCGGTCGATCCCCGCCCGGACCAGCGCCTCGGCGTCGCGCTCGAGCAGGAAGCCGTTCGTGGTGACGCTCAGGTCGTCGACCAGCGGCGCGAGCATCGAAGCCAGCCGCGGGAACTCGCGGCGCACGAGGGGCTCGCCACCGGTCAGCCGCAGGTCGCGCACGCCCATCGCGGCGAACAGCGCGACCAACCGCTCGATCTCCTCGAACGTGAGCACCTCGGCTCGCTCGAGCCACGGCAGCCCCTCGGCCGGCATGCAGTACTGGCAACGGAAGTTGCAGCGGTCGGTGACCGAGACGCGGAGGTCGCGGATGAGCCGGCCGTGGCCGTCGCGCAACGGCTCCATGTAGGTCAGGCTACAGGTCATGATCACCGGGCTTCACGCTGTCATCTTCAGCCGTGACGCCGAAGGGCTCCGGACGATGCTCGGCGACGTGCTCGGCTTCGAGTCGGTGGACGCCGGCGGCGGCTGGCTGATCTTCGCGATGCCGCCGGCCGAGCTGGCCGCGCATCCCGACGAGCGGGGCGGACGTACCGAGCTCTACCTCATGTGCGACGACATCAATGCCACGATCTCGGAGCTGGCGACCAAGGGCGTGCAGACCACGCGACCGGTCACCGACGAAGGCTGGGGGCTCGTGACGGCGATCGCGCTCCCCGGCGGCGACGAGCTCGGCCTCTACGAGCCCCGCCACCCGAGCCCTTGAGCGCGCCGGCGATCGCGTACCCGCCGCAGCTCCCGGTCAGCGCGCGCAAGGACGAGCTGCTCGAGGTCATCGGCGCCCACCAGGTCACGGTCGTCGCCGGCGAGACGGGGTCGGGCAAGACGACGCAGCTGCCCAAGATCTGCCTCGAGCTCGGCCGCGAGACGATCGCCCACACCCAGCCACGTCGGCTCGCGGCGCGCACGGTCGCGGAGCGGATCGCCGACGAGCTGGAGGTGCCGCTCGGCGGGCCGGTCGGCTACGCGGTGCGCTTCAGCGACCGGTCGTCGCCGGACACCCGGATCCGCCTGATGACCGACGGCCTGCTGCTCGCCGAGATCCGCCGCGACCGTCTGCTGCGCCGCTACGACACGGTCATCGTCGACGAGGCGCACGAGCGCAGCCTCAACGTCGACTTCCTGCTCGGCTACCTCAAGCGCATCCTGCCGCGCCGGCCCGACCTCAAGGTCGTCATCACCTCGGCGACGATCGACCCCGACCAGTTCAGCCGCCACTTCGACGGTGCGCCGGTCGTCGAGGTGTCGGGGCGCACCTACCCCGTGGAGGTCCGCTACCGCTCGCAGGACGACCCCGAACGCGACCAGGAGGACGCGATCGCCGACGCCGTCGACGAGCTCCAGCGCGCGGGGGCCGGCGACGTCCTCGTCTTCCTCAGCGGCGAGCGCGAGATCCGCGACACCGCCGACGCCCTGCGCGGGCGGCTGGGCCCCGACGTCGAGCTGCTCCCGCTCTACGCGCGATTGTCGAGCGCCGAGCAGCGCCGCGCCTTCCGCCCGCACGCCGGCCGGCGCATCGTGCTGGCCACGAACGTCGCCGAGACCTCGCTGACCGTCCCCGGCATCCGGTACGTCGTCGACCCCGGGACCGCCCGCATCAGCCGCTACAGCGCGCGGCTGAAGGTGCAGCGGCTGCCGATCGAGCCCATCTCGCAGGCCTCCGCCGACCAGCGCAAGGGCCGCTGCGGACGCACGTCGGACGGCATCTGCATCCGCCTCTACGGCGAGGACGACTTCGCGCAGCGCCCGCGCTTCACCGACCCCGAGATCCTCCGCACGAGCCTCGCCGCGGTGATCCTGCAGATGGCGGCGCTGGGCCTCGGCGGGATCGAGGACTTCCCGTTCATGGACCCGCCCGACCGGCGGCAGGTGCGCGACGGCGTCCTGCTGTTGCAGGAGCTCGGCGCGCTGGACGGCGAGCAGCGGCTGACCAAGCTCGGGCGCCGCCTCGCCCGGCTGCCGGTCGACCCGCGGCTGGGCCGGATGGTCCTCGAGGCCGACCGGCTCGGCTGCGCCGACGAGGTGATCGTCATCGCCGCCGGGCTGTCGATCCAGGACCCGCGCGAGCGCCCGGCGGAGCGCCGCGAGGCGGCCGACCAGCAGCACGCGCGCTTCGCCGACCCGCGTTCGGACTTCCTCGCCTATCTCAACCTCTGGCGCCACCTGGAGGCCGAGCAGCGCCGCCTGTCGGGCAACCAGTTCCGCAAGCGCTGCCACGCCGAGTTCCTGCACCACCTGCGCGTGCGCGAGTGGCAGGACCTCGTCGGACAGCTGCGCGAGGCGGCCAAGGAGGTCGGCATCCGCCGCAACCGGACGGCGGCCGAGCCAGACCACGTCCACACCGCGCTCCTGTCCGGCCTGCTGTCGCACATCGGCCTCAAGGATCCGCGCGGCCGCGAGTACCAGGGCGCTCGCAACGCGCGCTTCGCGATCTTCCCCGCCTCGTCGCTGGCGGCCAAGCCGCCGGCCTGGGTGATGGTCGCCGAGCTGGTCGAGACGACGCGGCTGTGGGGCCGCATCTCCGCGCGCATCCAGCCGCAGTGGATCGAGCCGCTCGCCGAGCACCTCGTCAAGCGCACGTACAGCGAGCCGCGCTGGGAGCCCAAGCGCGCGTCGGTCGTCGCGACCGAGCGCGTCACGCTGTACGGGCTGCCGATCGCCACCCGCACGGTCGCCTACGGGGCGATCGACCCCGCCCTGTCGCGCGAGCTGTTCATCCGCCGCGCGCTCGTCGAGCGCGACTGGGAGACGCGCCATCGCTTCTTCGCCGACAACGGCCGGCTGCTCGAGGAGGTCGAGGCGCTCGAGCGGCGCACGCGCCGGCGCGACATCCTCGCCGACGACCAGACGCTGTTCGCCTTCTTCGACGAGCGCATCCCCGCCGACGTGGTGTCCGGCGCGCACTTCGACCGCTGGTGGCGCGACGAGCGCCGCTCGCACCCTGACCTGCTCACCTTCACGCGCGAGCTGCTCGTCCGCGGCGACGTCGACGAGCGCGGCCGGCCCGACGCCTGGCGCCAGGGCGACCTCGAGCTCGCGCTGAGCTACCGCTTCGAGCCGGGCGCCGAGCACGACGGGGTGACCGTCCACGTCCCGCTCAAGGCGCTGCCGCGGCTGCGCGCCGACGGCTTCGAGTGGCTCGTGCCCGCCTTCCGGCTCGAGCTCGTCACCGCGCTGATCCGCTCATTGCCCAAGGACGCGCGCCGGCGGCTGGTGCCGGTGCCCGACGTGGCCGCCCAGGTCGTCGAGGGCCTCGAACCGCGCCGCGAGGCGCTGCTCGACGCGCTCGGCCGCGAGCTCGAGCGGCTGCGCGGCGTGCGCGTCGCGCGCGAGGACTGGGATGTCGGGCGCCTGCCGGCTCACCTGCGCATGACCTTCCGCGTCGAGAACGAGGACGGAGCCGCGCTGGCCGAGGGCGCCGACCTCGACGCGCTGCGCGAGGAGCTGCGACCCCGCCTGCGGGCCGAGCTCGCCGCGGCCGCCGCAAGCGTTGAGCGCGAGGGCCTCCGCGCCTGGACGATCGGCGCGCTGCCGCGGGCGGTCGCGCTGCCCGGCACGGGCCAGGCCGTGCGGGCCTACCCAGCCCTCGTCGACGAGGGCGACAGCGTCGCGGTCCGCGCGCTCGAGACGCCCGAGGCCCAGCGCGCGGCGATGCAGGCGGGCACCCGCCGCCTGCTGTTGCTCGCCGTGCCGTCGCCCGTCCGCTACGTCCAACAGCGCCTGGGCGCCCACGCGCAGCTGGCGCTCGCGACGGCCCCGCACGGCAGCCTGGCGGCGGTCCTCGACGACGCGACGACGGCCGCGGTCGACGCGTTGATGGCGCAGGCCGGCGGGCCGGCCTGGGACGAGGCGGGCTTCGCGCGGCTGCGCGACCACGTCGCGGGCCACCTCGCCGAGACGACGGAGCGGGTCGTCGAGCAGGTGGTCGCCATCCTCGACGCCGCGCGCGACGTCCAGGCCAGGCTCGAGCGCCTGACCGCCGCCCCGTTCCAGGACGCTCGCGCCGACGTCGAGCGCCAGCTGCGCCGGCTCGTCCACCCGGCCTTCATTACCGTGACCGGCGTGGCCCGCCTGCCCGACGTAGAGCGCTACCTGCGCGCCGCGGCGCGCCGCCTCGAGCGCCTGCCCGACGCGCTGGCCACCGATCGCGACCGCATGCGCGCGATCCACGAGCTCGAGGAGGCCTACGAGCGCCGCCGCCAGGAGCGCCCGCACGGCGACGCGCTGCGCGAGGTCCCGTGGCTGCTCGAGGAGCTGCGCGTCAGCCACTTCGCGCAGGGGCTCGGCGTTCGCGGCCCCGTCTCGAGCAAGCGGATCCGGCGGGTCCTGGAAGAGGCCTAGGACAGCGGGCGCACGTTGAGGCGGTAGTCGAAGCGCCCGTTCTGGACGTCGGTCACGCGACCGGCCACGCTGAGGCGCGGCAGCGGCTTGTGGGCGGCGGCGAGCTTCTGGAGCGCCTTGCTGCTGCGCACGGCCCCCGACCGGATCGTGCCGCTGATCGTCGAGCTGCCGCCCGCCGGCGCCTGCACCGTCAGCGCGCCGGCGCCCGACAGCGTTGCCTTCGCGCCGCTGCTGAGCTTGATGCCGCGCTGGAGCGCGGCCCGGACGAACGACACCTTCGACGACGGGAGGGTCAGGCGGACGCTGCGCAGCTTGGCGGCGCCGGAGGCGCTGCGCGCCTGGAACACGACGACCGGCTTGGTGGCCAGGCCACGCACGTTCACCACGAGCGAGGGCTTGGCCTTGCTCGGGGCCTGCGTCGTCGGCGCGGCCGGGGGAGCCGGGGTCGGCGCGGCAGCGGGCGGCGCGGCGGCGGTAGGCAGCGGGGCCGGGACGCACGTGCCGACGATGTTGAGCGGGGCGCTGCCCGTCACCGTCTGGCCGGTGAACGAGGTAAACGTCGAGTCGACGGTCGGGTTGTCGCACATGGGGTTGCCGACGGTCAACAGGCCGGTGGGGCCGCCGTTGATGGTCAGCTCGAACGACGACACCGGGGCGTTCGGCAGGTTGTCGAGCGTGTTGACGAGACGGATGCCGTTCAGCGAGGTCGTCGCCGAGAGCGGCGAGACCACCGGCCCGGTCGCTCCCAGCCCGATGAACAGCCCGGGAAGGCCGCCGGTCGGGTTCTCCGCGATGAACACCCCGCCGGTCAGCGGTGTCGGCAACCACGGCGAGACCGCCTTCGCGGTGCCGACCTGCGAGGCCGTCGGGCAGGCGAACACGCTGGCCTGGTCGGGCGTGCAGAGCGTGCTGAGCGCGTTCACGTTGGCGAACAGCCCGGCTGGGAGCGTGACGACCGCCTTCTTGATCCGCTCCTGGTTGTCGGGTTGCGTGACCACCGTCGTGAACTGCGGGTGGCCGCCGACGTGGGCGGGCTGGTCAGCCGTGCCGAGCGTGGCGGTGAGCTGTGGCGTGAACGGCAGGGCCGCGGCGGCGGCCGGGATGACGAGCGATGCGGCGGCCACGAGGACCGCTGAAGCGATGCGTTGATGGCGGCCCATGCCGCCGACGCTAGAGCGCTTGTAAGTATCGTGTCAACGCTGCGCGGATCAATATCGGCACTCTCCACGCGTGACAAACAAAGGGCCGCCCGGTTCCCGCGTCACCGAGACGGCGCGGCGGCGCGCAGCGTCGCCTCGAAGTCCGTCCTGGGGATCGGCCCGACGCAGGGCGAGGTCGCCCCGGCGGCGCGGTAGCGCTCGACGCCCTCGCGCACCGTCGCCTCGTCGCCGACCGCGGTCAGCGCGCGCAGGAAGCGCTCGGAGATCGCCGCTTTCATGGCTTCCGTGTCGCCGGCGGCGACCGCCTCGTCGAACGCCGCGATGTCGTCCTCATAGCCCGAGCGCTCGAGCATGGCGCGGTAGAACGGCAGCCCGAAGTAGGGCAGCAGGTCGTTGCGCATCGCCGCGTACGCCGACTGCGGGTCGTCCGTCGCCGCGGCGGGCACCGCGGCGACGATGTCGAAGCCGTCGAGCGGCTTGTGCGCGCGCTCGCGCCCGCGCGTGGCCTCGGGCACGACGACCCGCTCGACGTACTCGGGATTGCACAGCCACAGCACGGCGCCGTCGGCGATCTCGCCCGCCGCGCGCAGCATCGCCGGCGAGAGGGCGGCGACGTAGATCGGCAGCTCGGGGCGCGGGTCGAGCCCGGCCAGGCGAAAGCCGGTGCGCCACTTCTCGCCGGCCGGCGGGTCCTCGCCGCGCAGGATCGCCCGCACGATCGCGACGTACTCGCGCATCTCGCGCACCGGGGCGTCGATCTCCTGGCCGTACCACCCCTCGACCACCGGGCGATGCGACACGCCGATGCCCAGGTTGAGCCGGCCGCCGCTGAGCTCGTCGAGCGTCGCCGCCGTCTGCGCGAGGTTGGCCGGCGTCCGCGCGTAGATCGGCGTCACCCCCGTGCCGAGGCGGATGCGCTGGGTGGCGAGCGCGTACGCGGTCAGCGCGATGAACGGCTCGCGGCCGGCGATGTGGGTCAGGTAGGCGGCCTCGTAGCCGAGCTCCTCGGCGAGCTTGACGCGCTCGACGGCGGCGTCGAGCGAGCGGCCCACCGACACGAAGCAGCCCACCGCCACGCGCTCGAACCCTACTTGGTCAGCAGCAGCCAGACGAGCACGGCCGCGAAGGCGATCTGGCCGAAGGCGAGCGCCGTGCCGAGGTTGGTCGCGCCGAGCGCGAGCGCGATCAACGTGACGGCCGCGACGGTCACGACGAGCACCGCGAGCTGCGCGAGACGGCTCACGACGCCGCCTCCGCCGCGCGCGCCTCGAGCGCCTCGACGAGCGACGCGACGTCGGCGCCCGGGTCCTGCTCGGCGAGCACGCGCTCGGCCGCGCGCCGGCCGCCGAGCGCGCGCAGGCCGCGATCGCCGTGCTCGGCGGCGAAGTCGGCCAGCGCGCCCGCCCGGCGCGCCGCGAGCCGCCGCGCGGCCAGGTCGAGCCCGGCGCGATGGGCGTCGAGCGCTTCGACGAGCTCGTCGATCCCCTGCACGGGCGGGATCGACGACACGGCGACGACCGCGGTGTCGCGGCGGCCCAGCGCGCGCAGCGCCGCGACGAGGTCGCGGCGGGCGCTCAGCGCGACCTGGCCGAGGTCGGCCTTGGTGACGACCAGGACGTCGGGCACCTCCATGATCCCGCTCTTGAGGAACTGCAGGACGTCGCCCGAGCCGGGCTGGACGATCACCACCACGGTGTCGGCGACCTCGGCGACCTCGGTCTCCGACTGGCCGACGCCGACGGTCTCGATGACGACGACGTCGAAGGCGGCGGCCAGCGCCTGCGCCGCCGCGCGCGTCGACGGCGCCAGCCCGCCGAGGCGCCCGCCGGCCGCGGTCGAGCGGATGAACACGCCCCGGTCCCCGGGGTCGTAGGCGATCCGCGCGCGGTCGCCCAGCAGGGCCCCGCCCGAGACCTTCGACGACGGGTCGACCGCGAGAACGGCGACCGAGCGCCCGCAGCGCCGCCACGCCGCGACGAGCTCGCTGAGCAGCGTCGACTTGCCCGCCCCCGGCGGCCCGGTGACGCCCACCACGTGCCCGCGCGCCTCGCCGCCCAGGGCGGCGGGCGAGACGCCGCGCAGCAGCTCGCCGACCGCCTCGCGCGCCGCCGGCGTGCGGTTCTCGACGAGGTTGAGCACAGCCGGCGCCGCGGACAGGTCCCCTTCGCGCAGGCGCCTGGCCAGCTCTGCCCCCTGGTTGCTCATTGCGGCGGGACCCTAGTCGGCGGCCGACATACTGTTCCCCGTGCAGGCGGCGGTGCAAGTGCGGGACCTGGCCAAGCGCTACGGCGAGGTCGAGGCCGTGCGCGGGATCGACTTCGAGGTCGCCGCCGGCGAGACGTTCGGTTTCCTGGGCCCCAACGGCGCGGGCAAGACGACGACGATCAACATGCTCTGCACGCTCGTGCGGCCCACTGCCGGCTCGGCGCGCGTGGCGGGCCACGACGTCGTCACCGAGCGCGACGACGTGCGGCGCAACATCGGCCTCGTCTTCCAGGACACGACGCTCGACGGCTACCTCAGCGCCGAGCAGAACCTGCGCCTGCACGCCGAGCTCTACGGCGTCCCGCGCGAGGTGGTCGGTCCGCGGATGCGCCAGGTCCTCGACATGGTCGGTCTCTGGGAGCGGCGCTCGAGCCGCGTCAACACGTTCTCCGGCGGCATGAAGCGCCGGCTCGAGATCGCCCGCGGCTTCCTGCACTCACCGCGCGTGCTGTTCCTCGACGAGCCGACGATCGGCCTGGACCCGCAGACCCGCCGCCACATCTGGACCTACATCCGCGAGCTCAAGCGCCGCGAGGACATCACGATCTTCCTCACCACGCACTACATGGACGAGGCCGAGTACTGCGACCGGATCGCGATCATGGACCACGGGCGCATCATCGTGATCGACACGCCGGCCGCCCTGAAGGCGAGCGTCGGCACCGACCGCGTGCAGATCCAGACCGCCGACGACACCGCGGCCATAGCCGCCCTGCGCGAGCGCTTCTCGCTCGACGCGACGGTCGCCGAGGGCCAGGTCACCTTCGGGGTCGCCGAGGGCGAGCAGTTCGTGCCGCGGCTGTTCGCGCAGCTGGGTGTCCCGATCCGCGCGGTGCGCGTCGCCCGGCCCTCGCTCGACGACGTCTTCATGTCCTACACGGGCACGACGATCCGCGACGCCGAGGCGACCGCCACCGACCGGACGCGCACGATGGTGCGCGCCTTGAGGCTGTAGGCGATGGCGGGCGAGGCCACGGCCACGGGCAGGGCGCCGGTCGCGCGCGTGCGCCTTCCGGCGCGCAGCTGGCGCGGCGACGCGCGCGCGGTCAAGATCGTCTGGCAGCGCGAGCTGATCCGCTTCGGCCAGGACCGCCTGCGAATCGTCACCTCGCTCGTGCAGCCGTTCCTGTTCCTCTTCGTCCTGGGCACCGGGCTCTCGCGGATCGCCTCGGCCGGCACGCACGGCGTCGACCTGCGGACGTTCGTCTACCCGGGCGTCCTGTGCATGGCGGTGATGTTCACCGCGATGTTCTCGGCGGCGTCGCTGGTCTGGGACCGCGAGTTCGGCTTCCTGCGCGAGATGATGGTCGCGCCGGTGCGGCGCAGCTCGCTCGTCGTCGGCAAGTGCCTGGGCGGCGCGACCGTGGCCTCGGCCCAGGGCGTGATCGTCATCGCCCTGGCCGGGCTGGTCGGCGTGCCCTACGCGCCGGCGCTGATCCTCGAGGTCTTCGCGCTCCAGTTGCTGCTGGCCTTCGCGATCACCGCGTTCGGCGTCATGGCGGCCGCGCGCATCACGCAGATGCAGTCGTTCATGGCGCTGATGCAGATGGTGATGATGCCGATGTTCTTCCTGGCCGGCGCGCTGTTCCCCGTCTCGGGGCTGCCGCGCTGGCTGGAGGTCCTCAACCGGCTCGACCCGCTCACCTACGCGGTCGACCCGATGCGGCGGATCGTCTTCGCGCACCTCGAGCTCAGCCCCGCCGCCCGGCACGCCCTGGACCCGGGCGTCACCTGGTTCGGCTGGCGCGTGCCGGGAGCGCTCGAGGCCGCGGTCGTCGCCCTGCTCGGCGCGGTGATGCTGGCGATCGCGATCGTCGAGTTCAGCCGCGCGGAATAGGCGTCACGGCAACCGCCCGGCCCAGCGCAGCGACATCGCGAGCGCGGCGGCGAGCAGGAGCGCCCCGGCGCCGGCGAAGCCCGCGGTGACCTGCCGGTGCTCGCGCTTGGAGCCCAGCCGCGAGCCCAGGTGGCGGTAGACGTCGGCGAGCTGGCCGCCCTCGTCGACCGTGTACGCCTGGCCGCGGGTCACGCGGGCGATCTGGCGCAGCGTCTCCGGGTCCGGCGGCACCGGGATGCGGCCGAAGCCGCTCGGGCTCGGGATCGACGCGCCCTCCGCGCCGAGCGCGACGGTGTAGATGGGGATGCGCAGCTTGCGCGCCCGGGCAGCGGCCTCGAGCGGGTCCGTGCCCTCGGTCGTGCGCCCGTCGGAGAGCAGCACGATGACGGCCGGCGCGCGGCGCCCGTTGCGGCCCTTGACCTTCTCGAGCTGGCCCAGCGCGGCGATCAGGGCGTCGCCGGTCGCCGTGCCGCCCTCGGCCACGAGCCCGTCGAGCACGCGGCGCACCTGGTCGCGGTCCTCGGTCGGCTTCTGCACGGTGTCGACGACGGCGCGGTAGGCGACGACGCCCACCTGCAGGCGGTCGGGCACCTTGTCGACGAAGGCCTTGGCCGCGTCGCGCGCGGCGTCCAGCCGGCTCGGCTGCACGTCGGTCGCCTGCATCGAGCCCGAGACGTCGAGCACGAGCATGACCGAGGCCTTGTCGACCGCCACCGCGACCGTGCGCTGGGGCCGCGCGAGGCCGACGATCAGCGCGGCCAGCGCGACGAGGAAGAGGACTGCGGGCACGTGGCGGCGCCAGGCGGGCGTGCTCCCGAGGACGGCGCGCACCGTGCCGGTGGCCGGGAAGCGCACCACGTAGCGCCGCCGCCGGCGCCGCTCGAGGACCAGCGCGGCGGCCAGCAGCGGCACGGCGAGCAGCCCCAGCAGGAAGAGCGGCGCCTGGAACGAGATGGCGCCGAACACCGGCGACAGGGTCGCGCTCACTTCAGCCGGCCCCCCAGCGAGCGCAGCCAGTCGCCCTGCGTGGTCAGCACGATCTGCTCGGCGAGCGCGCGGCGCAGGTCGCCGGCCACGGCCGCGCGCTCCTCGCGCTCGGCCTCGGCGAAGCGCTCGCGCACGCGCGCGGAGTGCGTGTCGACCTCGACGCGCTCGCCGGTCTCCGGGTCGACGAGCGCGAGATGGCCGACCTCGGGCAGCTCGCCCTCGCGCGGGTCGCGGATCTCGACGGCGAGCGTCGCGTGCCGGGCGCGCAGCGCGGCGAGCGCGCGGCGCCACGTGCGCGGCCCGCGGAAGTCCGAGACGACCACGACGAGCCCCGGGTGGCGCGCGAGCTGGGCGACCCGCCGCAGCGTGCGGGTGAGCGCGTCGGGATCGTGGTGGCCGTCGGGGGCGACGCCCTCGGCGAGCGCGCGGCGCAGCGGCCCCAGCGCGCCGCGCCCGCTGCGGGGCGGGAGGAAGCGCTGGTCGCGCGCGCCGCTGGTCAGCAGCGCGACGCGCCCTCCGCGGCGCGCCGCAAGCCGCCCGAGCACGATGATCACGCCCTCGGCGACGTCGGCCTTCAGGCGGTCGGTCGTGCCGAAGGCCATCGACGGCGAGACGTCGAGGACCAGCCACGTCGTCAGCGCCCGCTCGGGGACGTGCAGGCGCACGTGCGGGATGCCCGTCCGCGCGCTGGCCGCCGCGTCGAGCTGGCGAACGTCGTCGCCGGGCTCGTATGGGCGCAGCTGGAAGAGCTCGGTCCCCGCACCGACCCCCGGCGCGCGCCGCTCGCCGGGCAGGACGCCCGATGCCCGCCGCGCCATCGCCAGGTCGAGCGCGTCGACCAGCCCCGCGGGCAGCGGACCGGGGCCCTGGCGGCCGGCGGGAGGGGCGAACGCGGGGCGCGGCATGGGGCTAGGCCGCGTCCTCCGCGATCCGCCGGCGCACGACCGGCGGGCGCACCGCGCCGAGCACCCGCGCGAGCAGGTCGTCGGCCGTGACGCCCTCGGCGAGCGCCTCGTAGGAGAGCACGAGGCGGTGGCGCAGCACGTCGAAGACGAGCGCGCGCACGTCGTCGACGATCGCGTGGCGCCGGCCGCGCAGCAGCGCGAGCGCCCGGGCCGACTGCACGAGCCCGATCGGCCCGCGCGGGCTCGCCCCGTAGTCGATGAACGGCTTGAGCTCCTCGAGGCCGTACTTGTCGGGGTGGCGCGTCGCGTCGGCCAGCGAGACGGCGTAGCCGATCACCTCGCGCTCGACGAACACCGCCTCGGCGGCCTCGCGGTAGCGGGCCAGCTCGTGCAGCGACAGCCGCTCGTTGGGGACCGGGAAGCCGGCGAGCGAGCGCCCGACGATCCCGGCCTCCTCGCCGGTGTCGGGGTAGTCGATGACGAGCTTCATGAGGAAGCGGTCGGTCTGCGCCTCGGGCAGGGGATAGGTGCCCTCGGACTCGATCGGGTTCTGCGTGGCGAGGACCAGGAACGGGTCGGGCACCGGATACGTGCGCCCGCCGATCGTCACCTGGCGCTCCTGCATGACCTCGAGCAGCGCCGACTGCACCTTGGCGGGGGCGCGGTTGATCTCGTCGGCGAGCAGGAAGTTGGTGAACACCGGGCCGAGCTCGACGTCGAACCCGCCGCCGCCGGCCTTGAGCACGCGCGTGCCGACGATGTCCGACGGCACCAGATCGGGCGTGAACTGGATGCGGCTGAACGTCCCCCCGAGCACCTGGGCGAGCGTCTTGATCGTCAGCGTCTTGGCCAGGCCGGGGACGCCCTCGAGCAGCACGTGGCCGCCCGCGAGCAGGGCGACGAGCAGCCGCTCGAGCATCGCGTCCTGGCCGACGATGACGCGCTTGATCTCGTAGAGCGCCTCGTCGAGGGCGCCGCGGGCCTGTTCTGGGTTCTCGGTCATGGCTCCTTGGTGGCTGGGGGTGGGGTCAGGGCAGCCGCCCGAACCAGCGCAGCGAGAGCGCGCCGGCGGCGGCCAGCAGGAGGACGGCGCCGCCGACGAACGCCGCGGTGATCTCGCGGCGCGCGGGACGGGTGCCGAGCTGCGAGCCCAGGCGGTGGTAGACGGTGTCGAGCGAGCCGGCGTCCTCGGCGGTGTATGCCTGCCCGTCCGAGGCGCGGGCGACGGCTTGCAGCGTCAGCGGGTCGGGGGGGACCTGGCGGGTCTCCAGGCCCCCTCGGCCGCCGGGGCGCGGGACGCGGATCGTGCCGGTGGGCGTGCCGAGCGCGACCGTGTAGATCGGGATGCGCAGCTTGCCGGCCTGGGCGGCGACGTCGCGGGGGTCCTTGCTGCCGCCGGTCGACTTGCCGTCCGAGAGCAGGACGATCGCCGCGGGCGGCCGCTTGCCGCCGACGCCCGGCTGGCGCTCGAGCGTGCTCAGCGCGCGGTCGAGGGCGTCGCCGGTCGCGGTGCCGCCGCTGGAGGCGAGCTGGGCGAGCGCGGTGCGGACGGCGACGCGGTCGCTCGTCGGCGGCTGCAGGATGCGCGGTGCCTGGTTGAAGGCCATCACGCCGAGGCGCACGCCGCGCGGGACGCCGCGGGTGAAGGTGACCGCGGCGGCGCGCGCCGCCGCCAGCCGTGAGGGCCGCACGTCGGTCGCCTGCATCGAGCCCGAGACGTCGGTGACGAGCATGATCGTCGCGTTCTCGACAGGCACCGCGATCGTGGTCCGCGGGCGCGCCGCGGCGACGACGAGGATCGCCAGCGCGAGCGCGTAGAGCACGAGCGGCGCGTGGCGGCGCCACCCCGGCCGGACGGGCGCGACCGACGCGAGCAGCCGCGGATCGGCGAACGCCCGCGCGCGGCGGCGCCGCGCGCGCTCGCCGCGGACGTAGCGCACGACGGCGACCGGCAGCGCGAGCAGGACCAGCAGGACGAAGGGCGAGCCGAACGACATCAGTGGTTCTTCCCGTCTCGCGACGGCCGAGCTGGCCAGTCGACGGCGCCGCCAGGCAAGGACGCAGGGAGGGCACGGTGGCGGAGAGGGCACCGCCGGCGAAGCCGGTGGTCTTGGCCTGACCGAGGACGCCGCATGGCGGTGATCGGCGGCGGCCAGGTCGGGCGGGGCGGGACGGGGAGGACCACTTCCTATGGCGTCTTGCGGGGCCGCGCGCCGAGCGTCACGAGTACGGACTCGCGCGTGCCGTCGGCGCGGACGATCTCGACCTCGACGTCGTCGCCCGGATGCCGGCCGGCGACCGCGTCCCCGACGTCGGCCGGACCGGCGACGCGACGGCCGCCGACGCGGGTGACAACGTCGCCGTAGCGGATGCCCGCGCGGTCGGCCGGGCCGCCGGCGGAGGACTCCTCGACGAACGCGCCCTCGCCCACCCGCAGGCCGCGCTGGGTCGCGACGCGCTGCGATACGGGGCTCGTGGTCAGGCCGAGGAACGGCCGGACGATCGGCTTGCCCTGCTCGAGGCGCGGCACGACGTCGCGCACGGTGTTCGACGGCACCGCGAAGCCGATGCCCACGTTGCCACCGCCGCGCCCACCGGTCTCGATCTGCGAGTTGACGCCGATGACCCGCCCGCGCGCGTCGAGCAGCGGGCCGCCGGAGTTGCCGGGGTTGATCGGGGCGTCGGTCTGGATGACCTCGTCGATGTCGAAGCCGTTGGGCGCCTGGATGTGGCGGCCCAGGCCCGAGACGATCCCCGCGGTCGCGGTGCGGTCCAAGCCGAACGGGTTGCCGATCGCCACCGCAAGGTCGCCGATGCGCACCTTGCTCGAGTCGGCCAGCGAGAGCGGGTGGAGCACGCCGGTGAGCGACGGGTCGACGCGCAGCACGGCGAGATCGGACGACTGGTCGCGGCCGAGCACCGGCGCGTCGAGCGTGCGGCCCTGGTCGCCGAAGCGCACCTGGACCACGCCCGCCTGGCCGACGACGTGGGCGTTGGTGACGATCGTGCCGGCGCGGTCGATCAGGAAGCCCGTGCCGGTCGACTGGCCGGGACCCTCGCGCGCGGCGACCGAGACGACGCCGGCGCTCGCGCGGGCGTAGATCTGCCCGACCTGCGTGCTGCCGAGCTTCCCGCCGACCGCGCGCAGCGGCGCCGGGTCGTGCGAGCGGCCGACGCCGAGCACGAGGAACAGGCCGATGACCACCGCCGCGCCGGCCAGCGCGCTGATGAGGACCGCGAGCCGGGTCCGCGAGCGCCGCGGCGGCTCCTCTTCGGAGGGCGGCTCGGGGGTCGAGAGGCGGGGGAGCGGCCGCAGCGCGGGCTGGACGGGAGGCGGCTCCTCGGGGGCTGGTCCTCCTGACCACAGCCGCTCGCGGTGACTCATGGCGACAGGCTAGGCGCCCGCTCCTAAGAAAGCCATGAAATCCCCTTGCCGGCATCCGGCTGGCGCTTTTGACACCGCTGGGCTCATCCGGTCGCCCTTGACCGCGATCGGCTACGCCGATGCTTCTGCGCCAACACCATGGCGCTCGGCCACGAGCCCCACGATGTCGCGCATGATCCGCGTCAGATCGAAGTCCTTCGGGGTGTAGACCGCCGCCACGCCGGCCGCCTTGAGCGGCTCGATGTCGGCCTCGGGGATGATCCCGCCCACCACGACCGGGGCGTCGACGCCCGCTTCGCGCAGCGCCTCCAACACGCTCGGGATCAGCTCGCGGTGCGAGCCGCTCAGGATCGACAGGCCGATGACGTGGACGCCCTCGTCGAGCGCGGACTTGGCGATCTGCGACGGCGTCAGGCGGATCCCGTCGTAGACGACGTCCATGCCGGCGTCGCGCGCCCGCACGGCGATCTGCTCGGCGCCGTTGGAGTGGCCGTCCAGGCCGGGCTTGCCGACGAGGATCTTCAGCGTGCGCCCGAGCGCCTCCGACACGCGGGTGACCTCCTCGCGGACGTCCTCGAGCTCGGCGTTGACGGGCGCGGCGGTCGCCTCGCCGACGCCGGTCGGCGCGCGGTAGGAGCCGAAGACGTCGCGCAGCGTCTGCGCCCATTCGCCGGTCGTCGCGCCCGCGCGGGCGGCGGCGATCGTGGCGGGCATGATGTTCTCGTCCTCGGCGGCGGCGACGCGGGCGAGCTCGGCCAGCGCGTCGTCGACCGCGGACTGGGCGCGCTGCGCGCGCCAGCGCTCGAGCTCGGCGATCTGCTCGGCCTCGACGCCGGGATCGACGACGAGGATCCCGCCGTCCTCGCCGGCGGCCAGCGGCGAGGGCTCGGTCTCGGTGAACTTGTTGATCCCGACGACGACCTGCTCGCCGGCCTCGATGCGCCGGATGCGCTCGCGGTGCGAGTCGACGAGCGCGGCCTTCATGTACGGCACCGCCTCGACCGCGCCGCCGTGCTCGGCGACGACCGCCATCTCCGCGCGCGCCCCGGCGACGAGCTCCTCGACGAGCGCGTCCATGACCTTCGAGCCCTCGAAGATGTCGGCGTACTCGAGCAGGTCGGTCTCGTAGGCGAGGACCTGCTGGATGCGCAGCGACCACTGCTGGTCCCACGGCCGCGGCAGGCCGAGCGCCTCGTTCCACGCCGGCAGCTGGATCGCGCGCGCCCGCGCGCTGCGCCCGAGCGTCACGGCCAGCGCCTCGAGCACGATGCGCTGCACGTTGTTCTCGGGTTGGGACTCGGTGAGCCCGAGCGAGTTGACCTGCACGCCGTAGCGGAAGCGCAGGTGGCGCTCGTCCTGCACGCCGTAGCGCTCGCGCCCGATCTGCTCCCACAGCAGCCCCATCGCGCGCAGCTTCGCGTGCTCCTCGACGAAGCGCACGCCCGCGTTGACGAAGAACGAGATGCGGCTGAACACCTTGCCCATCAGCTGCTGGTCGACGCGCTTGTGGACCGCGTCGAGGACGGCGATCGCGTTCGAGAGCGCGTAGGCGATCTCCTGGACGGGCGTCGCGCCCGCCTCCTGCAGGTGATACGAGCAGATGTTGATCGGGTTCCACTTCGGGACCTCGGTGACCGTGAAGGCGATCATGTCGGCGATCAGCCGCATCGAGGGCCCGGGCGGGAAGGCGTACGTCCCGCGGGCGAGGAACTCCTTGATGATGTCGTTCTGCGTGGTGCCCTGGAGGTGCGAGGCCTCGACGCCCTGCTCGTCGGCGGTGACGATGTAGAGCGCCAGCAGCCACGCCGCCGTCGCGTTGATCGTCATCGACGTGTTCATCTCGCCGAGCGGGATGCCGTCGAGCAGCGTGTGCATGTCGCCCATGTGGGCGACCGGCACGCCGACCTTGCCGACCTCGCCACGGGCGAGCTCGTGGTCGGGGTCGTAGCCCGTCTGCGTGGGCAGGTCGAACGCGATCGAGAGGCCGGTCTGGCCCTTGGCCAGGTTCTTGCGGTACAGCTCGTTGGACTTGCGCGCGTTCGAGTGCCCGGAGTAGGTGCGCATCATCCAGGGCTTGTCGCGCTCGGGCAGGCGGTGCTCGCTCATCGGTCCATAGGGTACGGGGCGTGCGTCCGCTGACGTCGATCAAGCTCCGCGTGCACGACCTCCTCGAGCGCGATCCGCTCATCCCGCCGCGCCGCCTGCAGTTCGTCGGCGACGGCGACTTCGCGGCCACCGGCGACGAGTTCCTCGGCCATCTCGTCGAGCTCGCCGGGCTCGAGCCCGACCACGCCGTGCTCGACGTCGGCTGCGGGATCGGGCGCATCGCCCGGCCGCTCGCGAGCTTCCTCGACGAGCGCGGCTCCTACGCCGGCTTCGACGTCAACCCGATCGGCACCGGGTGGTGCCAGCTGCACTACGACCGCGAGCGCTTCCGCTTCACGCGCGCCGACCTGTTCAACGCGCGCTATCACCCCACGGGCCGCCATCGGGCGAGCGAGTACCGCTTCCCCTACGAGGACGACGCGTTCGACGTCGCCGTGATGGCCAGCGTGCTCACCCACCTGCTCGAGGGCGAGGCCGCGCACTACCTGGCCGAGACGACGCGGGTCGTGCGCCCCGGCGGGCGCGTGCTGGCGACGTTCTTCCTGCTCGACGCCGAGTCGCGCGCGGCCATCGCCGCGGATCGCGCGGCGCTGTCGTTCCTCGATCCCCACGAGCACGTCGCCGTCCTGCGTGAGGACCTCCCCGAGGAGGCGGTCGCCTACGACGAGGCCTGGGTGCGCGCGCGGGCGAACGTGCGCGAGGTCCATCCCGGGGCGTGGCGCGGGCGCCCCGGCCGCTCGTTCCAGGACCTGGTCGTGCTGTGCGCCTGATCGACGTCCGCCATCTCGGGCGCGAGCACGTCATCGGCGCGTGGCTCGTCGACGGCGTGCTGGTCGACCCCGGCCCGGCCTCGACGGTCGACACGCTCCTGGCCGAGCTCGGCGACGAGCGCCCGCGCGCGCTCGCACTCACCCACATCCACCTCGACCACGGCGGCGCCGCCGGCACGCTCGTGCGCCGCTGGCCCGACCTCGAGGTCTGGGTGCACGAGCGCGGCGCGCCGCACCTCGCCGACCCGTCGCGGCTGCTGCGCAGCGCCGCGCGGCTGTACGGCGACGACATGGACCGCCTGTGGGGCGAGACGCTGCCGGTCCCGCGCGAGCGCATCCGCGTCCTCGGCGACAGCGACCGCCTCGGCGACTTCCGCTCGGCCTACACGCCCGGGCACGCGTCGCACCACGTCAGCTACCTGCACGAGCCGAGCGGCATGGCGTTCACCGGCGACGCGGCCGGCGTGCGCGTCGGCGACGGCCCCGTCATGGCGCCGACCCCGCCGCCGGACGTCGACCTCGAGGCGTGGCGTTCGTCGCTCGACCTGATCGAGAGCTGGGCGCCGGCCGCGGTCGCGCCCACGCACTTCGGCCGCCACGAGGACGTGCGCGCGCACCTCGACGGCGTGCGCGCCTACCTCGACGAGTGGGCGCCGCGCGCCCGCGAGCTGGACCGTGACGCGTGGATCGCCGCGTGGCGCGAGCACATCGCGCCGGCCGGCGAGGTGCCGGCGATCGAGCAGGCGATGCCGCCAGACCAGCAGTGGATGGGTCTGGACCGTTACTGGTCGGGGCGCGAATGACTCGCCGCAGACCGCGCAAGGCGCTACAACTGTGTCTATGCCGCAGACCATCGAGCGTCCGCGGGTCGCCGGCCCCGACAGCGGAGTGGGCGGCGCGTGGCGCGTGATCGTCCGCAACGACGACCACAACACGTTCGATCACGTCGCCAACAGCCTTGCGCGCACCATTCCCGGCGTCTCTGTCAGCCGGGGCTACGCCTACGCCAACCGCATCCACAACACCGGCCAGGCCGTCGTCTGGAGCGGCCACCGCGAGCCGGCGGAGCTCTACTGGGAGCAGTTGCGCGACGCGGGACTAACAATGGCGCCATTGGAGCGTGGCTAGCCGGCGCGCATCATGCGGACATCGGACATCATCAGCGACGCGGGTGCGGCCGGGGCCAGGGCCGGCGAGACACGTGCCGCGCGTGAACGCGTGCTGCTGCGCCGCTACCACCAGGACGGCGACGCCGGGGCGCGCGACCAGCTGGCCGAGGAGATGCTGCCGCTCGCCCGCGCGCTCGCCGGTCGCTACGTGGGGCGGGGCGAGCCGCTCGACGACCTCGTCCAGGTCGCGTGCATCGGGATCATGAAGGCCATCGACGGCTTCGACCTGTCGCGCGACGTGCGCTTCTCCTCGTACGCGACACCCACCGTCCTCGGCGAGATCAAGCGCCACTTCCGCGATCGCACGTGGGCGCTCCACGTCCCGCGCGGGACGCAGGAGCTCCAGCTCAAGGTGGCCAAGGCGCGCGACGACCTCACCAACGAGCTCGGCCGCTCGCCGACGGTCGACGAGCTGTGCCACGCGGTCGAGTCCTCGCTGGAGGACGTGCTCGACGCGCTGCAGAGCGCGCAGGCGCACCGCACCCGCTCGTTCGACGAGCCGGCGGGCGAGGACTCGACGCTCGCCGAGTCGCTCGGCGCGTCGGACCCCGAGCTCGGCCGCGCCGAGATCCGCGTGCTGCTCGACGAGGCCTTCGACGTCCTCTCCGAGCGCGACCGCGAGATCCTGCGCCTGCGCTTCGAGGAGGACATGACGCAGACCGAGATCTCCGAGCGCATCGGCGTCTCGCAGATGCAGGTCTCGCGGCTGATCCGCCAGGCGCTGGCGCGGCTGCGGATGGACATCGAGTCCAGCAACCGCCACCGGAACATCAGCGCGGCGTAGCGAGCGCGCGCTCTCGACGCAGGACCGCACGGCGGCAGGTCGAAGCAGGCCTTGGACCGCCGGTGGAACGCGCCTCGACCGGAGGGCGCTACCGCACGGCATCGCACGCGGCTTGAATGAAACGCCGCCGTTTCGGTGATACCCCGCGCTCAACCCGACCCTGAGGATGATCACGTGACCACGGACCTGCGACGCCTCCAGGAGGAGCTCAACGCGCTGCTCGGCTCCTGGGAGTACGCCTTCGCGATGGGGCACGGGTGCTCCATCGGCGACCATCCGCGCTACCAGGCCGTCCGCCAGCGCGCCGCCGACCTGCGCGCCCGCATCGCCGAGCTGAAGGAGTAGTGGTAGAGGGCGAGCGATGCGGTCGCCCTCCCCGCGATGTTCCGGCTGACCGGCCTGCCGGCGGCCGCGCGCTGTCCGAACGCGACAGTGCGCCGCGCGCCCGGCCGTCTCGAGTTGCGGTTCTTCGGGCCGGAGTGCGACGAGGGACTCGACGTCGACCTGCGCCTGGTGGGCCGCGGCGCCGACCCGGAGGCCGTCGAGCTGCGCTTGCTGGCCGATCTGCGCGACCGCGGCTACGCGGTCGAGCGGCTGGCGCCGCTCGACCGCTGAAGGCCGCGTCCTAGGCCTTGACGAGCCCGTGCGGGTTCAGGACGAACTTCTTGGCCGCGCCCTTGTCGAAGTCCTCGTAGCCCTGGGGCGCCTCGTCGAGCGAGATGACCGTCGCGTTGACCGCCTTCGCGATCTGCGCGCGGTCGTTGAGGATCATCTGCATGAGGTCGTAGTGGTAGCGCATCACCGGGCACTGGCCGGTGGTGAAGCTGTGGGACTTCGCCCACCCGAGCCCGATCCGCAGCGACAGCGAGCCGTGCTTCGCTGCGTCGTCGACCCCGCCGGGGTCGGCCGTGACGTAGAGGCCCGGGATGCCGAGCTTGCCGGCCGCGCGGGTGACGTCCATGATCGAGTTCAGCACCGTCGCGGGCGCCTCGTGGTCGGCGTCCGACCCATGCCCGCGCGCCTCGAAGCCGACCGCGTCGACCGCCGCGTCGACCTCCGGCACGCCGAGGATCTGCTCGATCTGGTCCTTCGGGTCGCCCTTGGAGATGTCGATGGCCTCGGCGCCGAAGCTGCGCGCCTGCTCCAGGCGCTCCGGGATGAGGTCACCGACGATGACCACCGCCGCGCCGAGGAGGACCGCCGAGTACGCCGCAGCCAGGCCGACCGGCCCGGCGCCGGCGACGTACACCGTCGAGCCCGGCCCGACCCCCGCCGTGACGGCGCCGTGGAACCCGGTCGGGAAGATGTCCGACAGCATGGTCAGGTCGAGGATCTTCTCCATCGCCTGGTCCTTGTCGGGGAACTTGAGCAGGTTCCAGTCGGCGTACGGCACGAGCACGTACTCGGCCTGGCCGCCGACCCAGCCGCCCATGTCGACGTAGCCGTACGCCGAGCCCGGGCGGTCCGGGTTGACGTTCAGGCAGACGCCGGTGTTGCCCGTCTTGCACATGCGGCACCGGCCGCAGGCGATGTTGAAGGGGACGGATACGAGGTCGCCCTCCTTGATGAACTCCACGCCGGGACCGGTCTCGATGACCTCGCCGGTGATCTCATGCCCGAGAATCAGGCCCTCGGGGGCCGTCGTGCGGCCGCGGACCATGTGCTGATCCGAGCCGCAGATGTTCGTCGAGACGCATCTCAGAATCGCCGCGTGGGGCAGCTTGCGCCCCACGTTCGCCGGGTTGACGCCCGGCCCGTCCTTCAGCTCGAAGGTCGGGAAGTCGATGTCGTGGATCTCGACATGGCGCGGGCCCATGTAGGCCACGCCTCTGTTGTCTGCCATCTCACCCTCTCTTCAGGTCGCTGGCTCCATTCCTCCGCCTCACAGCCGCCGGCCGGCGACGTCGCCCTCGGTGCCCTGGCGGCCCGTCGCCGCGCCCGCGGGCTCCGGCGTGACCCGCCGCCCGCGGACGTCTCCCTCGGTGCCCTGCGGCGGCTCCTCCTCGACCACACGCGGGCGCGCGATCGCGTCGTAGGCGAACGCCGCGAGGACGCCGCCGATCAGCGGCCCGAGGACGTAGACGGGGTAGTCCGCCCACTGCGGGTCGCCGCCGCCGATGGCCGTCGCCAGCACCGGCCCGAGCGAGCGCGCCGGGTTGAGCGAGGCGCCCGTCACGGGGCCGAAGACGATGATCGCGCACGTGACGGAGAGGCCGATCATGAGCCCCGCCCAGCCGCCGGGGGCCCGGCGGTCGACGGCGAGGGCCATGATCGCGGTCACCA
The DNA here is from genome assembly GCA_005888335.1 of Actinomycetota bacterium. The sequence continues at coordinate 22,637 of VAWY01000132.1, forward strand.
GCAGGAACGTCCCGGCCGCCTCCGTCACGACGCCGCGACCGAACGAGACGCCGTCGGCCAGCGCGTTCTGCCCGGTGCCCATGTCCGCCGCGCCCGAGAACGTCGCGAGGAGCAGGAGAGCGCCGCCGAACGCGCCCACGAGCTGGGCCGCGATGTACGCGGGCACCTCCGCCCACGGGAAGCGCCCCGTCGCGGCCAGCGAGACGGTGACCGCCGGGTTGATGTGCGCGCCCGACGTCGTGCCGAAGGCGTAGATCGCCACGGCGATCACGAGGCCGAACGCAAGGGCGATCATCCCGAGCCCCGCGAAGTCGAGCTTCCCGTTGCCCAGCGTCAGCGCCGCGAGGACCGATCCGGCGCCGAAGAGCACGAGCAAACCCGTGCCCAGCGCCTCGGCCAGCAGTCGCCGCGGGAGGTCCCCGGTCATCGGCGCACCACCGTCCGGAGCCCGGAGGACGTCCGTCCCTCTCGTGGCCGGCCTGCGGCCGGCGTAGCCGCCTTGGGGGTGCTCACAGCGCTCTGCTCCTTGCCCGGCGAGCGACGCAGAGACGCCTCGAAGGTAGCGCGGCTCGGGGCGGCGCTCAAGCCCGCGCGACGGCCAATTTCGAGCCGCTCAGGGAAGCGTCAAGGCAGGATGAGGTGGCTGTCGCCGAACTCGTGCCAGAGGTAGCCGCGCTCGAGCGCGGCGGCGTAGCAGCGCTCGAGCAGCTCGCCGCCGGCCACCGCCTCGAGCAGCTGCAGGTGCGACGCGGCGGGCTCGTGCCAGCCCGTGAGCAGGGCGTCGACGGCGCGCAGGCCGCGCTCCGGGGTGATCACGAGGCCCGTCCAGCCGGCGCCCGGCTCGACCGTCCCGTCGGTGGCGGCGACCGTCTCGAGCGCGCGCACGACGGTCGTGCCGACGGCGACGACGCGGCCGCCCCAGCCGCGCACGGCGTTGACGAGTCGCGCGGTCGTGTCGGGGACCTCGTAGCGCTCGGGGTAGGGCGGCTCGTGGCGCTCGGGCGAGGAGACGCCGGCGTGCAGCGTCAGCGGCGCGACGAGCACGCCGCCGGCGACGATGCGCGTGATGAGCTCGGGCGTGAACGGGCGGCCGGCGCTCGGCATCTCGGCGCTGCCCGGCTCCAGCGCGTAGGCCGTCTGGTAGGCGGCCAGCGGCCAGCCGCGGCCGACGTAGCCGTAGCGGATCGGGCGGCCGTGCGCGGCGAGGTGCGCGAGCAGACCGCGCGCGCGGGCGAGCCACAGCCGCCGGCCGGCGGCGTACGGGGCGAAGAGCGCGACACGCGCGCCGCCGTCGAGCGTCAGCTGCTCGCCGGCCCGCCCGCCGCGGAACGGCGCGGCGCCCAGGGCGGTGCGCAGCTCGACGACCCACCACTCGTCGCCACCGAGGTGCGGCGCCGCCGTCGACAGGTGGAGCTCGAGCTCGGTGCCGTCCTCCCGGCGCGCGCCGATCGCCGCCGGCAGCGTCGCCGACGTGTTGAGCACCAGGAGGTCGCCGCGCGCGAGGAACTGCGGCAGGTCGCGGAAGCGCGCGTGCGCAATGCCACCGTCGCCGCGCGAGGCGACCATCAGCCGGACCTCGTCGCGGGCGAGCCCGCGCGCCTCGGGCGGCTCGGTGGCCTCCAGGCGCGCGGGCAGCTCGAACGCGGGCGCCGTCAAGCGGTCACCGCCACGTCGGCGGTCCGGTAGCGCCCGCTCGGCTCGTCGCCGGCGATCAGCGCGAGCAGCCCCGGGACGCTGTCCTCCGGCGGCGGGCGGTCCGAGATGTCCTGGCCGGGGAAGGCGTCCTGGTGCATCTGCGTGCGCATGTCGCCCGGGTCGACGGCGTAGACGCGCAGCGCCGGGTGCTCCTGGCCCAGCACCGCCGACAGCTGGTCGAGCGCCGCCTTCGCCGAGCCATAGCCGCCCCAGCCCTCGTACGGGAACACGGCCGCGTCGGACGTCACGTTGACGATGCGGCCCCCCGGCGGCATCCGCGGGATGACGACCTGGGTGAGCGCGAGTTGGGCGAGAACGTTGATGCGGTAGACGCGCTCGAGCTCGTCGATCGGGTAGTCGGCGAGGAAGGGCTGGGGGCTGGGGCCCAGCACGCCGGCGTTGTTGACGAGCAGGTCGATGCGCGGGCCGGCGGCGTCGACGAGCGCGCGCCGGTGAGCGGCGTCGGCGACGTCGCCCGCAACGGCGACGACCTCGCCCTCGAGCTCGCGGGTCGCGCGCCGCAACGCCTGCGCGCCGCGGGCGTCGACGACGACCTTCCAGCCTTCATTGGCGAGCGCGCGCGTCAGGGCGAGGCCCAGGCCGCGCGATGCTCCGGTGACGATGGCCACTGACATGCCCGGCAGCGTTCCACCGCGCCGGTCCCGCTTTCCATCGGCAATTGGACCTAAGCCCCGATCCACCGATTCTCGCGGCGCGAGGCGCCCGGATGCCTTCGCCATACGGCTTCGGCCGCGAACCGAAGGGGTCACCCTGCGAATGCGCGGCCGAAGCCGTCTGACTCGGCCTCCGGACCCCTCGCATCCACGATCTATCGGTGGATCGGACCTAGGTCGACCGACCGACGAGCCCGGCGCGGACCGCGTAGACCGCGGCCTCGGTGCGGTCGGCCGCGCCGAGCTTGGCGAGCAGGTGGCTGACGTGGGTCTTGACCGTCTTCTCTGCGACGCCGAGCTCGCGCGCGATGCGCTTGTTGGACAGGCCGCGGCCCAGCAGCGCGAGCACCTCGCGCTCGCGCGGGGTCAGGCGCTCGGGTGGCCCCTCGCCGGGCGGCGTGGCGATCGCCTCGACCAGGCGCGCCGCGACCGCCGTGTCGAGCAGCGCCTCGCCGGCGTGCGCGGCGCGCACCGCCCGCGCGAGCTCCTGCGGCGCGACGTTCTTGAGCAGGTAGCCCGCCGCGCCCGCCTTGATCGCCGGCAGCAGCCGTTCGTCGTCGGCGAAGCTCGTGAGCACGATCACGCGGCTGGCCGGCAGCCGCCGGCGCAGCTCGCGCATCGCCCCGACGCCGTCGAGTCGCGGCATCACGAGGTCCATGAGGATCACGTCGGGGCGCAGGCGCTCGGCCTCGCGGACCGCCTGCTCGCCGTCGGCTGCCTCGCCCGCGACCTCGAGGCCGTCCTGCAGCGACAGGAACGAGCGCAGGCCCTCGCGGACGACCTCGTGGTCGTCGACCAGCAGGACGCGGATGGTCTCAGCCACCGCCGACCTCCAGCCGGACGGTGGTGCCCGCGCCGGGCGCCGAGCGGATCTCCAGCCGCCCGCCGAGCCGCCGCGCGCGCTCCTCCATCGAGGTCAGCCCCAGGCGCCGCGAGCGCAGCTCGGGATCGGCCGGGTCGAAGCCGACGCCGTCGTCGGCGACCTCGAGCACCAGGCCGCCGTCGCGGCGGCCGACCCGCACCGCGACCCGCTGCGCGGCCGCGTGGCGCAGCGCATTGTGCAGCGCCTCCTGGGCGATGCGCAGCACCTCGTCGTCGCCCTCGGCGCCCTCGTCGATCTCGAGCTCGATCCGCACGGCGTTGAGCGCGCGCAGCACTTCGACGTGCTTGCGCAGCGCGCCGCGCAGCCCGTCGCGCTCGAGGTCGGGCGGGCGCAGTTCGAGGATCAGCGCGCGCAGCTCCTCGAGCGCCTCGCGGGCGAGCTGCTGCAAGCGCGCGACGTGCGAGCGCGCCGCCGCCTCGTCGCGGTCGAGCAGCGTGCCCGCCGCCTCGGCGGTCAGCACGAGGCTGAACAGCTTCTGGCTGACGACGTCGTGCAGCTCGAGCGCCAGCCGGTTGCGCTCCGAGAGGATCGACAGCTCGCGGCTGCGCTCGTAGAGCCGAGCGTTGGTGATCGCGATCGCCGCGTGGGTGGCGAGCAGCTCGATGAGCTCCTGGTCGGCGGCGCCGAACTCGGCCGCGCCCTCCTTGTCGGTCAGGTAGAAGGCGCCGATCACGCCGTCGGGGCCGACGATGGGCACGCCGAGGAACGAGCGCATGTCGGGGTGCTCGGCCGGCCACCAGCCGCGAAAGCGCGGGTGGCCGTGGATGTCGTCGGTGCGGAAGGGGGAGGGGCGCTCGAGCATCGCGCCGAGCAGCCCGTGCGTGCGCGGCAGCGGCCCCATCGCGGCGACGAGCTCGTCGCTCATCCCCGAGACGAGGAAGCGGGCGAACCCGCCGGCGCCGTCGGGGATCCCCAGGGCGGCGTAGCGCGCGCCGGCGAGCTCTCGCGCCCGGTGCACCAGCTCCTGGAGCACGTCTTCCACCGAGCGCTGCGAGGCGACGGCGAGGACCGCGTCGCTCACCGCCTTCAGCGCTGGGCTCAAGGGCTCGGGCATCTGCTGAAGACGATAAGCCGATGAGTTCCGCGGCCTGTGCCGGTCGAAGTCGATGCACCACGCATCCGCCGCGCGCCGTCGCAAGTAGTGACGCGTGTCACGCAACGGGGGCGTCGTGAGACAGGAGGCTCTGATCAGCATGCACGACGACCACGCCGCCGCCGCCGAGCTCCCCATTCCGCAGCTCGATGTGCGCGCGCTCGCCAGGCGCGCGGCGCTCCCCGCTGCGCTGGTCGCCGTCGCGGCGGGCGCCGTGGTCGTCGCGGGCGGGCCGCTGCGCACGTTCGCCGACGCGCTGGACCGCGCGCTGGCCGCCGACTCGCGCTGGGTCGCCGCCGGGGCGGCGTTCGAGCTGCTGTCGTTCGCCGGCTACGTCGCGCTGCTGTGGGTGGTGGCCGGGGGCGTGACCCGGCGCATCGACGCGCGCCGGGCCGTCGAGGTCACGCTCGGCGGCGCGGCCGCGACGCGCCTGCTGCCGACCGCGGGTGCCGGCGGCGCGGCGCTGACGCTGTGGGCGCTGCGGCGCACCGGGATGGGGGCGCGCAAGGCCGCGCGCACGCTGCTGACGTTCCTCGTGCTGCTCTACGCGGTCTTCCTCGCCGCGATCCTCGTCTCCGGCGCTCTGATCGCGCTCGGCGCCACGCGGGCGCATGGCCCGCTGACGCTCAGCGCGCTCCCCGCCGTGGCCGCGGCGATCGGCATCTTCATCCCGCTGGCGCTCGGCTTGTACCGGCGCCGCGCCACCGGCGAGCCCGCCCAGGGCGGCGGTCGCGCGCGCCGCGGTGCGCGCCTGCTCGGCGACGCGACGGCCGACGCGCTCGCCCTGCTGCGCACGGGCGACCCGCGGCTGCTGGGCGCCGTCGCCTGGTGGCTGTTCGACGCCGCCGTCCTGTGGGCGATGCTCAGCGCCTTCGGCGCGCCGCCCGCGATCGCCGTCGTCGTGCTCGCCTACTTCGTCGGCCAGGTCGGCAACACCCTGCCGATCCCCGGCGCCGTGAGCGGCGGCATCGTCGGCGTGCTGCTCGCCTTCGGCGTCGCGCCCGACCTCGCCGTCGTCGCCGTCCTGGCCTACCGCGCCGTGGCGATCTGGCTGCCCGCGCCGGTCGGGCTCGTGGCGCTGACGAGCCTGCGCCGGACGCTGGCCCGCTGGGCGGACGAGGTCGCCGCGGGCTAGCGACGCATCCGCGCGTCGACGAGCTCGCCGAGGGAGCCGACCGCGAACGCGACGCCGTGCGCCGCGCGGCCCAGCGGCGAGCGGTCCAGCGGGGCGATCGCGCTGCTCGGGTCGGCGGCCAGCGCGGTGACCGCGTCGCGCGCGGTGCGCTCGTGGTCGCGGAAGCGCGCCGCCCAGCGCTTGCAGAACGCCGACAGGTGCTCGTCGGTCGTCAGCGCGGCGACGTAGTCGAGCAGCGTGACGAGATGCGACGCGTCGAGCACGGCCAGCCGCAGCGCCTGGTTGCGCTCGAGGAAGCGGTCGGCGACGCCGGTGCGCGCCCCGGCGAGCGTCCCGCCCGCGGTGCGCGCCGCCGGTCCGACGGCCAGGCCCCGCTCGCCGGCCTGCGCGCGCACCTCCTCGGCGAGGCGGCGGCCGTCGGCGACGCCTGCGCTGAGCACGCTGGCGTCGACGCGGCGCGACAGCGCCTCCCAGTGCTTGCTCTGCTGGCGCGCCAGCGCGTAGAGCTCGCGCAGCGCGCGGTGCTCCGCTGCGTGCACAGGGAGGCTAGCCCTGCGTGCCGCCGGCCTCGGGATGGAACTCCGCGCCCGGCGTCACCGGCTCGGGCGCGAGCTCGCCGTGGCCGACCTGGTCGGCCCACGAGTAGAGCACCGGGACCTGGTAGTGGCCCGAGTGGCGCACCCGGAAGTCGATGAAGTCATCGCTGTCCCAGAAGCGCTCGAAGTCCAGCTTGTCCTCGAAGGCGAGGACCTGCAGGAACTTGTAGCGGTCGTCGCGGTAGCGGTAGACGTGGTAGCTCGTCGCGCCGTAGCGCAGCGACAGCCGCGAGATCTCCTCGAGCGCCTGCTCCAGCGTGTCGCCGCGGAAGCCCGTCGCGTACCAGGGGATGTGGACGACGCCGGCCATCAGGCCCCGACTTCCGCGCGGATCGCGCCCGGGCCGTCGGCCGTCTTGCCCTGGCCCTCCTCGGTCGCGCCCACGAGGATGGCGATCTTGCCGCAGTGCTTGTTCTCGTGCATGAGCTGGTGGGCGCGCGCGACGTCCTCGAACGGCATCGTCTGCCACAGCACCGGCCGGATCTGGGCCGTCTCGATCAGGTGGTTGGCCTTGTTGCACTCCCAGGCGTTGGCGAAGTGCGAGCCGAGGATCTCCTTCTGGCGCATCCACAGGTAGCGCACGTCGAAGTCCAGCGTGTAGCCCGACGTCGCGCCGCAGATGACGACCTTGCCGAACGTCTTGACGGTCAGCACGCTCGTCGGGAAGGTCGCCTGCCCGACGTGCTCGAAGACGACGTCCGGCGCGTCGCCGAGCAGCTCCTTGACGCGCTTGGCGAACTCGCGCGAGACCTTGAAGCGCGCCTTCTCCTCCTCGGGCGACTCGCCGCCGCGGCGCATCATCCCGGCGAACTCGTTGCGGTCGATGAAGTCCTTGGCCCCGAGGCGCTTGACGAGCTCACCCTTCTCGGCGGAGCTGACGACGCCGAGGGACTCCGCGCCCGCCGCCTTGACGAGCTGGGTGGCGAAGACGCCGAGGCCGCCGGCCGCGCCCCAGATGAGGACCCGCTGGCCCGCCTGCAGGTTCACGCGGTCGAACAGCATGCGGTAGGCGGTGAAGTACGTCAGGCCGTAGGCCGCGGACTCGTCCCAGGCCAGGTTCTTCGGCTTGGGCAGCAGCTGCTGGGCCTGGACCTTGGTGAACTGCGCGAACGAGCCCCAGGTCGTCTCGTAGCCCCAGATCTTCTGCGAGGGCGCGGCCATCGGATCCAGGCCGTGGACCTCGGGGTCCTCGTAGGAGGTCTGGTTGCAGTGGATGACGACCTCGTCGCCCGGTTTCCACCGCGTCACGCCCGCGCCGACCTTCCAGACGATCCCGGAGGCGTCCGAGCCGCCGATGTGGTGGCCGTACTGCGGATGGTCGCCGTACGAGAACACGCTGACCGGCTTGCCGAGCGCCGCCCAGACGTTGTTGAAGTTCACCCCGGCCGCCATCACGCGGACGATGACCTCGAAGGCGCCGGGCTCGGGGACCTCGATCTCCTCGATCTGGAAGGCCTGCTCGGGCTCGCCCTCGCGCTCGGGGCGGATGACCCACGCGGCCATCGTCGCCGGCAGCTCGCCGGGCTCGGTGTCGATCTGGGAGATCCTCTTGAGATCGGTGGCCATCAGTCCTCTTCAACTCGCTTGCGAAGGGGGGCTGAGACTACCGGCCCCCTGACCCAGCCCGCCCGTCGGAACACCAGATAGAGCAACACGAGCGGCAGCACCTCGCCGATTCCTATGCCCCAGATGAGGAACGAGCCCAGCCCCCCGACGTGGTTGACCAGCCAGCCGAAGTTCTGCCCGAAGAACCCGACGGTGAAGGTCAGCGGGAGGAACACCGTGGCGACGAGCGTGAGCCGCTCGGTGACCTTGTTGAGGCGGTTGTCGCTCATCGACGAGTAGATCTGGAGCGCGCCGGAGAGACGGTCGCGCTGACTCTCGAGCACGTCCGCGGTGCGGTGCAGGTGATCGGACACGTCGCGGAACTGGTCGCGAGCGTCGTCGCGCTCGAGGCCCGGGAGGTGGTCGATGACGTCCCCGACCGAGGTGAACATGTCGCGCTGGACGACGGCGACCTTGCGCACCGGCCCGACCCGGCGCCGCAGGCGCAGGATCTCGCCGACCTGGCGGTCGTTGGGCTCCCGCACGATGTCGTCCTCGAGGCTCTCGATCTCGGCGTCGAATTCCTCGAGGCAGGGCGCGAAGGAGTCCGTCAGAGCGTCGAGGATCGCGTAGACCACGTCCTCCTCCGTCGCCGGGGGCCGGTCGGAGACGATCCGGCGCTGCTCCAGGAGGTGTTCGCACGGGGCGCGGCGCACCGTGACCACCCAGTCGCCGCTGACGAAGATGTGCACCTCGACGAGCCGCCCGTCGGGGGCGTGGACGCCGTAGAAGACGAGCAGCGCGTGGTCGCGGTAGTCGTCCAGCTTGGGCCGCTGGCCGAACTCCTTGCTGTCCTCGACCGCGAGCGGATGCCAGCCGAGCAGCCCGGCCATCTCGTCGATCACGTCGGGGCCGGGGGAGTCGAGGTCCAGCCAGAAGAACTCCCCGCGGGCCAGCAGCTCCTTGATCTCGGACGCGTCGATGCGCTCGAGCGTTCGCACCGACGCAGGAGACTAGGCGGCTTCGGCCTCCGCAGCCGCCAGCTCGCCGCCCGGCGCGCCGGCGATCGCCGGCTCCGGCGCCGCCGCCCGCATGGGCGTGATGAGCGTCCAGGCGAGCAGCGCGCCGAGCACCGCGACCGCGGCGCCCAGGCGCAGGCCGTTCTGGAGCGCGTAGACGAACGCCTCGCGCGCCGCGTCGGCTCCGCGCGCGCCGGCGTCCGCGCCGGCGCCGCCCGCGCCGAGCGACTCGGCAATCCGGTCGCGCACCGGCTGCGCGGCGTTCGGAAGCAGGTCGGCGAGCTTGGACTTGCCCAACACGGCGACGAGCGCGCCGAGCACGGCGACGCCGAACGTGCCGCCGACCATGCGGCTCATCGAGAGGATCCCCGACGCGACGCCGGCCTTGGAGTGCTCGACGGCGTTCATCGCCGCCGTGCTCATCGGCGACATGACCAGGCCCATCCCGAGGCCCATCAGCGCGAAGGCGCCGATCAGGAACGAGTAGCTGGTGTCGACGTCGAGGAAGCTCTGCCAGAGCAGCGAGCCGGCGACGAGCGTGAGACCGGTCGTCATCAGCGGGCGCGGCCCGATGCGGTCGGTCCACCGCCCCGCGATGGGGCCGACGACGATGATCACCAGCGTCGAGGGCAGGAAGCGCACGCCGGCCTGCAGCGGGCTGTAGCCCTTGATGTTCTGCATGTAGAGCGCGATGAAGAAGAACATCGCGAGCATCGCGAAGCTGACGATGAACGCGACGACGTTCGCGCCGAGGAAGCCGCGCGAGCGGAAGAACGAGAAGTCGACCATGGGCACGCGGGCCCGGCGCTCGACGACCGGGAAGGCGGCCAGCGCCCCGGCGGCGACGGCGAGCAGGCCGATGAGCCCGGGTGATCCCCAGCCCCAGCTGTTGCCCTCGACGAGCGCGAGCACGAGCGCCGCGAGGCCGATCGACAGCGTGGCCACGCCGGGCACATCCACGAAGCGCTCGACGGACTCGTCGCGCGACTCGGGAGCGGCGGCCAGCGTGACCACCACGGCCAGCGCGGCGACCGGCAGGTTCAGGAAGAAGATCGACTGCCAGGAGACGTTCTCGACGAGGAAGCCGCCGACGACCGGCCCGATGGCCAGCGCCAGCGCGCTGACGCCGGCCCACGTCCCGATCGCCTTGCCGCGCTCCTCGGGCGGGAACGTGTTGGAGATGATCGAGAGGGTCCCGGGCATCATGAACGCCGCGCCGACGCCCTGGACGGTGCGGCCGGTCACGAGCCAGGCGTCGCTGGGCGACAGCCCGATGAAGGCCGAGCTGGCGGCGAAGAGCACGACGCCGAAGAGGAACATCCGCCGGCGGCCGAACAGGTCGCCGAGGCGCCCGCCGGTGACCAGCAGCACCGCGAAGCTCAGCGTGTAGGCGTTGACCGTCCACTCCAGGCCCGAGATCGACGCGTGCAGGTCGCGCTGGATCGACGGCAGCGCGACGTTCACCACCGTGTTGTCCAGCATGATCATGAACAGCGCGAAGCACATGGCTCCGAGCGTCCACCAGCGGCGGTTGTCGTCGTTGATGCGGCGCTGGATGCGTCCGGTCATCGCGGCAGTCCTTCCGTCAGCGGGGCGAGCGCGGCGACGAGCGCCTCGCGCTGCGCGTCGGTCAGGTTGGCGGCCCAGGTCTCCAGGCCCTGCAGGCGGGCGGTGTTGACAGCGGTCAGGACCTCGCGCCCGGCATCGGTCAGGCGCAGGCGCTTCATCCGGCGGTCGGCGGAGTCCTCGCGCCGCTCGAGGTAGCCGCGGCGCAGGAGGCCCTCGACGTTGCGGCTCGTGCCGGGGACGGAGAGTCCGAGGCGCTCGGCGAGCTCCTTGACGGTGGGCTCGCAGCCGCACGCCTGAAGCGTGTCGAGGGTCTTGATCTGGGTCAGCCCGAGGTCGAGCCGCTCGAGCAGCTGAAAGAGCGACGAGCCGGAGTCACGCGTCAGGTGGAGCCACAGCGTGAGCAGCTCCTCGGCGACGACCTTCGGCGTGGTGGCAGTTGTTTGCACACCTCAAGTATTGCACGCGCGCAGCAGTTGAGCTGAATGTGCTTTTTGTCACGTGGCGGCGACGACGCGCGTCGAGCGCACGACGAGCCGCCCGGCGCGGTCGCTCCACGTCAGCGTGCGCTCGAGCAGGTCGGGCGGGCAGCAGAGCTCGTCGCCGGCCTGGTAGCGCGGGGTGCTGAGCAGGAGCGTCGCGCCGTTGAGCGCGACCAGCGCGCGGAACAGGTGCTGGTTGCGGTAGATCGCGTGGAGGTCCTTGCCGCCGTGCGAGGAGAAGACGTAGACCGCGATCGCGCCGCCGGCGCCGCCCGAGTCAACGCGCACGACCGCGTCTTGGCGCCCGTCACCGGTGAGGTCGGTGAAGGCGATGTCCTCGTCGACGAAGACGCGGCGTGCCTTGAGCGCCGCGCGGACGTCGGGTGCGGTGCCCGGGTCCGTGGCGAGCTCGTGCGTGAACAGCGACTGCGGCGTGCCGGTGATCGCCGTCTGGGCGGAGGCGATCGCCGGCGCCGCGAGCGCGCCGCAGCAGGCCGCCACGGCGGCGCGGCGCATCAGGGCTGCAGCAGCTGGTTCTGCGCGCTCGTTCGCGGGTGGCCGACGACGAGGCGCGCCGGGCGGATGTCGCGGGTGCGCACCCGGACCGTGTAGTTGCCCTCGCGCAGGTCCGCCTTCAGCGAGGCGGTGCCCTGCGGGTTGATGGGGCCGGTGTGCTGCGGCGCGAGGCCTGCGCGGTTCGAGCCCGGGGTCGACTCGCTCTCGAGGATGAGGTCGCGCAGCTTCGCCGTCTGGTTGCTGACGACGAGCGTCACGGGGCCCGCGCCGAAGCGTTGCGGCGAGACCTCCACGCGATGCTTGGAGATCGCCGCGGTGATCGTGATGGGGGCGGCGGGGCGGGGGTTGTTCTTGTAGCCGGTCTCGGCTCCGCAGCCGATGAGCAGGAGCGCCGTCGCGGTGACGGCGAGCACCGTGCGCTGGTTCAACCATCCTCCCCTCATGTCGACCCCTCGGGCCGCGCCGGCGCGGCCCGCGGGAGAAGGCTAACCGAACGGGCGCTGCAGTTCCGCCAGTCGTCGCTGCAGGCGCTCCCAGGCCTGCGCCTCCGCCTCCTCGTACTCCTGACCCTCGAGGTCGCGCAGGGTCGCGCTGTAGGACGCCCACGCGTGACGCACGCGCCGTTCGAGCTCTTCGCGGGTGGGCCTCTCGTGTACGGGCAACGTGGCCATGTCACGCCTCCGTCATGGGTCTTGGCCGATCCTACCCCCGCCCGCGCGGCGGGGAAACCGCAACCGCACCTGCATTCCGTCCTGGCGGCGTCGGATGCTTGGGGGTCCGTGCCATCCGACCTCCTCGATCAGCCCCTCGCGCACGCGGAGTTCCTCGTCGTCGACACCGAGACGAACGGGCTCGCCGGCGAGGCGTGCGAGCTGACCGAGATCGGCGCCGTGCTCGTCGGCGGCGGCGAGCTGCACGACCGCTTCGAGTCGCTCGTCGGCGTCCGTGCGCCGCTCGGGCGCGGCATCCAGCGGTTCACCGGGATCACGCAGGCGATGGTCGACGAGGCACCGGCGGCCGACGCGGTGCTGCCCGAGCTCGTCGCCCACCTCGACGGCCGCGTGCTCGTCGGCCACAACGTTGCCTTCGACCGGCGCGTGCTGCGGCAGGCGTGCGAGCGCTCGGGCGTGGCCTGGCCGGATCCGCCCGCGCTGTGCACCGTCGCGCTCGCGCGCCGCTTCGCGCCGCTCGCCCGCCAGCGCCGGCTGGCCGCGCTCGCCGACGCCCTCGGCGTGGAGGTCACGACGACGCACCGGGCGCTCGCCGACGCCGAGACGTGCGCGCGCGTCTTCTGCGCCCTGTTCCCGCGGCTGTGCGCGCACGCGGCGTCGATCCGCGACGCGCTCGGGGCGCTGCGGCCGGCGCGACCGGCGCGCCGGCGCGCGGGGGCGACCGACGGCGGGCGCTTCGCGCCGCGGCGCGCGCGGGGCACGCCGCGCCCCGACGTCGGGGACCTGCCTGACGAGCCGGGCGTGTACCTGTTCCGCAACGCCGGGGGCCAGGTGCTCTATGTGGGCAAGTCGGTCGCGCTGCGCACACGGGCGCGCGCCCACTTCGCGCCGTCGGCCGAGCGCGCGCCGTGGACGGGGCAGGCCGAGTCCGTGGACTTCCAGGCGACCGAGTCCGAGCTCGGCGCGCTCGTGCTGGAGAACCGGCTCGTCAAGCGGCTCGCCCCGCCGGGGAACGTGCGGCTCAAGCACCAGGACCGCTACGTCTACCTGCGCTGCCGGCTGGACATCGCCTACCCGGTGCTCGAGGTCGCGCCCGCGCCCGCCGCGGGCCTCGCGGTCAGCGTCGGGCCGCTGCGCGGCCGCGCCGCCGCCGTCGAGCTGCTCGAGCAGCTCAACTCGCTGTTCCGCCTGCGCCATTGCGGGCGGGCGCTGAAGCTGCGGCCGTGGGCGTCGGCGTACGGGCAGATGGGGCGGTGCATGTCGCCGTGCCTGGGCGACCTCGACCCCAACGCGTATCGCCGGCGGCTCGACGAGGCGCTGGCGCTGTTCACCGGCCGCGGCGACGGCGCGGCCGCGCTGCTGGCGCACCTCGACGCCGAGATGCACGCGGCGGCCGCGGCCCAGCGCTACGAGCGCGCGGCCTGGCTGCGCCGCCGCCGGGCGCGGCTGGAGGTCCTGCTCGAGCGCCTCGGCGGCGTCCTGCGCGCCACGCACACCGCGCCCGTGCTCGTGCGCGCGCCGCACCCGTCCGAGCGCGCGCGGGCGGATCTCTTCTGGCTCGTCGGCGGGCGCCTGGCCGACTGGGGGCCGGCTGGGGAGCTCGAGGACGCGCTCGAGCGCACCGCCCGCGCGCTGCGCGGCCATGACGGCGCGCGCACCGCGCACGTGCCCGCCGTCGAGGTCGACGAGGTCCGCATCGTGTGGACGTGGCTCGCCGGCCACGGCGCGCCGCAGCTGACGCTGGACCCGCCTCCGGACCGCGCGAGGCTGGCCGCCTTCCTGAGCGCATCTCCATAGCTCTGGACTGATGTCCTATGTCGCCGGAAGGCCCGTCCGGCGGACAATCCGCCGTGGCCGGGAGCGGAGGCACGGACGCCCACCTCCCGGCCTTCGCCTTCCATGGCCACCCCGACCCTTCCGCGCGCCGGCGCACGGCTGCTCCCCGGCGACACGCACCACGACCCTGCCCACGGCGAGCGCCGCCGTGTCGCCGACCGCCGGCTGGACGGCGACCGCCGCCGCGCGCGGCGCGACCGGCGCCGCGGGCGGCCGGACCGGCGGGCCGTTCCGATCGAGCGCCGCCAGCGCCCGTCCGACCGCCGGTCGGGCCAGCCCGACCGCCGCCTGGGCGGCGACCGCCGCGGCGTCCTCGCCGCCCCGGCCGGCGCGCCGGCGCTCGATCCCGACGTCGTCTTCTGGGCGGTCAACGTCGTCTGCTGGACCGCCATCACGGTCGTCGCCCTCGTCTGGGGGGCGTAGCGTCTCGCGCATGAGCCTGCGCGATCCCGAAGAGGCGACGGCCACCGGAGCGCCGGCGGTCGCCGAGATCCCGGCCGCGACGAGGATGGGCGCCGTCCACCTGACGGTCGCCGACCTCGACCGCTCGATCGCCTACTACGAGTGGGCGCTCGGGCTGCGCGCCGGGGAGCGCCAGGACGGGCGCGTCGCGCTGAGCGCCGGCGGCGAGGACCTGCTCGTCCTGTACGAGCAGCCGGGCGTGCGCTCGGCGCGCGGCTACTGCGGGCTCTACCACTTCGCGCTGCTGCTCCCCGAGCGGGTCGACCTCGCCCGCTGGCTCGCCCACGCGGCGCGCGAGCGCGTCCCGCTCGTCGGCCTGTCGGACCACTACGTCAGCGAGGCGATCTACCTCAGCGACCCCGACGACCACGGCATCGAGGTCTACTGGGACCGCCCCCGCGAGGTCTGGGAGGGCGCCGTCGCCGAGCGCCTGACCACGGTCGCGCTCGACACCCGCAGCCTGCTCGGGGAGCTCGAGGATGGGGCGGGCGCGGTGTTCGACGGCCTGCCGGCCGGGACGGTCATGGGCCACGTCCACCTGCGCGTGGCCGACATCCCGTCGACGATCGCGTTCTACCGCGACGTGCTGGGCTTCGCCTTGATGGCGTCGCTCGGGACGTCGGCGGCGTTTCTGAGCGCGGGCGGCTACCACCACCACCTCGGAGCCAACACGTGGGAGAGCGCGGGGGCGCCGCCGGCGCCGGCCGACGCTGCGACATTGCGGCGGGCGACGGTCGTGCTGCCGGACGCTGCGGCCCGCGACCAGGTGGCGGAGCAGGCGCGCGCGGCAGGTTTCGAGGTGGTCGCGGTCGACGACGGCGGCGTGCTGGTGCGGGATCCGTCGGGGAATCCGGTGGTGTTGGCGGCTTAGGGGTCTGCGCTCCGCGGCCTCGGCCGTGGCGCTCCGCCCGCTTTGGTGTGGCGGGTCGCGGCCGGGTCTGTGGCGCTCCGCCCGCTTGGGTGTGGCGGGTCGCGGCCGGGTCTGTGGCACTGAGGGGAAGCGGCCTGGTCTGCGCCCGTGCCGAGCGGCAACGCGCCAGCCGCGGTGACCCGGACTCACGAGTGATCGATTGACCGCCTATTTCGCGGTCGATCGCTCTCTCGACTGCGGCCGAGCGGCAACGCGCCCGCCGCGGGACCCGGACTGACGAGTGTCGGATTGAGCCCCGATATGGGGCCCAATCCGACACTCGATCTCACCAAGCGCGCCAACCGCCCGCGAGAGAGGCGCGCGGAGCGCGCTCGACAGGTGCGGTCACAAGGTCAAACCGCTCCTTCCCCTCGGTGCCATCCGACCGCGCCACCGCCCGCCACGAACGCCCGAGCGGAGCGCAGACAGAAACGCGACCTACGCGAACGGCACCTCAACCACCCGAGCGCTCACCAAGCCGTCCCCCACAGCCACCACATCCCCCACCGAAGCCTCCCGCCGCACCAACGCCAACGCGATATCCCCGAATCGCGGCGACGCCACGACGGACCCGAGCCGCCCGACCTCGCGCTCTCCGAGCCGCAAGACATCCCCCGACGACGCCGGCCCCGACAGTCGCAACCCCCGCAGATGTCGATTGGGCTTGCCCTTGTAGTGCAGCCGCGCGACGGTCTCCTGCCCCACGTAACACCCCTTCGTGAAGCTGACCGCCCGCTCGTTGAGCCCCGCCTCCTGGGGGAGCACGGTCTCGTCCAGATCAACCCCGTACCGGGGCCGGCCGCTCTCGACGCGCCGCACCTCGGCGGCCGCCTCGGAGACCTCCACCGCGCCCGCCTCCTCCAAGGCCGCCCGCACCCGAGCCGCGTCCTCGGCGGCGCACACGACGTCGACCCCGAGGTCGGTCACGACGAGCACCCCGAGCGGCGACCGGGCGTTGTCGTGCTCGCCGAAGCCGAGCCCGGCCGCGTCGGCCCCCGCGACCTCCCGCGCGCGCGGCCCCAGCAGCGAGAACAGCGCCTGTTGGAGCGTGCGCTTGTGCAGCTCGACGTCGTGGCCGATCTTGAAGCGCCGGATCGTGTCGAAGAGCGGCTGCAGCGCGACGCGCTCACAGTCCAGCCACAGCTCGTCCCCGAGGTCGAGCACCCGCAGGTCGCCGCGCATCTTGCCCTTGGGCGTCAGCAGCGCCGCGTAGCACCCCTGCCCGGAACTCAGCCCCTCGACGTCGTTGCTGACCTGGCCTCCGAGGAACGCCTTCGCGTCGCCCCCCGCCAGCGCGAGCTTTCCGCGTTCAGAGCGGTCAAGAAGTCCGCATGCCTGGTCGATGATCTGGAATGGGTCAGCTTGAACTCGGATTTCAGTCATGTCTAAACTTCATCTCGTGGAGACCGTGACCTCTGCCGTCGAAGACTACGCCAAGGCGATTTACGCCCTGGAAACCCGTGGCGGCGCCGCCGTCTCGACGACGGCGCTGGCCGAGCGCCTGCGGGTGACGGCCGCGTCGGCGTCGAGCATGGTCAAGAAGCTCGCGGAGATGGGGCTCGTTACGCACGAGCCCTACCGCGGCGTGCGCCTGACGCCGCGCGGCGTCAAGGTCGCCCTCGAGGTCCTGCGCCACCACCGCCTGCTCGAGCGCTACCTCGCCGAGGAGCTCGGCGTGCCGTGGGACCGCGTCCACGACGAGGCCGAGGTGCTCGAGCACGTGCTCTCCGAGGAGCTCGAGGAGCTCATCGCCGCCAAGCTCGGCCACCCGACGCGCGACCCGCACGGCGATCCCATCCCGACGGCCGACGGCCGGATCGACGAGGCGCCCACCGCGGCGCTCCACGACCTCGATGCCGGCGCCTGCGGGCTGTTCGTCCGCGTCTCGGACTCCGACCCCGAGATGCTGCGCTACCTGGCCGCGCGCGGCATCGCGCCCGGCGACCGCTTCGAGGTCGTCGAGAAGCAGCCCTTCGACGGCCCGCTGTTCGCCCGCTTCGGCAACGACGTCCACGTCCTCGGCGGAGCGCTGGCCAAGGCCATGCGCGTGGAGGTCGACCCGCGATGAGCGACGTCAGCGTTGCCCTTCCCGCACCCAGCGAGCTGCAGCGCATCCGCTCGCGCGGCCGCGTCCGCGGCGTCGTCGCGCTGCTCGGCCCGGCGTTCGTCGCCTCGGTCGCGTACGTCGATCCGGGCAACTTCGCGACGAACATCTCCGGCGGCGCCCGCTACGGCTACCTGCTGCTGTGGGTCATCCTCGCCGCGAACCTGATGGCGATGCTCATCCAGGGCCTGTCGGCCAAGGTCGGCACCGCCACGGGCTACAACCTGCCCGAGCTGTGCCGGGCGCACTTCCCGCGGCCGGTCAGCTGGGGGCTGTGGATCCAGGCCGAGCTCATCGCGATGGCGACCGACCTCGCGGAGTTCATCGGCGCGGCGATCGCGCTGAACCTGCTCTTCGGCATCCCGCTGTTCGCCTCCGGCGTGATCACCGGCATCGTCGCCTTCGCCATCCTCGCCCTCCAGCAGCGCGGCCACCGGCGCTTCGAGATCGCGATCGCCGGGCTGCTCGGCGTCATCCTGCTCGGGTTCCTCTACGACACGCTGGCGATCGGCTTCGACGGCGGCGCGGCCGCCGGCGGCTTCGTCCCGAGCTTCGACGGCACGGACTCGGTCCTGCTGGCGACCGGCATCCTCGGCGCCACGGTCATGCCGCACGTCATCTACCTGCATTCGGCGCTCACCCAGCGGCGCGTCGACGTCCGCAACGCGGCCGAGCGCCTGCGCGTGTCGAAGATCGGGCGCCTGGACGTCGTGATCGCGCTGGGCGTCGCCGGGCTGGTGAACATGTCGATGCTGATCATCGCCGCGGCGCTGTTCCACACCGGCGGCATGACCGGCATCGACGAGATCCAGCAGGCGCACTCGGCGTTCGGCAGCCTCGTCGGCCACGACGCCGCGCTCGCCTTCGCCCTGGCGCTGCTGGCCAGCGGCTTCGCCTCCTCGAGCGTCGGGACCTACGCGGGCCAGGTCGTGATGCAGGGGTTCATCGCGCGGACGATCCCGCTGCTGCTGCGCCGCCTGGTCACGATGACGCCGGCCCTGGTGGTGCTCGCGATGGGCCTGGAGCCGACGCGCTCGCTCGTCATCTCGCAGGTCGTGCTGAGCTTCGGCATCCCGTTCGCGCTGGTGCCGCTCGTGCTGCTCACGCGCCGGCGCGACATCATGGGCGATCTCGTCAACCGCCGCTCGACGACCGCGCTGGCGTCGGTCGTGGCGGCGCTCATCATCGCGCTCAACGTCTTCCTCCTCTACCGCACGCTCTTCGGGTAGCGTCCAGCGCCCTCATGGCGCTTGCGGAGACCTTCCGGCAGATCGTCGACTCGCTCCCCGACGACTGGACCGATCTCGAGCTCGACGTGCGCATCCGCGACGCCGAGCGCTACATCGAGGCGGCGACCTACATGGTCACCTGCAACGCGCAGCCGTACTCGAAGAGCGAGTGGCACTGGCGGATCATGGTCGCCCACCGCTTCGGCCACGCCGCTGCCGCGCCGGCCGTCCACGCGACGCTGACGATGCTCGACGACGCCGGCATCGACGGCGAGCTGCGACTGCGCGAGACGCGCATCGGACGGGCTCCCGTCGAGCCGCTCTGGGGCCGGCCCGAGTCGATGCGCCGCGAGCGCCGGCGGCTGCTCTCGCAGTAATAGTGGGCCCGTCCGCAAGTCCGACGGGTTTCGACCGCCGCTGGCAGCCGCCTGGCACCACCCGTCGGTCCTCGGACTATTCCCCACCCGCCCACACCTTCGGACGCCGTGCGGCGCCAGTCGACGGCCGGCGACGCCCGACGACCCGCCCGACTTACGGACGGACCCACTGACGATGGCGCGCGTCCTCGCGCTCGTGCCGGACCTGCTCTTCGGCTCGCATGTGCAGTCGATGCTGCGCGACGCCGGCCACGACGTCGAGCTCGTCTCCGGCGAGACCGAGGTCTGGGACCAGATCGCCGGGACCGACGTGCTCGTGGTGGATCTCACCGACGCCGAGCTCGACGGCATCGGCCTGATCGACACGCTCAAGACCGGCGGCGAGATGCACGGCGTCCGGACGCTGGGCTTCTACTCGCACGTCGAGGCGCACGTGCGCGAGCGCGCGCTCGCGGCCGGGTTCGACTCGGTGGTGCCGCGGTCGCGGATGGCACGCGAGGGCGCGGCGCTCGTTGCGGGCCTGGCCTAGCCCTCCTGCTCGCCGGCGGCCTGCTGCGCGAAGCGCGGCGCGAACATCCGGGCGACGTCGGGTGGCCGGCGGACGATGCCGAACCGCGCCTCCCAGCGCGCCCACTGGCGCAGCGACCGGACGTCGAGCGTGCCGAAGCGCCCGGAGGCGCCGACGAAGGCGGAGTCGAGCTCGCCGACCTGCGTGCTCAGCGCGGCGCGGTCGAGGCCCGGCACCTCCGCGATGAGGTCCTCGACGCTGGAGTCGGGGTCGGCGAGCGTGAAGCGGTAGCCCCGCGCGATGGCGCGCACGGTGGCGCCTACCAGCGCGGGGTTCGTGTCGACGGTCGCCCGCGTCGTCGTCAGGACGAGCTCGGGGTAGGGCGGGGCGCCGAACTCGTCGACGCGGAACTCGCGCGCGCCGGGCATCCGCTTGCGCAGCTGGATGCCCTCGACGTTCCAGAACGCGGTGGCCCCGGCGACGCGGTGGGCGAGGAGGCTCTTGACGGCGTCGAAGCCGATGTTGACCTTGTGCACGCGCGCGGGGTTGCCGCCGGCGCCCTTGATCGTCGAGCGCAGCACGGCGTCGTCGGAGGGCAGGCCGGTGACCCCGACGCGCCGCCCCTCGAGGTCGCGCGGGGTGCGGACGTCGGGCTCGGCCAGCACGGCGGCGAGCGGGCGCTGGACGAGCGCGAGCACGGCAACGAGGTCGCGGCCCTTCGCGCGCGCGATGGCGAGGTCGTGGAGGTCGAGCACGGCGAAGGTGACGCGCCCGGTGAGCAGGAGCTTGGTGGCATCGGCGCCCGATGCGGGGGCGCGCACGTGCAGGTGCACGCCCTCGGCCTCGTCGTAGCCGCGGCGCACCGCCGAGTAGATACCGGCGTGGACGCCGTTGGGGGTGAAGTCGAGCAGAACGGTGGCGTCCTGGTCGGGGCTCTCGGCCCCGCCGGAGCTGCCGCAGCCGACGAGCGCCGCGCAGGCGACGACGGCGACCAGCGAGGCGAGGGAGCCAAGCGTCCGCACCGTCGTGCATCATGGCGACTCTCATGACCGCCGACCCCACTGACATCCCCGACGCGATCGAGCCGCGCGGCGCCGCCGCCTACGTCGCCGAGTTCCTCGGGACGTTCATGCTCGTTCTGTTCGTCGCCGTGATCGTCATCGTCAACTCGCGCGACGGACTCGGCTTCACCGACTGGGCCGTGATCGGCCTGGTCCACGCCTTCGTCCTGATGCTGCTCGTCAACTCGCTGGGCGGCACCTCGGGCGCCCACTTCAACCCGGCCGTCACGGCCACGCTGACGGCGCTGCGCAAGATCACCCCCGCCGACGGGCTGATCTACGTCATCGTCCAGCTCGCCGGCGCCGTCGCGGCGGCGCTCGTGGCCAAGGCGCTGCTCACCGACGAGGGCGACTTCGTCCACTACGGCGCCGTCGCGGTCAGCCCGCACACCACGAAGTTCGGCGGCTTCATCTGCGAGGTCATCGGGACCTTCACGCTGATGTGGGCGATCATGGCCGCGGCGGTCAACCCACGGGCCCCCCGGGCCTGGGCGGGGTTCATGATCGGCGCCGCGCTGGGGCTCGGCGTCATGACGTTCGGCTTCCTGACCGGAGCGGGCTTCAACCCGGCGCGCGCGTTCGGCCCGGCGATCGTCTCGGGCGAGTTCGGCGGCGTGGGGACGTTCCTGATCGTCTACATCGTCGGGCCGCTCGTCGGCGGGCTGCTCGCCGGGACGGGCTACACGGCGGTCGTCCTGCGCCCGCAGGCCGCTGAGTACGGGATCACGGACGTCGCCGTCGGCCCAGAGGGCGAGCTGATCGTCGAACGCGACATCGGCCGCGAGCGGCCGGGGACGAGGCCGATCGACAAGCTCGACTGAAGCCACCGCTGAAGCCGGGCTCCCGGGCCGCGTAGCATTCCCGCAGTGCCCCGGCGCGTCACGTACTCGCGCAACGTCACGCTCTCGCTGTCGCGGACGTGCCGCTGCTACTGCAAGTACTGCTCGTTCGCGACCCACCAGGCGCACCTGCACGAGCCCGAGGAGGTCCTGGCGCTGCTCGACCGGGCGAAGCGGCGCGGGGTCAAGGAGCTGCTCGTGCTCACAGGCGAGGCTCCCGATGAGCACGCCGGGGTGCGCGAGCGGCTGAAGGCGCTGGGCTTCGACGACTTTGTCGGCTACGTGGCGTGGTGCTGCGAGCGCGCGCTCGAGCGCGGGCTGCTGCCGCACACCAACCTCGGCGTGCTCGACCGCGCGCAGCTCGCGAGGCTGCGCGAGGTGACCGCGTCGCAGGGGCTCATGCTCGAGTCGGTCAACCCTGACCTCGTCGTCCATCAGGGCTCGCCGACCAAGCACCCGGCGGCGCGGCTGGAGTTCCTCAGGGCGGCGGGGGAGCTGCGCATCCCGTTCACGAGCGGGATCCTCGTCGGGATCGGCGAGTCCGAGGACGACCGGATGGCGTCGCTGGAGGCGCTCGCCGCGGTGCACGCCGAGTTCGGGCACGTGCAGGAGGTGATCCTGCAGAACTACGTGCCGCACCGGCGCTACTACGGCGAGGAGCCGGCGGAGATCGCCACCGAGGCGGCCGAGGCCTACTGGCGCACCGGGGTCGGCGCCCCGCCCGAGCTCGAGCGGCCGGCGTGGGCGACCGACGTGACCGTCTCCGACATGGAGCGTCTGATCGCCGAGTGCCGGCGGCTGATGCCCGACGTCGGGGTCCAGGTGCCGCCGAACCTGGCCGACTGGTGGCCGCGGCTGGTGCGTGCGGGCGCCAGCGACCTCGGTGGGCTGTCGGCGAACGGCGACCACATCTCGCCCGAGCACCCGTTCCCGTCGCCGCACCAGGTGCGCAAGCGGCTGGCGCCCGAGGGCTTCGCGCTGACCGAGCGCCTGTGTGTCTACCCGCAGTACATCGCGCCGGAGTGGCTTGGCCAGGGCGTGCTCGACGTGATCAAGCGCGAGTTCTGGTCGTTCATCCCGCGCCGCGGCTCGGGGCGCCGCGAGGAGCGGCCGATCCGCCGCGAGCTGGTGGGCGCGGCGATCGCCAAGGCCCGCGACGGCGCGTGGCTGGAGCCCGACGAGCTCACGGCGCTGTTCGGCGAGACGCGCCCGGAGGCGATCGAGGACATGCGCCAGGCCGCCGACGAGCTGCGCGCCGAGCTGGCCGGCGAGAGGGTGACCTACGTCGTCAACCGCAACATC
The DNA here is from genome assembly GCA_005888335.1 of Actinomycetota bacterium. The sequence goes on from VAWY01000132.1 coordinate 45,140, forward strand.
AACGTCTCGAACATCTGCGTTGTCGGGTGCGCGTTCTGCGGCTTCGGCCAGGGCAAGCGCTCGCCCGACGCCTACGAGCACGACGAGCCCGAGTTCCGCCGCCGCGTGCGCGAGGCGGTCGACTACGGCGCGACCGAGATCTGCATGCAGTCGGGCATCCATCCCGACTGGGGGCTGGAGGACTACGAGCGCTGGCTGCGCGTGGCCAAGGACGAGGCGTCGCAGCTGCACCTGCACGCGTACAGCGCGATGGAGGTCGCGCACATGTGCGACGTCAGCGGCCTGCCGCCGATCGAGGTCTTCCGCCGCCTGGCCGACGCCGGGTTGGGCTCGACGCCGGGGACCGCGGCCGAGGTTCTCCACGACGGGGTGCGCGAGCGCATCAGCCCGAACAAGCTGCCGGTCGGGCGCTGGGTCGAGATCATCGAGGCGTCGCACGCGGCGGGGCTGCGCTCGACGGTGACCGTGATGTTCGGGCACGTCGAGGAGCCGTGGGAGCTGGCCGAGCACATGCGCGTCGTGCGCGCGCTGCAGGAGCGCACCGGCGGCTTCACCGAGTTCGTGCCGCTGAGCTTCATCCCGTTCCACACGCTGCTGGGGCGCACGCACGGCATCGAGGAGATCTCCCGCGAGGAGAACCTCAAGCACACCGCGGTCTTCCGCCTCGCGCTGGGCAAGACGGTCCGCAACCTCCAGGCGAGCTGGGTCAAGATGGGCCTCGACGCGGCGACCGAGGCGCTGCGCTGGGGCGTCAACGACCTCGGCGGCACGCTGATGGAGGAGAACATCTCGCGCCTGGCGGGCTCCTACCACGGCGTCCGCCTCGACCCGCCCGAGCTCATCGCCGCCGCCCATCGCGCGCAGCGCCCGGCGGCGGAGCGCACGACGCTCTACGAGATCGTGCGCGAGCACCCGCTGCCCGTCGCCGCCTGAGCGCGGACGGCCTCCTAGGCTTAGGCGAAGAGGTCCTCGGCCGGGTCGCGCAGCAGCGCGGCCACGCCGGGCCCGTCGTCGCCGGTCACATGACGCTCGAGCCCGCGCAGGACGACGACCGGCTCGCGCGAGTCCTTGGCCCGCGTGAGATCGGCAGCCGCCGCCGCTTCGTCGGCGATGGCGATCGCCGTCGCGTGCAGCTCGCGGCCGTGGGCGTCGGTGCGCCCGCGCCAGTCGTCGACGGATACCAGGCCGGCGATGCCGATGGCCACCTCGCACTGGCCGCGCCGCCATGCGCGCCCGAAGGAGTCCGTGATGATCACCGCCGGCCGCGCCCCGGCGCGCTCGGCCAGCGCGGCGCGCAGCCCGCGCGCCGAGTGGTCGGGGTCGCGGGGGAGGACGACGAGCGCGTCGGGCCGCCCCGCGTTGGACGCGTCGACGCCGGCGTTGGCGCAGACGAAGCCGTGGCGCGTCCGGCAGATGATCACGCCCGGCCGCGACCGGACGATCTCGGCGGCCTCGTCGAGGACGACCTGGATGTGGCGCGGATCCTTGCCGTGCAATGCGGCGAGCTCGAGGGCGCGATCGCCGGGCGCGACGCGGCTCAGAGCGACGACGCGCCCCTCGGCCTTGGAGACGACCTTGTGGGCGACCGCCAGCACGTCGCCGTCGCGCAGCGGCACGTCGAGGCCGGCGATCAGGGCGGCGAGGTCATCGCCCGGCCGCACCTCGGGCAGCCCGCGGAGCGCGAGCGCCGTGATCACGAGTTCGCCTGCGAACTCGCAAGCGACCGCGAGCCGTGGCCGGCGGAGTCCGCCGCGGCGCTACGCGAGCGGTCGCCCGACCGCGAGCCGTGGCCGGCGGAGTCCGCCGCGGCGCTACGCGAGCGGTCGCCCGACCGCGAGCCGTGGCCGGCGGAGTCCGCCGCGGCGCTACGCGAGCGGTCGCCCGACCGCGAGCCATCGCCGACAAGGGGCGCGGCGGCGACGCTCCGCGAGCGTCCGCCGATCACGACTGGGCGGTCGCGGCCGCCAGCGCCGCCGCGGTGCGCGGGCCGAGCCGGCCCTCGGCGCGCAGGGCGGCGAGGTCATCGGGCGTGTCGACGTCGAGCGCGAGCGCGGGGACGTCGACGACCGCGTGCTCGAGCCCGGCGGCCTCGGCCGCGGTCTCGTGGCGGCGCCGGCTGCCCGGCCCGAACGCCGGCGCGATCGCCCCGGGCGGCGTGAGCAGCAGCGCGTTGGTCCCGGTGCCGTGGCGGTCCGGCACGACGACCACGGGCTCGCCGCGCCCGAGCAGCGCCTCGAGGTCGCCCGCTTGCAGGCAGGGCGTGTCGCCGGGCACCAGCAGCGCGCGCTGCGCGCCGATCTCGCGCGCCGCCAGGACGCCGACCGCCGCGGCGGCGCTCTGCCCGGCCTCGTCGCGGTCCGCGACCACGTGCGCGCCGCACGAGACCGCCTGCTCGGCCACGGCGGGCTCGCCGGTGACGACGACGACGCGCGCGAAGGCCTCGAAGCCGCACAGCACCTCGAGGACGTCGGCGGCCATCGCCGCCGCCAGCTGCTGGCGCGCGCCGTCCGGGAGCGCCCCGCGCAGCCGCTGCTTCGCGCGGGCGAAGCGCTTGACCGGAAGCACCGCGACCGTGCGCATCGCGCGTCAGGCTAGACCCCGGGTGAAGCGCAGCGTCTCGCGGGCCACGCGCGCGCGGGCGTCGGGGTCGTCCATGAGCGTCGCGGTCACCAGCGCCGGCACCGCCGCCTCGACGCTCTCCTCGTCGCACACGAGCCCGTCGAGCACGTCGCCGTAGTACGCGGCGACGCCCCCGGCGTCGGCGAGGACGCCCGCCCAGCGCAGGAAGGGCTCGGTCGGGCCCTTGACCACCTCGCCGCCGACGAAGGGCGACACCGCGACGACCGGCGCGCGGGCCTCGCGCAGGGCGTCGCGCAGCCCCCCGACCGCGAGGATCGGCCCGATCGAGGCGACGGGGTTGGACGGCCCGATGACAATCGCGTCGGCCGCGTCGATGGCCTCGAGCACCGCCTCCGTCGGCCGCGCCGCCTGCGCGCCGCGGAACTCGACGCCCTCGACGGGCCCGGCGGCGCGCTCGCGGATCATGAACTCCTGGAACGGGCGCCAGGCGCCGCCGGTCATCACAGCGGTGCGCACGGGCGCGTCGGTCATCGGCAGCACGCGCGCGCGCACGCCGAGCGCGGCCGCACCCTCGGCCAGCGCCTGCGTCGGCGTTGCGCCCTCGGCCAGCCGGCGCGCCCGGCGCAGGCACCAGGCGAGGTCGCGGTCGCCGAGGTTGAACCAGACGTCGTCGCCGAGCGCGCGCAGCCCCTCCATCACCGCGAACGTGTCGCCGCGCAGCCCCCAGCCGCGCTCGTCGATCACGTCGGCCAGCCAGAACGTGACGAGGTCGGGGTCGGGCGAGACGTGCGCGCCGTGGATCTCGACGTCGTCGCCGGTGTTGGCGATCACGGTCAGCGCGTCGCCCGCGATGTCGAGCATCCCGCGGGCGAGCTTGGCGCCGCCGGTCCCGCCGGCGAGCACGACTATTCCGGCCACAGGTCAGCGGGCAGGCCGGTGAGCCTGATCCCCGAGTGCGTCTTGTAGCGCGCGTTGACGCCGATCAGCAGCGCGGTGATCGACTCGACGATGCGCGCCTGCTCGAGCCGGCCGGCGTCGACCGGCCGCAGCCCCTCGATGCGCGCGATCAGCGCGGCGACCTCGCGCTTGTCGGCCTTGCGGTCGCCGCAGATCAGGACGTCCTCGTCGAGCGGCGCGTCGAGGTCGGCGAGCGTGGGGGCGCCCACCGTGTGCAGGGCGGCGACCACGCGCACGCCGTCGGGCGCCATCTCGGCGGCCTGTTGCGCGGCCGAGCCCTGCCAGACCCCGAGCGTCCGTGTCGCCCGGCCGCTCACCGCGGCGGCGAGCGGCACCGTGCAGTCGACGAGGATCTGCCCCTCGCGCAGCGCGCCCTTGAGGTTGGTCAGCGTCTCGGACTGCGAGCGAAAGGGGACCGTGAGCACGACGATCGGCGCCTCGCGCGCGGCGTCGGCGTTCTCGCGGCCCTCCTGCGCGCCGGTGCGCTGCGCCGCCTCACGCGCCCGGCCGGCGTCGCGCGAGCCGATGATGACCGGCACGCCGACGCGCGACCAGCGCATCGCCAGGCCAAAGCCGATGTTGCCGGTGCCGCCGATGATCGCCACTGGGTCGGCCATGAAGGCGGGCGAGTCTGTCACAGCCGGCCGGACGAAGGCCGTCCGGCGCAAGGGCGCCCGCTGGACGCAGGGCCGCCGTGCTATCCATGACGGTCGATGAGCGACTCCCGCGAGACCGAGTTCACCGTCGAGGGCGATCTGCTGACCGATGTCGGCGGGACCATCCCGGTCAAGGTGCTCTCGACGCCCGGGATGATCGGCATGATGGAGCGCACCGCCGCGATGCTCGCGCTCGAGAAGCTCCCCGACGGGAAGGCGACCGTCGGCTTCGAGGTCTGCGTCAAGCACGTGGCGGGCGCCGTCGAGGGCGCACGGTGCGTCGCGCGCGCGACGCTGCGCGAGGTCGTCGACGGCCGCAAGTACAGGTTCGACGTCGCGGTCCTCGAGGGCGAGCGCACGATCGGCGTCGGCACCCATGAGCGGCGCGTGGTGCAGCGTGCTGCCTGACCGGGTGCGCATCCGCGAGGTCGGTCCGCGCGACGGCTTCCAGAACGAGCCCGAGGTCATCGCGACCGAGGACAAGATCCGGCTCGTCGAGCTGCTCGCGCGCACCGGCCTGAAGCGCCTGGAGGTCACGAGCTTCGTGCGCGCCGACGTCATCCCGCAGCTCGC
>VAWY01000227.1 GCA_005888335.1 Actinomycetota bacterium
CACTGAGCGACCGTGGGACGTTCCGCGGCGGGGAGCCCTCCCCGCCGCGGGCCGGTCCCTGGGCTCGCGCGACGACCTCGCCCACGAACGCCGAGAGGTCGCGCGCGAACGCGGCCGGGTCCTCCCAGTGGAACGCGTGGCCGCCGCCCTCGTACACGACCAGCCGCGCACCCGGGATCAGACGCAAGAGCTCGTCCTGGTCGGCGCGCCGCGCGATACCGTCCTGGTCGCCCCAGGCCAGCAGCACCGGTGCGCTGATGCGGCCAAGCTCGCCCGCGTGGTCCGCACGCAGCGTCGGCTCGACGAGCGCCTTCCAGACGCGCGCGGGGACCTTCAGGCTCTCCTCGACGACCATGTCGAGCCACTCCGCGGGCACCGGCCGGGCGAGCGTGCTCAGCTGGAACTCGCGCACCCAGCGCGGGTCGACGGCGTCACCGAAGGCCTCGATCTCGGCGTAGAGGTCGTCGAGGTCGCGGAACGTCGGCCTGGCCCCCATGAGCACGAGCCCGCCCATCGAGTGGCCGGCGACGACCGCGCGCTCGATGCCGGCGTCGTCGATGAAGGCGACCACGTCGCGCGCGAGCTGCTTGACGTCGTAGCCGCCGTCCGGGCGCGGGGCGTCGCCGTGGCCGCGCTGCGTCACCGCGTACGCCCGGACCGACGCCGGCAGGTGCTCGAAGACCGGCTCGAAGGACCGGCACGAATCGCTGTAGCCGTGCAGCAGCACGACCGGGAGCCCGGCGGGCTCGCCGTGCGCCACGTAGGGCAGCCGGACCGCCGGGATCGCGTGCGTCGTCATCGGATGCCTGCTTGGTGCGTGCCGAACATCTCGTGCGGGTCCCAGGCCCGCTTGATCTGCGCGAGCCGGTCCGCGTTGTCGCCGAACGCCGCGCGCAGCCGCGCGCCCCACTCGTCGCCGAGGAAGTTCGGGTAGGTCGCGCCGACCGACCACGGGCCGCATGTCGGTGCGCACCGCGCGGCCCAGCGCGCACATCCGCTCGTCGTCGGCGGCGTCCTCCCACAGCAGCAGCGGGTGGACGATGAAGCGCGCCTCGCGCCCGGCCAGCGGCGAGTGCCCGCCGCCGCAGCGCGCGACCGCGCCGCCCCAGGCGACGATGAAGATCTGCGCGGGCCCCGGCGGCAGCTCGCCGGCGCGCGCGCGACGAGCCGGTCGATCGCCGCGTCGGGCAGGTCGCTGACGCTCTCGGCCGTCCAGTGATCGGGCCGAAGAGGTCGGCGTCCGGCCCCAGCGCCCTGATCGGCGCGGTCGCCCGCTCGCCGTCGGCCACGGCTCCGGCGTGCATGCCGAGCACCGCGACGGCGCCGCGGCCGCGCAGCGACCGAGCGTTCCGGCACGGGCAGCGCGGTCACGTCGCCGCCCGCCCGGTGCACGAGCTGCCAGCGGTTCGTCGCCGGGTCGAGCCGGCTCCAGACCACGTGCCCGCCGTAGGCGGTCAGAGCCGTTGCGCCGGCCGCGTCCGCGACGACCGTCGCGGGCACGGGCACCGGCCGGACGCGGATGTCGTCCGCGCGAGCCGGGGTCGCCGGCCAGCCGATGAAGGCGAAGAGCGCAGCGAGCGGCCAACGACGCATGGCGCGGTTTGAACGCGCCGTGCGATCCGAAGTCTCGCCGCGCCGGCGGCGGCCGATCAGGCCCGCGGGCCGCGCTGCCACACGCCGACCACGTTCCCGGCGGGGTCACGGAACGTGGCAACCCACAGGTCGCCCTCCGGGTATGGCGCCGTCACCACCTCGCCGCCATGCGCCGCGGCCTTGGCGAGCGTCTCGTCGAGTCGGCCGACATAGACGTAGGGCCGCACGCCCGACTCACCGGCCACGGGCTGATCGTTGACGAAGTGCCCGATCACGTGCCCGGTGCCGTCCTCGAAGCTCGGATCGTCGGGATCGCCGCGCAGGTTCCAGCCGAACACGGCCCGGTAGAAGTCGCCCGACCGCCGCGGGTCCTCGGCAGGGATCCGCAGGTACGAGATCCCTCCGTCCCTGAAGACCCGATGCTCGCCATCTTCGGGCGGCGGCATGTCGCGATTCTCGCAGGGCGATTCCGGCCCATCGCCGGCGCGAGAGCGCTGCGCGCGCCGACCTTCCGGCCGCGCGCGCAGCGCAGCTGCGCTCAGTCGTCGCCGCCGTCCCCGTCGTCGCCGGACTCGTGGTCGTCGCCCTCGTTGTCCTGCTCGTCGGCCTTCTGCTGGTCGTCGCCCTCGTTGTCCTGGTCGTCGCCCTCGTTGTCCTGGTCGTCGCCCTGCTCCTGGTCGTCGCCGGACTGCTGGTCGTCGCCCTCGTTGTCCTGCTCGTCGGCCTTCTGCTGGTCGTCGCCCTCGTTGTCCTGGTCGTCGCCCTCGTTGTCCTGGTCGTCGCCCTGCTCCTGGTCGTCGCCGGACTGCTGCTGAACGCCCTTCGACTGGACGTTGGAGCTCTCGTTGTCCGAGTCGTCCTGGGCCGGGGCGGGCGCGGGGGCCTGCGCCGGGGCCTGAGCCACGGCGGGGGCCGGCTGCTCGGCCTGCGTGTCAGCTGCGGCGTGCGCCTTCTTGTGGTGCTTGTGGTGCTTGCGGTGATGACGCGGGTGGTCGCCCTCGTCGCCCTGCTGCTCGTCGGACGCGACGGTCTGCTCGTCGTGCGTCGCGGCGGGCGCAGTCGTCTCGGTCCGCTGCACGGTGGCTGCGTCCTGCTCGTCGGCGCCCGAGTCGTGACCGGCGGAGGCCAGGGCCACGCCGGCGCCGATGGCGAGGACGAACACGGCAGCTGCGGCCGCGAGGTACTTGCGGTACGGGTTCATCGAGGGCTTCCTCCTCATCACGGGCTTTGGCCGGTGTCCGGCGCGATGCAAGGGCGCCGGTGGGCCGGATTCGAGCCATGCGCCGACGGGCTGACCCGGCGATCGCTAGCGCTTGGCGGTACCCATTGCGCCAAGTTCCTAACCGTCGATTTCCTCAAAACGCGACGGCAGCAATGGCCGCTGAGGGCGCGGCCCTAGGCGTCGTAGAAGCCCGCGCGCCCGTCCTCGATGGCCGCCGCCACCACCGCGGCGGATTCGACGTGCGCGAGCTGGCCGGACTCGATGCGCAGCACGCCCCCGCCGACCGCGTCGACGAGCACGACACCGGAGCTGACGCGGTAGCCGGCGCGAGGATCGATCTCGCCGGCGACGGACACCCGCTGGACGCTGTCCCAGGCGATCGTGCGCCCCCGCCACGTCACCCCGCGCTCGTCGACGATCAGCAGCGGGCCGCGCCGCGCGACCAGCCAGCCACGACCCAGCGAGACGGTCCCCGCGACGCCGATCACGACGAACAGGGCGAACAGCGCGGAGGCGAGCCGCTCGCCCGCCGACCACGACGCGACGACGAGCACAGCGAACAAGGCACCGATCAGCGCGCAGAGCGCGGCGCCGCCCCCGAGTGCGCGCCGGCGGCCCCAGAAGACCCGCGGTGTCACGCACCGGGTAACGGCCGGCTGCCGGCCGGCCTCAAAGTGGAGACGGCGGGAATCGAACCCGCGTCCGCAATCGCGTGAAGGGCAGCGTCTACGAGCGTAGCCGGCGCTCTGATCTCGTCCCCCGCTCGCCTCGCCGGCGGGGTTGCGGGGGACCAGCCTCACTTGGGAGTCCCCGGTTCGGTGGAGGCGAACCTCTCCGGGCGAGCCTGCATTCTGATTCCGGCAGATCCCGGCGGCAGGCTGGCCGGGGCCGAAACCTCGCGCTTAGCTACTAACTAAGCGGCGAGGGCGTACTCGTGAGAGTCCGCACGTATGGTTTTTCCGGGGTTTAACGAGGCCTCCGGAACCTCGACTCGCAGCTACCCGCACGAACCGACCGCGTCGAAGCCATGTCGTCCCCGTGGTGGTAGTGGCACCAGTCTATCGAGGCGCCACGGCCAAAAAAGGGACGCGGGCCGAACCGCATCGGGGGCCCTTTGCCTCTTCGCCTGCCCTGTTGAGGCGGCGCTGATGGCTCGGGCGGCGTTCCTTGCGCCCCGTGGAGTTCGCTCTTTGGTCGCGGCTCGGCACCGCGTCTGGGGGCCGACGCTACGGGTCCGCGGACCCCAGCAGCAAGTGGCAATCCGCACGAAACACCGCAAATTGCGAACAAATCGCGAACCGCCTCGCGGCATTGCCACAATCAGCTTCGCCGCCATGTCGATCACCCCCGCCCCCGTCACCGAGCAGCCCCCGTGGGAGGAGCCGCGGCGCCCGCCCCCGTGGAAGCGCGTCGGTAGCGCGATCGCGGCGGCGGCCGTCGTGCTGGTCAAGCTGGCGGCCAAGCTCAAGGCCCTCCTCGTCCTGCTGCCCAAGCTCAAGCTGCTGACGACCTCGGGCACGATGCTCGTCTCGGTCGCCGCCTACGCGACGCTCTGGGGCTGGAAGTTCGCCGTCGGGTTCGTCGCGCTGCTCTTCGTCCACGAGATGGGCCACGTCATCCAGCTGCGCCGCGAGGGCGTCCCGGCCAGCGCGCCCATCTTCATCCCCTTCCTCGGTGCCCTCATCAGTGCAAAGTCGCTCGGCGGCAACGCGCTCGCCGAGGCGCGCGTCGGGCTCGCCGGCCCGGTCCTCGGCTCGATCGGCGCGGCCGCGTGCCTGATCCCGGCCGCCCTCGGCGGCGGCGACATCTGGCGCGCGCTGGCCTTCACCGGCTTCTTCCTGAACCTCTTCAACCTCGCCCCGGTGGTCCCGCTCGACGGCGGCCGCGCGATGGCCGCGATGGCCCCGTGGATGTGGTTCGTCGGCTTCGCCGCGCTGCTGGCGTTCGTCATCGCCTTCCCGAACCCGATCGGGCTGCTCATCCTGCTCTTCGGCGGGATGGAGACCTGGCGGCGCTGGAAGGCGCGCAAGGAGCCCGGCGCGCAGGCCTACTACCGCGTTCCGCCGCTGGCCCGCCTCGCTGTCGGGATGGTCTACGTCGGCCTCGCCGCCGCGCTCATCCTCGGGATGGACGCGACGCACCTGCAGCGCAGCCTCTAACGCCGCCGCCCCACGGCGCGCTCCATCTCGCGCTTCTGCTCGCGCTCGCGGATCGCCTCGCGCTTGTCGCCGACGTCCTTGCCGCGGGCGAGCGCGATCTCGACCTTGGCGTGCGGGCCCTTGAAGTACATCCGCGTGGGCACGACGGTGAGCCCGCGCTCGCGGATGCGTCCCACCAGGCGGTCGATCTCGCTGCGGTGCAGCAGCAGCTTGCGCGAGCGGTCAGGGTCGTGGTTGTCGCGCGCCGCCGGCGTGTAGGGCGGGATGTGGAGGTTGTGCAGCCACAGCTCGCCGTCGGTGAGCGTCGCGTAGCTGTCGCGCATCTGCGCGCCGTTGGTGCGCAGCGACTTGACCTCGGTCCCGCGCAGCACGATGCCCGCCTCGAGCCGGTCGAGCAGGTGGTACCGAAACGACGCCTGCCGGTTGGTGGCGACGTCGCCGGGCGCGGCCTTGCGCTTTGCCTTGGCCATCAGGACTCGAACGTATCCGCTGGCAGCAGGTCGACGCGGCCGCGTGGCGCGTCGACGCGCTCGACGCGCACGCGGACCGGGTCGCCGAGGCGGATCGTCGCGCCCGAGCGCTCGCCGGAGAGGATCGTGCCCTCCTCGTTGAGCTCCCACCAGTCGCCGCGCAGCTTGCGCACCGGCAGCAGGCCCTCGTAGTCGTCCTCGCCGAACACGACGAACGCGCCGGCGCCGATGACCGAGACGACCTCGCCGTCGTAGACGGCCTCGTAGCCGCGGGCGAACACCTCGCGCTCGAGCAGGAAGGCGTGCGCGATGTCGTCGGCGTCCCGCTCGATGACCATGGCGCCGCGCTCCCGCGCGCTGGTCCACTCGCCGAGCGCCTCGAGCCGGTCGGCGCGCGGCGCGTCCTCCCCGCCGCCGACCGCGCTGAGCAGCGCGCGGTGGCAGACGAGGTCCGGGTAGCGGCGGATGGGCGAGGTGAAGTGGCAGTAGCGCGCGAGGCGCAGGCCGGCGTGGCCGATGTTGCGCGGCGAGTAGGAGGCCTGCTTGAGCGCGCGCAGGACGAGCGTCGTCAGGCCGCGGCGGCCGTGGCCGGTGCGGCGCACGTGCTCGTCGACGAGGCGGCTCATCTCGGCGACGGCGTCGGCGGCCTGCCGGGGCGACATCGTCTCCGGCAGCGGCGGCGTCGCGACGCCGAGCGAGGCCAGCTGCGCCGCCAGCTGCTCGACCCGTGTCGGATCGGGCTGCTCGTGAACGCGGTACAGCGCCGGGACCGAGCGCTGCTCGAGCAGCGTCGCGACCTGCTCGTTGGCCGCGATCATCAGATGCTCGATGAGCCGGTGCGACTCCGTCTGCACGCTGCGCTCGGCGCGCGTGACGTGGCCGTGGCGGTCGAAGGCGAACTCCGGCTCGACGCTCTCGACCGCGAGCGCGCCCTGCTGCGCGCGGCGCTCGGCGAGCGCGCGGGCCACCTCGCGCGCCGCCTGCAGCGGGTTGGCCCACGACTCCTGCGCGCGCTCGTCACCGGCGAAGATGCGGTCGACGCGGTCGTAGTCGAGGCGCTCGTCGGAGCGGATCTCGCTGCGGTAGAACGCCGCGCGGCGGACCTCGGGGCCGGCGAAGTCCATCTCGACGGTGACGGCGTGGCGGTCCTGGTGCGGGCGCAGCGAGCACGCGTCGTTGGACAGCGGCTCGGGCAGCATGGGCTCGACGGCCCCGGGGACGTAGACCGACGTCGCGCGCTTGTGCGCCTCGCGGTCGACGAGCGTGCCAGGCCGCACGAAGGCCGACACGTCGGCGATGTGGACCCACACCCGCACCGTGCGCGGGTCGAGGCGCTCGGCGCTGATGGCGTCATCGAAGTCCTTGGCGGTGACCGGGTCGATGGTGAACGTCGGCAGGTCCCGCAGGTCGCGCCGCGGGCGCTCGGCGCCGCCCGCGTCGCGCATCGCCTTGGCCTCGCGATCGACGGCCGGATCGAAGCGCCGGGCCAGGCCGCGGTCGAGCATCAGCGCCTCGATGACGTCCCGCGCGTTGTCGGGGCGCCCGATCGTGCGCACGACCTTCGCCGCGCCGCGGCCGCGTGCGGACGGCAGCAGGAGGACGAGGTCCCCGACGTGCGCCCGGTGGTCGCGCTCGACGGGCAGGCCGCGGCCGCGATCGAAGAACGGCTCGCCGACGAGAAAGCGCCCGCGCTTGTCGAGCACGGCCACCCGCAGCGGCGTGCGCACGACATCGTCCTCGCGCCCGCGCTCGCGCGGCCCGCGCCCCACCGGCGG
>VAWY01000141.1 GCA_005888335.1 Actinomycetota bacterium
CCCGACGGCGGCGACCCCGGCGGCCTGGCGCTGCTGACGGCGCTGTGGGGCCGGCATGGCGACCGGGTCGAGACCGCCAACCGCGAGGCGCTCGAGCGCCTGGAAGCCGCGCAGCCTCGGGCGATCACGGTGGCCCCGGCGCGCGAGGCGCTGGCCGGCCTCGACGGCCGGACCCTCTTGCACGCCGGCCCGCCGATCGCGCGGGAGGACGTGTGCGCGCCGCTGCGTCGCGCGCTGGCGGCGGCGTGCGTGTTCGAGGGGTGGGCGGCGGACGGCGAGGGCGCGCTCGCGCTGCTGGCTCGCGGCGGGGTCGAGCTGGCCTCGGGCAACGAGCGGGGGCACGTCGGCGCGATGACCGGCGTCTGCTCCCCGTCGATGTTCGTGTGGGTGGTCGAGGACGAGATGGCCGGAACGCGCGCGTGCTCGACGCTCAACGAGGGCCCGGGGCGCGCGCTGTGGTTCGGGGTGGGCGACGAGGAGGCGATCGCGCGGCTGCGCTTCTTCCGCGACGACGCCGGCCCGCTGCTGGCTCGCCTGCTCGAGCGCTGCGGCCCGGTCGACGTCTTCGCGCTCGCCGCGCAGGGGCTGCAGATGGGCGACGAGCTGCACATGCGCAGCCAGGCCACCGGCGCGCTGCTGGCTCGCTCGCTGCTGGCCGGCTTCGCCGAGCTCGGCGGGGCCGAGGTCGCGCGCTTCATCGCGGGCAACCACCACTTCTTCCTGCCGCTGACGATGGCGGCGGCCAAGTGCGCGTCGCTTGCCGCCTCGGGGACGGACGGCTCGACCCTCGTCAGCCTGATCGCGCGCAACGGCACCGAGATGGGCATCCAGCTCGCCGGCCTGCCGGGCCGCTGGTTCCGCGCCCCCGCGGCGCCGGTCGGCGACGCGCTGCTGCGCGAAGGCTTCACCGCCGGCGACGCGGCGCTCGACATCGGCGACTCGGCGGTCATCGAGTGCATCGGGCTCGGCGGCATGGCGGTCGCCGCGTCACCCGCGGTCGCGTCGTTCTTCGGCGGCGGCGCGGCCGACGCGATCGCGCGCACCACGCTGATGGGCGAGATCTGCGCGGCGCGCTCGCGGCGCTTCACGGTCCCCGCGCTGGACTACGCGGGCACCCCGGTCGGCATCGACGCGCGGATGGTCGTCGAGCTCGGCGTCGGCCCGCAGATCACGACCGGCGTGCTCCACGCCTCCGAGGGTGTCGGGCAGATCGGCGCGGGGATCGCCCACCAGCCCGTGGCGCCCTTCCGCGACGCGCTCGCCGCGCTCGCCTCGAAGCTCGACGGCGCGTGAGCTGTGGACGCGCGCGCGGTCATCGCCGGACCCGGCGCGGCGCGCGCGCTGCGCGACGGCGCGGCCGGACGCCTGATGATCGCGCTGCGCGGCGGCGGCTACGTCCGCCTCGGCACCGAGGACTGGCTGCTCATCACCGGCGTCCGCGCGCCGCTGGGTCCGCTGTCGCTGGTCGTCGCGGGGCTCGACGCGCGGACGGTGCGGCCGGGCTGGCGCGCGCGGTGCCGCGGTGCCGCGCTCGTCCTCGGACCGCTGCGCATCGCGCTCGGCGGGCTCGAGCTCGGCGGCCTGAGGGCGGCCGCCGGTGCGCGGGCGGTGGATGGCGCCGCGTTCGACGCCGCGCTCGCCGCCTGCCCGCCGCCGCCGGCGGCGCTCACCGCCGGCCTCGTCGCCCTTCGGCGCGGCGACGAGGACCGCGGCGTCGCGACGCTCGCCGGGCGGGGCGAGGGGCTGACGCCCGCCGGCGACGACGTGCTCGCCGGCTACGCCGCCTGGCGGCACGCGGCCGGCGCGCCCGCCGGCCTCGCCGGGCGCGCGGCCGGGCGGTGCTCGCCGATCGGCCTGGCCTACCTGCGCTGCGCCGACCGCGGCGAGCTCGTGGAGCCCGCCGCCGCCCTGCTCGCGGCGCTGGCCGCCGGCGACGCCCCACTCTCCGCGCGCCGCGCCCGTGCGCTGCGCGTGTCGTGGGGAGCGTCGTCCGGCGTCGCGCTGCTGTGGGGCATGGCCGCCGCGGCGGCTAGCCCTCGTAGTCCATCCTGATCTCGCAGGTGTTGTACGCACGGTTGTTGACCATTGCGTTCTCGCGCACGCCGTTGCACTGGACGGACGCCTTCTGCCCGGTCTGGATCCGCACGGCGTCCGAGTTGCTGCAGGAGTTGATTCCCGAGCAGCTCTGATCGCGGAACCAGACGACGTCTCCGGTCATGGGGTTGATCACGCGCAGTCGCGCGTTCTGCGTCACGCGCTGGCCCCGCGTGCTCTCGGTGGAGATCGTCGACGCCTCCCAGGCCACGCACGTCGTGGTCGTGTTCGAGGGCGGGCAGTAGAGCTCCACGGTGCAGCCGTCGATGTAGTAGCCCCAGGCGTCGTACTGGCCGAGCACGCCGACCTGCTGGTCGGTGATGCACTTGAAGATCTTGCTCGCGCCGTACGGGATGACCTGAAAATCGGCGTGGGTGTCCGCGGCGGCCGTCTGGGCGGTCGCGCCAACCGCGGCGAGGGCGAGTAGAAGGGCGGTGATCTTGCGCATGGTTTCTCCTTGCGGGTTGACGCGAGGAGCATCCAGCGCGCGAGCGCCGCCGCCGACACCCCAGGGGGTGGGCTGCGCCACCCCTCGGCGTCGCCGGCGCGATGGGCGGCGAGAACCAGCCTCCACGAAAGGTGTCCCCGCCGCCGCGGCCGACCGTAGCGCGATCGGCGTGGCGCCGACCGCGGACGTTCAGGTCGCGGTCAGCCTGCGCCCGCGGCCGTCAGCGCCCGAGGACGCGCACGAACCGGCGGGCGCGCGCCGGCAGGTCGCCGAGCAGCGTGCGCACCTCGGCGAGCCCGGCGCGCAGCGGCGCGTCGCCGACCTCGACCGGCAGCATCGAGTCCTGCAGCCCGACCAGGGCGCTCTCCGCCTCGCCGACCGCCGCCACCGCGGCGTCGAGCAGCCCCTTCACCCTGCCCGACGCGCCGCGCGGGACGCCCGGCGCGAACGTGCGCCCCGGCAGCCCATGGCGCTCGGCGAACTCGGCGTGGGTGCGCTTCGCCCGCCCGTAGGCGGCCTGGACGGGCCGGAAGAGCTCCTCCTCCAGCCTGTCGGCGCTGTGCTCGTCGAGCTGCTCGTAGGCCTCGCCGAGGCACGCGAGCGCGACGCCGATCGCGTCGATCGCCGCGGCCATGTCGTCGAGCAGCTGCTGTCGCGCCTCGGCGGTGACGTACGCCATGACCGTCAGGTTAGGCTCATTCGAGCGCGTCGATCTCGACCGTGTCGAGCGGGAGGCAGACGCGGCAGAAGTCGTGGCCGAACGGGGTGAGAAGGATGCTGCGCCGCACCGTGCGGCCGCGGCCCGCCTCGGCCATGGCGCGCGCGACGTCGGGCTGGGCCTCGAGCACCTGGTAGCGCGCCTGGTCGGAGAGCTGCTCGCGCGAGAACCAGATCAGGCCGAGCCGGTAGAGGTTGTGCAGGCGGCGCCCGACGTGCTCCGGCCGGCGCAGCCCGCCCTCCATGCCGATCATGGTCAGCCCGGGCGCGACGAGCTCGTCCTTGAGCTTGCCGATCGGCCCGCCGGTCCGGACGTCGACCGACGGCTGCGGCCCCTCGAGCACGAGCAGCCGCAGGATGCGCGCCTCGTCGGGCGCGAGCTCGTCGAGGATGCGCACGTACGCCGGGTGCGCCTCGTCGTCGGCGAGGTCGACGTCGGCCGAGCGGCGCAGCAGCTCGGCGCCGCGCTCGCGCAGCGCGGCGTTCGTCGGATGCTCAGGGGCCTCGACGACCTCGCCCCGGGGGGCGGGCTTCTCCGGCGCCGCCCCGCCGTCCGCGGTCTCGACGAGCAGGTCGCGCACGTAGGCGAGCAGGTCCTCGCCCGTCTTCTGCAGGACGTCGCCGGCCGCCTCGCCGGCCGCCGCCGCGCGCACGAGGCGCGAGCCCGCCCGCAGGTACGCCCCGGCCGTCCACTCGACCAGCCGGATCGACGCGAACCCCGCGATCCGCGCCAGGCCCGGCAGCGCGGCGACCAGGCTGACCTCCTCGACCTCCGCGCCGGGGTGCTGTCGCGCGCTCATCCGAACACCGCCAGGTGGGCCAGCCCGCCGATCACCCCGAGCACGGCGCCGTGGGCGAGCAGCAGCCATTCGTCCTCGCGCATCGCCGAGCGCATCATCTCCGAGAAGTCCGCGGGCGGCAGCTCGCGCATGCGCTCGACGATCAGCGCGTGCACCGCCCGTGCCTGGCGCCGGTTGAACTCCCGGTCGGTCAGCGGCGTGATCGTGTGCTCGACCCCCTCGGCGGCCACCCCCTCGCGGATCGCATCGTACTCCCGGGATCCCACCGCGAGCCGGACGGCGGGCAGCAGCGGTCCGGTGGCGCGGTCGATCGCCGGGCGCAGCGCGTTGGCGATCAGCAGCCGCGTCTTGTCCGAGCGCGCGCCATGGAGCAGCTCGATGGCGATGTTGCGCACGGTGACGATGTCGTCGGCGATCACGTGCGCGTAGACGTCGGACGCGTCGTGCTGGCGGCGCAGGAACAGTCCGTGCAGCCGGAACGGCCCGACCTTCCGGGGCACGACGGGCTCGAAGATCATCAGGATCGCCAGCCAGTTCGTGATCCAGCCGACGATCGGCCCGCACACGAGGAGGACCCACGGGCTGTCGAGCACCGCGCTCAGCACCGCCACCGGGAGCCCGAAGATCACGCCGAACACGAACCCGAGGTTGATGATCAGCTTGAGCTCCTTGTCGCCGACGGAGCCGAAGACCTTGTTGGCCAGCTCGGGGTGGGCCTCGATGTGCTTGATCACCATGAGCTTGACGTCGAGCAGGTCGTCGATGTTGTCGCCGATCTCGTCGATGACGGTCGGGACGACCGTGGGGAGCTGCTCCTGCACGCGCCGGTGGATCCGCTCGCGCAGCTGGGGCGGCAGGTCGCGCCAGAGCTGCGGGTGCTCGCGCGCCATCACGCGCTCGATGAGCTCGCGCATCTCGCCGCGCGAGGACTCGAGCACGTGCTCGGCGAGCGCCTCGCGGTCGAGCCGGTCGTAGAACTCGCGCGGGTTCCCCACCTTGGCGATCCCCTTGTCGACCGCGATGCTGCCCATCTTGGCGGCGCGCGAGGGGATGATCCCCTGCCAGCCGACGCCCCCGACCATGACGCCCGGCACCTGCTGGAGCTTGCGCGGGAGCAGCTTGGCGAGCGGGGCGAGGCCGGGCAGCCGGAAGCCGCGGAAGCGCAGCGGGTGGAACAGCATCCACACGCCGCTCCAGTTCGTCGCGTAGCCGATCGCGCCCGAGAAGAGCGGGATCGTTACCAGGCTGATCCAGTCCACCCGTGCTCCCGCGCGGGAGTTTCCACGATGACACCGCCCGGCGCGCCGCCGTTCGATGCGGCATGTCACCCGCCGCCGGTGGGTAGGCAAACCGACGTAGCGCGGCGAGGCGCCGGGAAAGGAAAGGGACTTCCCATGGTCTGGATCGTCGTCGCCATCGTGGTGCTGCTGGCCGCCGGCGCCCTGCTCTACGCCGCCCGCGAGCGCCGCTCGCGCCAGCTGCGCGAGGGCTTCGGCCCCGAGTACCAGCGAACGATGGCCGAGCGCGGTGACCGCCGCGAGGCGGAGTCCGAGCTGCGCCGGCGCGAGAAGCGCCGCGAGCAGTTCGAGATCCGCGAGCTCGAGCCCGAGGTGCGTGAGCACTACGCGGACCAGTGGCGCGGCGCCCAGCGGCGCTTCGTCGACCAGCCGGTCGCCGCCGTCGGTGAGGCCGACAGCCTCGTGACGCAGGTCATGCGCGAGCGCGGCTACCCGGTGGCCGACGACTTCGAGCGCCGCGCGGCCGACGTGTCGGTCGACCACCCGGACGTGGTCCAGCACTACCGCGTCGCCCGCGACATCTCGGTCCGCACGACGCGGGGCGAGACCGGCACGGAGGACCTGCGCCAGGCGATGGTCCACTTCCGGGCGCTCTTCGCCGAGCTGCTCGGCGACGACGTCCGCGAGGGCGCCGAGATGCATCACCACGTGTAGGAGGCGCGCTGATGGACAACACGGAAGAACCCCTGAGCACGCGAGACCTGGTCGCCACGGCCGAGCCACCAGCGGCCGAGCCACCAGCGGCGACGGACGGCGCACCCGCTGCTGAGCCGACCGAGGCCGACGCCCCGCTCCTGGCCGAGGACCAGGCGGGCACCTACCGGCGCCGCTGGGAGGAGATCCAGGCGGCGTTCGTCGACGAGCCGCGCCGCGCCGTCGAGGACGCCGACGGGCTGGTGGCGCAGGTCATGCAAGAGCTCGCCGAGGGCTTCGCGCGCGAGCGCGAGCGCCTCGAGAGCCAGTGGGATCGCGGCGACGACGTGTCGACGGAGGACCTGCGGGTGGGCCTGCAGCGCTACCGCTCGTTCTTCCGCCGCCTGTTGTCCGCCTGAGACGGAGGGCCCCGGATGCGCCCGCGAGCGGACGCGCGGGCGCTCCGGTCTGCCTGGCTCAGCCGGTCAGCCGCCGCCAGAAGCGCACGAACTCGCGCTCGTGCGCGATCCCGGCCTCGAGCGCCAGCCGCATCCCCTCGGGCATGTCGGGGTTGCCGGCGTGGAGCTCCTCGTAGAGGCGCAGGTGGCGCTCGTGGCCGTCGAGCTGTGCCTCGGCGATGGCGGCCGGGTCGGCGCCGAAGAAGATCTTGATCAGCCCCGGGTCGCGGAACTCGAGCGGCTCGAACGAGCTGTCCGCGCGCCAGCGGCCGAGCGCCTTGCGGCCCGCGGCCGTGAGCCGGTAGATGCGCCGCCGGCGGCCGGTCTGCTCGCGCTTCTCGTCGAGCAGCCCCTCGCCGGCGAGCCGCGCGCACTCGCTGTAGATCTGCGTGTGCGGCACCGACCAGAAGTTGAAGACGCTGATCTCGGCGAACCGCTTGAGGTCGTAGGGGGTCGCGGGCTGGCAGGCCTCGACGAGCCCCAGCACGACGTAGGAGGTGTTGCTCAGGCGCGCACTGGACACGGACCGCGACCATAGCGTACGATTCGCACGGTTCGAACCAAACGATTCGGGAGGAACTATGGCCATCCCGGTCACCGACCGCACCGCCGCGCCGCCGCCGCCGGTCCCCCTGGCCGCCCAGGGCTTCACGACCCTCGACGACGAGATCACGCTGGACGCGCTGCCCGTCGAGGGCGAGCTGCCCGCGTGGCTCGCCGGCTCGCTGCTGCGCACCGGTCCGGCCAAGTGGGAGTACGGCGACCAGAGCCTGCGGCACTGGTTCGACGGCGCCGCGATGCTGCACCGCTTCACGTTCGGCGACGGGCGCGTGTCGTACGCCAACCGCTTTCTGCAGACGCGCGCGCACCGCGCGAGCACCGAGCAGGGCCGGATCGCCTACTCGGAGTTCGCCACAGACCCCTGCCGCTCGCTGTTCAAGCGCGTCTCGACGCTCTTCGCGCCCGAGGCCGCGCTCAGCGACAACTGCAACGTCAACGTCACCCGGCTCGGCGACCGCTACATCGCGATGACCGAGACGCCCATCCCCGTCGAGTTCGATCCGAGCACGCTCGCCGCGGTCGGCGTCGCGTACCGCCCGCCCGGGGTGCTCACGACCGCGCATCCCCACATGGACCGCTCGGACCGCGGGATGCTCAACTACGCGGCCAAGCTCGGCCCGCGCAGCGAGTACCGCTTCTTCCACCTCGCCCCCGACGCGCGCGAGCCCGAGGTCATCGCGTCGCTCCCCGTCCGCGAGCCGTCCTACATGCACTCGTTCGGGCTGACCGAGCGCTTCATCGTGCTGGCCGAGTTCCCGCTCGTCGTCAACCCGCTGCGCCTCGCGCTGAGCGGCCGGCCCTACATCGAGAACTACCGCTGGAAGCCCGAGCGCGGCACCCGGTTCACGCTGATCGACCGCGCGAGCGGCGAGGCGATCGGCCCGCTGCGCTGCGAGGCGCGCTTCGGCTTTCACTTCGTCAACGCCTACGAGGACGGCGACCGCGTGATCGCCGACGTCTGCACCTTCCCGGACGCGCAGATCGTCGAGGACCTCTACCTCGATCGCCTGCGCGCCGGCGCGCGCGTCACGCCCCCCGCGCTCGAGCGCTTCGTCCTCGAGCCGTCGGCCGGACGCGTCGAGGTCGAGCGCCTGGTCGACGAGCCGCTCGAGCTGCCGCGGATCAACTACGGCCGGTGCAACGAGCGGCCGTACCGCTACGTGTGGGGCGCGGGCGCCGCCGGCGACCGCTTCCTCGACCGCATCGTCAAGGTCGACGTCCAACAGCGCAGCACGACGACCTGGTTCGAGGACGGCAGCTTCCCGGGCGAGCCCGTCTTCGTGGCCGCCCCCGGAGCGGACGCCGAGGACGACGGCGTGCTGCTGTCGGTCGTGCTCGACGGCCGGCGCGGGACGTCGTTCCTGCTCGTGCTCGACGCGGCGACGCTGACCGAGCGCGCGCGGGCCGCCGTGCCGCACCACATCCCGTTCGGGTTCCACGGGCAGTTCGCGCGGCCATGACGACCGGCGACACCCTCTCTCGGGCGATGCGCGAGCGCGACTTCGGTGCGCTCGAGACGGTCCTGGCGCCCGACGTCGTGTTCGCATCGCCGCTCACGTCGACGGTGCGCTTCGAGGGGCGCGAGGAGGTGATCGCGCTGTTCAAGATCGTCCGGGAGGCTCTGCAGGACCTCGAGTACGTCGAGTCGTTCGCCGGCGACGGCGTGGAGGCGCTGCGCTTCCGCGCGCGCGTCGGCGCCGAGCCGATCGAGGGCGTCGACGTCCTGCGCCTCGACGAGCACGGGCGGGTGCGCGAGATGAGCGTCTTCGTCCGTCCGCTGCCGGGAGCCGGCGCGCTGCTGGCCGCGCTCGCGCCGGAGGTCGTGCGACCCGCGGGACGCTGGCGCGCCGCCGTCGCCGGGGCGATGAGCGCCCCGCTGCCCGTCATGCTGCGGCGGGGCGACCGCGTGGCCGCGTGGCTGGTCAGACCGGCAGCGAGTCGAGCGCCCGCTGCCAGGCGGAGACACCGCGCAGCGCGAGCTCGGTCCCGCTGACCACCGCCTGCGCGGCGGCCCTGCGCGCGGCCAGCGGCAGCGCGAGGGCCGCCTCGTCGGCGCGCTGCACGACAGAGTCGACCGTGACGGCGACCCGGAGGCGGACGGGATCGTTCAGCGAGCCGAGCAGCGCCCCGGCGATCGCGAGGTCGCGCAGGCCGATGAGCGGGCCGACGACCGGCGCGACGTCGGCGTGACGCCCGGCGTTCAGGCCCGCGCGCCGGGCCAGCGCCCTGGGCAGCACGACAGACCCGCTGCCGCCGGCCACGCGCGCGGTCCCGCGCCGGGCGGCGTCGACGCGCGAGGGCGGGGGCGGACGCAGCCGAGCCGGAAGCGGGGGCAGCGGAGGCCGCGAGAGCATCGTCGGCAAGTACCCCAGCGGCGCGGTGCGGCTACACCGCGAGCGCGTAGAGTCCGGCCCGAGGAGGAGGGGCATGACCTATTTCGTCACCGGCGCGACGGGGTTCATCGGGCGCTTCCTGGTCGAGCGACTGCTCGAGCGCGAGGGCGACATCCACGTGCTCGTGCGCGAGAGCTCGCGGCCCAAGCTCGACGCGCTGATCGAGCGCTGGGGCGCACCGGACCGCATCAACCCCGTCGTCGGGGACCTCGAGAAGCGGCGCCTGGGTGTCAAGAAGGCGTGGATCGACGAGCACGCGGGCGGCATCGACCATTTCTTCCACCTCGCGGCGATCTACGACATGACCGCCGACGACGAGCGCAACCGTGTCGCGAACGTGGAGGGCACGCGCCACGCCGTCGAGCTCGCCAACGCGCTGCGCGCGGGCTGCCTGCACCACGTCTCGTCGGTCGCCGCCGCCGGCCAGTACGAGGGCCTCTTCACCGAGGCGATGTTCGACGAGGGCCAGCCGCTCGACCATCCCTACCACCGCACGAAGTTCGAGTCCGAGAAGATCGCGCGCACCGAGAGCGAGGTCCCGTGGCGCGTGTACCGGCCGGCGATCGTGGTCGGCCACTCGCAGACCGGCGAGATGGACAAGATCGACGGGCCCTACTACTTCTTCAAGACGATCAAGCTCAGCTCGCGGCTGCCCGACCTGGTCCCGCTGCTCGCGCCGCGGCTCGGCGACACCAACGTCGTGCCGGTCGACTTCGTGGCCGCGGCCCTGGACCACATCGCGCACCAGCCCGGGCTCGACGGGCGCGCGTTCCACCTCGTCAGCCCGCGGCCGCAGCGGGCGGTCGACGTGATCAACGCGTTCGCCAAGGTCGCCGGCGCGCCGCGCCTCACCGAGGCGCTGCCCAAGGCCGCGCTGCCGCTCGCGCTCAAGACGCCGGGCGTCCGCGAGCGCGTGCTCCCGAGCCTCGGCATCCCCGCCGAGGTCGTCGACTACATCGACTTCACGGCCCGCTTCGACGCGCGCGAGACGGAGGCGGCGCTGGCGGGCACGGACATCTCCGTTCCGCCGCTGGAGAGCTACGCCGGGACGCTCTGGGAGTACTGGGATCGCGAGCTTGCGACGGCTTGAACCGCGCAACGTGCAGGAATAGGGTCCCGCGCGCCGCTGACCAGCCGCGAGACGCCGCGGCGAGCACACGACACGGGAGACGGGTCCGATGCGCAACCCCCTGGTTGAGGCCAACAAGGCGTTCTTCGGTCAGGTCAACAAGGTCAGGGAGTGGCACAAGCTGCCGCGCCCGCTCGCGCTGCTGAACCTGCGCGCGTTCCGCGACGAGCTGCGCGAGCTCAACCTCTACGACACCGAGCCCTCGCCCGAGGGCAACGGCGCGCCGCCGGCCGAGGCGCTCGAGGAGCTGCCGAAGCACCGCACGTACGACGGCTCGCGCTACGACCCGGCCCACCCGCGGATGGGCATGGCCGGCGCGCGCTTCGGGCGCAACCACCCGCTGGGCATCACGGTCCCCGAAGAGCCGCCCAAGCTCATGACGCCCAACCCGCGGACGGTGAGCACCAAGCTGCTCGTGCGCGACAGCTTCAAGCCGGCGACGACGCTCAACGTGCTCGCGGCCGCCTGGATCCAGTTCCAGAACCACGACTGGTTCAGCCACGGCGACAACTCGCCCGACGAGTCCGTCGTCGTCGCGCTGGAGCCCGGCGACGAGTGGGGCGAAGCCGAGATGAAGGTGCGCAGCACCACGCGCGACCCGGAGGGCAAGAGCACGTACGTCAACACCGTCACGCACTGGTGGGACGGCTCGCAGATCTACGGGTCCAGCGAGGAGCAGAACCGCCCCCTGCGCACGGGCGAGGACGGCAAGATGATCCTCGAGGACGGCCGGCTGCCCGAGGAGGATCGCGAGGGGCTGCAGGGCATCGACAAGACGGGCTTCAACGACAACTACTGGGTCGGCCTGTCGATGCTCCACACGCTCTTCACCAAGGAGCACAACGCGATCTGCGACTACCTGAAGGCGTCGTATCCGACGTGGGGCGACGAGAAGCTCTTCCTCACCGCGCGGCTCGTCAACTCGGCGCTGATGGCCAAGATCCACACGGTCGAGTGGACGCCGGGCATCCTCGCCACGCCGGTGCTCAAGCAGGCCATGCACGACAACTGGTACGGCGCGCTGCCGCAGTGGGCGAAGACCCGCCTGCCGCGCATCGACCAGCTCGAGGCGATTTTCGGCGTCGTCGGCGGCGAGGCGCGCCACCACGCCGCGCCCTACTCGATCACCGAGGAGTTCGCGTCCGTCTACCGGATGCACCCGCTGATCCCCGACGACTGGGAGATGCGCTCGCACCGCACCGGGGCGCTCGTCGAGGAGGAGGAGTTCACCAACATCCAGGGCCGCTCGACGCGCGCGACCGTGGACCGCTTCGGCTGGTCGGATCTCTTCTACTCGTGCGGCGTCGCGCACCCCGGCGCGATCACGATGCACAACCACCCGCGCGCGCTGCAGAACCTCGTGCGGCTCAACGGCGACCGCGTGGACCTCGGGACGATCGACATCCTGCGCGACCGGGAGCGCGGCGTGCCGCGCTACAACGACTTCCGCGAGAAGCTGCGCAAGCCGCGGGTCAAGCGCTTCGAGGACCTCACGCCGAACCGGCAGTGGGCCGAGGAGATCAGCGAGGTCTACGACGGCGACATCGACGCGGTCGACCTGCAGGTCGGCCTGTACGCCGAGGAGCCGCCGAAGGGCTTCGGCTTCAGCGACACCGCCTTCCGCATCTTCATCCTCATGGCCTCCCGGCGGCTGAAGAGCGACCGCTTCTTCACCAACGACTACACGCCGGACGTCTACACGCCCGAGGGCCTGCAGTGGGTCGAGCGCAACACGATGCTCGACGTGCTGCGCCGCCACCACCCCGAGCTCTCGCCGGCGTTCGAAGGCGTCGAGAACGCGTTCGCGCCCTGGCGGCCGGTGGGCTGACCGCGCAATGGCCCGCGAGCTGCCCAGCGCCTCGCTGCTGGAGAACGCGCAGTTCAACCAGCTGGTGATCGTCCCCAACGCGGTGCAGGGCCTGTTCCGGCGGCGGCCCACGCCGGTCGCCGTCGCCACGCGCCTCGACGTCGACGGGCGCGCGGTGCGCCTCATCGCCGGCATCCGCCGGCGCCACGGCCCGGGGCCGGTGTGGATCCGGGTGATGACCAACCGCGCGCTGCTCGTGCTCGCCCCCGAGGACGTGCGCCGCGTGCTCGAGGGCTCGCCGTACCCGTTCGCCGCCGACCCGGAGGCCAAGCGCAAGGGGATGGGGCACTTCCAGCCCTACGCGCTCACGCTCTCGCGCGGCGAGCTGTGGCAGGACCGCCGGCGCTTCACCGAGGCGGTGCTCGACAGCGCGCAGTCCTCGCACCGTCTGGCCGACCGCTTCGCGGCGGTCGTGCGCGAGGAGCTCGCCGAGCTGCTCGGCGAGGACGAGGTCCGCTACGAGCCCTTCCACGCGGCCTTCCGGCGGATCGTGCGCCGGATCGTGCTCGGCGACTCGGCGCGCGACGACGAGGGGCTCAGCGACCTGCTCGCCGAGCTGATGTCGGAGGCCAACGGGCTGCCCTCCGAGCGCTCGGAGTACTTCGACGAGTTCATGGACGGCGTCGAGCGCTACGTGAAGGCGGCCGAGCCCGGCAGCCTGGTCGGACTCTTCGGGGAGGCGCCGTCGACGCCCGACACGCGCGTCGAGGGCCAGGTCGCGCACTGGCTGTTCGCGCTGCAGGACACGCTCGCGGCCAACGCGCTGCGCGCGCTCGCGCTGCTCGGCTCGCACGCGGAGCAGCGCGCACGGGCCGAGACCGACCGTGAGTACCTGACCGCGTGCCTGCAGGAGGCGATGCGGCTGTGGCCGACGACGCCGCTGTTGTCGCGCGAGACGCTCGTCGACCTCACGTGGCGCGGCGCGGTCGTCCCGGCGGGCACGCAGGTGATGATCGTCAACACGTTCCAGCACCGCGACCCCGAGCGCCTGACATACGCCGATCGCTTCGCGCCCGAGGAGTGGATCGACGGCAGCGCCAAGGACGACTGGACGCTGAACCACTTCAGCCATGGGCCCCAGGGCTGTCCGGGTCGCAACCTGGCGCTGTTCGTCGGCACCGAGGTGCTCGCCGCGCTGCTCGAGCACGGCGAGCCGCGGCTGGTCGACCCTGCGCTCGACCCGGGCCGGCCGCTGCCGCACATGCTCGACGTCTTCCGGGTGCGCGTCGGCCTGGCCGAGCGCGCCGCCGTCGCCGCCGTCTGACCGAAGGCTCGGGGTGGGATCGGCCACCCCTTTGGGGGTCTTGCGCGCGCCCGCCGGGCGGGGCTAGCGTCACCCCATGGCGCACGCGACGGCCGAGCGGCTCCTGCACCAGCGGTGCAGCGACCCCCATGGCGAGAGCAGAGACCGAGGTCTTCTCCCGCCCGAACGCAGAAGTCCATCCCAGCCGAACAGCGACCACTCGCTCGGCCCCGCGTGCGCCCGCTGAGGTGATGGGTACCTCATGGACGTTCAGGCCTGCCTCGCCGACCGGCGCCGCTATGAGCGCCAGATCGAGCGCCTGCACCAGCGCTACCTGCTGAGCAGCCGCCTGTTCGAGCTCAAGCAGGACGACGTCTCGCTGGCGTCGATCGTGATCAACCGGGGCAAGGTCGCGCGGCTGCTCGCGCGGGAGGTCTCGCACGGGCGCTACGAGCTCGAACCCGGCGAGCTGCGGACGATCTTCGTCGGCGGCAAGAAGCGGGAGGTCTTCAGCTGCCGGCTGACGGACCTGATCGTCCACGGCGTGGTCGCCGGCGTGGCGCAGGAGGCGACCGCGGCGCGGCTGTCGGACCGCGTGTTCTCGTACCGCAGGGGGTTCGCGTGGCTGTCGCCGGTCGCGCAGCTCGCCGCCTACCTGCGCGCCGAGCGGCGCTCCCGCGACGGCGCTCGCCCGCCCGGCGTGTACGTCCTGCGGCGCGACGTCGCCTCGTACTTCGACTCGATCCCGATCGGCCGCGACTCGTCGCTCTGGCCGGCCCTGGAGGCGGACCTCGGCCGTCCGCTCCCGGCGCTCGTCGAAGGCGCGATCCGGGCGGAGATGCACCTGCCGGATGGCGGCCTCGCCGTGCGAGTCAAGGGCCTGCCGATGGGCCAGCCGATCGCCGGGGTGCTCGGGAACCTCTACCTCACCGACATGGACCGGGCGCTCGAGCGCGTCCCCGGAGCGTTCTACGCGCGCTACGGCGACGACTTCCTCTTCGCCCACCGCGATCCGGCGGTCGCCGCCTCGGCCGACGCCGAGATCGACGCCCACATCGACCGGCTCGGCCTGGCGCTCAACGAGAAGAAGCGGCGGACGCTCTACGTCACATCGTCGGGTCGCCCCGCGGAGGAATGGGACCGCGCGAAGGGGGCCCCCGCCGTCCCGTTCCTCGGCATGCGCGTGGCGGCGGACGGGACCGTGGGGCTCGACCCGTCGCCGGCTCGCGTCCTGCTGCGCGAGATCGGCCGCCGAACGCGGGCCACCGCGCGCACGCTGCGCGGCGCGGACCGCGACGAGATGGCGCGCACCGTGTGCTCGGTCGTCAACCGGACGCTCGATCCGCGCAGCGCGCTGACGCACCACCAGTCGGCCGTGCGGCTGCGGCGCGTGGTCACCGACCGCCACCAGCTCGAGCAGCTCGACTACCGCATCGCGCTCATGGTCGCCGAGGCCGTCAGCGGGCGGTCGGGAGCGCGCGCCTTCCGCGAGGTCCCCTACCGCGCGCTGCGCCAGGACTACGGGCTCGTCTCGCTGGTGGCCGCGCGCAACGCACGAGGGAGGGGCCGGTGAACGAGCTCGACCGCTGGTTGCACCGTCAGGCCGGGCGCGAGGCGCGGATCGTGTCCCTCGACGAGGCCCTGCTCGGCGGACGGCTGTGGCGCTACAGCTTCTACCGCCTGCGCTACTTCCTGGTGACCTACCTCATCGAGTCGGCCTCCCACGCCGTGCTCGTGCTGCTGGCGTTCCGCGGGCTTGGCTGGGACAACTTCCTGCTGGTCGTCGGCGCCGCGGCGTCGACGGGCCTGATCTCGCACTTCTGGTGGGGCGCGCTCGAGGCGATGCGCGCGCAGGTCCGCGACCTGCACCGGTCCGGTCGGCCCCACCGGATCCCCGCCGCCATCGCCGGCTGGATGACGTTCGCGGCCGCCCCGGCGGCGCTCTTCGCGCTCGCCGCCATCGGCTGGACGGCGGGGCACGCCATCGCCGGCACCCTGGGCCCGGCCGAGGCCTTCGCCGGCACGCTGCTGCTGCGGGTCGCCGTCGACCTGCCGACGCGCTGCTACCACTCGGGGATCTACGCGATGCGCCGGGTCTACCGGCCGATGTCCGCGACGATCGCGCCCGAGGTCCTCGGCCTGGCCGCGATGCTCGCGCTCTACCCCGCCATCGGCGTGTGGGCGCTGGTCGTCTCGTCGCTGCTGGTCACGGCGGCGACGACGGCGCTGACGCTGCACTTCACGCACCGCGTCTACCACTTCCTCGGCTTCGACACCCTGCCGCACGCCGGCCTGCGCGCCATGCGCGCGTCGCTGCGCGGCGCCGGCCGCGAGTGGCTCGCCGGCGGCGCGTCGCACGCGGTCATGGGCCTCGACTCGCTCGCCGTCCTGGCGCTGTTGCACGGCGCGCGCACCGACTCGCGGTCGGTGGTGGTGCTGTTCCTCTCGATGCCGACCATCCGCGCCGCCGCCGACTGGGCGCGGCTGCTCTACTTCGACCTCAAGCGCCTGGAGCTGCGGCTGTTCACGAACCTGCGCCGGCGCTTCGAGCGCCAGACCCTGGTGCTGGCCTGGCTGCTCGGCGTGGTGTTCTGGGCCATCGCCGACGCGATCTCGATCGCGTTCTACGGACACGGTCTGGGCGCCCTGTCGGCGGCGCTGCTGGCCTTCTTCCTGGCCCGGTCGGTCCTCGCCCGCGAGCAGATCCAGGCTTTCGCGGCGCGCTCGTACGCCGCGGTGATCGGGACGGGCGTGGCCTGCCTGGCGGGCCTGGCCGCCGTGGGCCGGGTGGCCGACGGCGACGCGCAGCGGCTCGCGGCGGTCGCGCTGGTGACGGCCCTGTGCGCGGCCCTGCTGACCCGCGTCGTGCGCGTCGAGCGCGCGCACGGCGAGCCGGGCACGGCGCTGCTGACGCTCGAGTGGCTGCGCCGGCTGGGGCACGTGCGCGAGCCCGTGCGCGTGGGCTCGGCGCGGATCGCCTCGGCCGCCGGGCCCGAGCGCCTCGACGCTCGCTCCCGCGAGGAGCGCAACCGCTGGCGGCTCGGAGAGCTCGCCGAGCGCACCGCGCGCCGGCTGGCGCACGCCGGCGGCGCGGCCGCGTGGGTCGGGCCGGACCGCGTCATCTGGTTCGAGCCGCCCGGCACGCCCGGGCGCGTCACCGCGGACTGGCTGCAGCGCGTGAGCGGCGGGCTCGTCGCCGAGGTGCGCCGGCGCGACTGCCCCGACGGCGAGGAGGCGCTGCTGGCGGCCGGCCAGGGCGACCTGCTCGGGCGGGGGAGCCCGCACCTGCTCACCGCGATCGTGCCGGTGGACGTGGCCGCCGTGCGCCGCACCTTCCACGAGCTCCTCCCGGGCGGGACCGTCTACGCGCCCGACGAGCCGGTGCCCGAGGCGCTCGCGGCGCTGCCGCCCTCGGAGCGGCGGGCCATCTTCTTCGACGCGGTCGCCTTCGCGCGCGACCTCGGTGTCGGGCGGCGCCGATCGCGCTTCGACGTCACGGCGCTCTGCGCGGGTGGCGAGCTGCGGCTGATCTTCATCGCCGACCGGCACGTGAGCCGGCGCACACGCGCGCGCTGGCACGCCCGCGTCGTCGCGCTCAACGTCCGCGCGGCGGTGGGCGGCGTGCGCGCGCGTCCGGCCGCGCCGAGGCTCCTGCGGACGATCGCGCTGAGGGCACGCTGAGATGCCCGGCGTCCCCATCCAGGCCCTCCGGCGCGCGCCGCTCTTCGCGGAGCTCGGCCGCCGCGAGCTGGGGCGGATCGCCGCCGGCATGAGCCAGCGCACCTTCCCCGCCGGGACGACGGTCGCCCGCGAGGGCGAGGTCGGGGTCGGCTTCTTCGTGGTCGACGCGGGCCGGGCGAAGGTGTGCGCGCGGGGCC
>VAWY01000238.1 GCA_005888335.1 Actinomycetota bacterium
GTCCCGCTCGAGCGC
Organism: Actinomycetota bacterium; assembly: GCA_005888335.1. The sequence goes on from VAWY01000238.1 coordinate 16, forward strand.
TGGCTCGTCACGTTCCCGAGCTTCGGCTTCGTCCTCGCCGCGCCGGCCGCGCGTGCCGATGAGGCGTGCGCCGTGTTCACCGCCCGCGGGCTCGCGTGCGCCGAGTGCGGCGCCTTCGACGCCACCCGCACCCTCCGCATCACCGCGCACGGCCGCACCGCGACCGTGTGGGACCTCGCGCAGACGCCGCTCACCCGTCTCGGCCGCTGAGCGCGATCTGCATCGGCTGGTGGAGCACACCGTGGTAGTGCGCCACCGGGCCGCTCCCCCGCCACCCCAGCATCTCGAAGAAGCGCACGTTGGGCAGCTGGATCATCGCCACCATCCGCCGACCGCTCAGCTCGCCCGCCGTGCGCACGGCGAAGCGCACGAGCTCGGCGCCCAGCAGGCCATGCCGCAGCGCCGGCAGCACGGCCAGCCGGTCGCCCTTCCACAGCCCGGCCCCGTCGAGCGGGTACAGGCGCACCGCACCCCCGACGGCGCCGGCGACGACGCCGATCGCGTGCAGCGTTCCGGCGTCCGCGTCGCGCTCGTCGCGGTCGTCGCCGGCGAAGAGCCGCTGCTCGACGACGAACACCGCCCGGCGCACGGTGAAGTGGTCGTCGAGCTCGACGCGCGTGCGCGCGAGGCGGCACCGCTCGGCGGTGACGCTAGGCGGGCGGGCGGAGAGCGACGCGGCGCCGCTCACGGAGCTCCTCCTTGCGAAACACCCGCTCCCACGCCGACAGCCCGGAGCAGGCCTGGCAGCGCGCGCAGCCCGCGCCCGCGTCCAGGTGGTCGAGGCCGTGCTCGGCGAGCATCGCCGACACCGCCCGGTACACGTCGGCGACGTAGTCCGGCGCCGGGGGCGGCACGTCCGCCATCAGCGTGCCCGGGACCGGACGCAGCGGCACGACGAACGGGTAGACGCCCATCTCGATCGCCCGCCGGCAGCCGTCCTCGATCAGGCTGCGCCGCTCGCCCATGCCGAGGATCACGTAGGTCGTCACGCGCCCCGGGCCGAAGACCTCGACGGCGCGCTCCCAGCAGCGGAAGTAGCCCTCCACGCCGCACTGCGCCTTGCCCGGCGCCACGCGGGCGAGCACCTCGGGGTCGAACGTCTCGATGTGGATGCCGACCGCGTCGACGCCGGCGTCGCGGACGTGCTCGAGCACGTCGAGGTCGTCGGGCGGCTCGAACTGGACCTGGATCGGCAGCCCGCTGGCCTCCTTGATCGCCTCTGCGCACTTCGACAGGTAGAGCGCCCCGCGGTCGCGGCGGTTCAGCGAGCCGGTCGTGAGGGTGGCGTCGACCGCGCCGTCCAGTTCGCGCGCCGCCGCGCAGACCTCGGCGAGCTGCGCCGGCGTCTTGACCGGGATCGTCTGCTCGCCGCGCGTGAGCTCGATCCCGCAGAAGCCGCACTGCTCGGGGGTCCCCCAGTAGATGCACTTCTGCACGACCGTCGAGGCGATCGAGTCGAGGTGCAGCAGCGCGATCTTCCAGTACGGCACACCGTCGGCCGTCACGAGGTCGTAGATGCGGGGCCGCGGCGGGATGGAGACCGGGCCGACCTCCTCGTCGCGGTAATAGAGCTTCGCGCCGCGCTCGCGCACCCGCAGGGTGTAGGGCGACCGGCGCGCGTAGCCGGCGTGCATGGGCACGGTCAGAGGGAGGCCGCGCACCCAGATGAAGCCCGCGTCCGACGGCCCTGCGCCGCCGCGGCGGCCGGGCACGCCTGCACCGCCCTCGTCCTCGACGCGCACGCCGAGGGACTGCAGCTCCACGAGCAGCCGGCGGTCGTCGAGATCGAGGACGCGGTCAGCCACGGCCCGCGTAGAGCTCCTCGTAGTTGCGCCAGAACACGCGCTCCTTGAGCTCCTGGGAGATGTTCCGGACGCCGTTGATCTTCCAGTACTCGCTGTCGAAGTCCGACCACGGCTCGTCGGACCCGAAGAACACGCGGTCGCCGCCGACCCCGGTCTTCTCGATCTCGGTGAGCAGCCAGCGCGCGCCGAAGCCGATCGCCCACGAGGTGTCGGTGTAGACCTTGTAGCCCTCCTGGACCCACTGCAGGAACTTCGGCACCAGCCGAATGTGGCCCGACACGCCGCCGCCGAAGTGGACGAGGTAGATCTTGCAGCGCTTGCCGTACTTCTCGACGAGCGGGATGAAGTTCGTGATGTCCGAGCTCCCGCCCGGGCTCGTGTGGAAGTGGAAGACGAGGTCGTGCTGCTCGCAGACGTCGAAGCACTCGTCGGCCAGCTTCTGCGTCTCCTCGTCCCAGGTCGACGGGTCGGGGTTGCCGCCGAGCAGGAACGTCGTCTTGAGCGCCACGACCCGCGACTCGCGCGCGTACGCGAGCGCCTTGCGCGTCATCTCCGCGTTGCGCGGCAGGAACGAGACCCAGATCGCGGCGAGGATCCGGTCGTTCGTCGTCGCCGCGTCCAGGACGACCTCGTTGAGGTCGAACGAGATCTCGTGGACGGGCACCCCGTAGTTGGACATCACGAGCGCGCGCTCGACGTTGAACTCGTCCATGTGGTTGCGCAGGAACTCGTCGGTCGAGCGGTAGTCGTAGACCGTCGGCTTGACCGGGTGCTCGAGGTCGTAGAACTTCCACGGCGGGATCTCGCCGATGTGGCAGTGCGCGTCGATGACGCGCTGCGGGTGCGTGGTCATCTCAGTTCCTTCCGAAGGTGGCGCGGGCCTGCTGGATGCGCGCCTCCCATTCCTCGTGCGAGTGGCAGGTGCGGGTCGGCATCAGCGGCGGCTGGTCCACCAGCCACGCGCCGGTCGCCGGGTCGAGCTGGACGACCTCGAGGTCGAAGGCGGGGCTCGGGCTGTCCATCTCGCTGCGGCTCGAGGCGTGGATCGCCCGGCCGCTGCGCACGTGCATCTCGAGCCGCTGCGACCCCAGCGGGGTGACGTCCTCGAAGAGCACCACCCACTCGTCGCCCTCGCGGCGCGCGCGCTCCAGCCGCTCGCGCGCGATCTCCTTGCCGCGCTCGCGCGTGAGCTGGCGGTGGCGGTGGCAGAACGCGGCGTCGCGCAGCGCGCTGAGGTCCATCACCGCGCGCATGCTGGGCGCGGTGCGCGACACCACGTCCGTGGCGATGTCGCGCCGCTCGTGCCAGGCGCGGACGAGCTCCTCGTCGGTGCGCACGTCGGCCAGCTCCTCGGCGATCGCGCGCACCGTCGTGACGTACTGCTCGTAGAGCGCGGCGTTGATCATCACCGACGGGTACACGCGCGCTTCCGCGCGCCGCCACGCGGCGATCGCCTCGGCGTGGCCGACGACCACGGGGGACCTGCTACACGGTCCAGGTGTTCAGCTGGAAGGCCTTCTCGCGCCAGGCGGTCAGCGCGGCGTCGAGGACGTCGAGCGGGTGGAACGGCGTGACGCCGTCCATGAGGAAGTCCTCGGGGAAGCCGTACAGCGCGCCGCAGGCGAAGCGGCAGGCATAGACCGTGCCGCCCTCGTCCATGAACGTCCGCAGCTGGTTGTTGATCGCCATGTGGCCCGGGAAGGCCTCGTCGCCCACCTTGGGGAAGCCGCGCGTCCCGGAGGCCATGAGGACGCCCGGCCCGTAGAGGACGAGCTTGGTGTCGAACCCCTTGCGCCGCAGGCGCGTGGTCGTCAGCAGGTTCACCAGTCCCACCGACCCCTCATAGGGCACCGTGTGCATGAACGTGTAGGCGCTCTCTCCCGGCTCGGCCTGCACGTCGGGGAAGACCTTCTGGGAGACGTCGAAGAGCTCGGTGCCGGCCGGCTGGTCGGCGAGATCGGTCTTGGCCACGTCTGCCCCTTTCAAGGGATCGGTGGTGGGTGGCGGCGCGCGTTCCGTGTCGGATCGCAAATGTCTTTCTACGCTCGTTTCCCCGTGGCGGTCAAGTCTCGGGGCGGACGCGTTCACTATCGGAAACGCTTGCGTTCGCCATGTCGGATCGTGCACAGTCCATCTCGGAAGGTAGATGAGCGACTTCACCGACTCGATCGCGAAGACGGTCTCCGAGCTCGGCGGCAAGGTCGCGCAGACGCGCGCCGAGCGCGGGTGGTCGCTGCAGCAGCTCGCCGATCGCTCGAGCCTGTCGCCGGCGGCGATCCACAAGATCGAGAAGACCGGCATGACGCCGACGATCGCCAGCCTCATGAAGATCGCCGGCGCGCTGGGCAAGAGCGTGGCGTTCTTCATCGAGGAGTCCGAGCCGCTGCGGCCGGTCACGCTCATCCGCCCGCACGAGCGCGCGCGGCTGTACACCTCGAAGCGGGGCCTGACGCTGGAGAACATCTCCGGGCGCTACGGGCCGTTCTTCGTCGCCGGCGCCGAGGCGCACGTCGAGCCGGGCGCCGACAGCGGCCCCGAGCCGATGGTCCACCCCGGCGAGGAGCTCGTCGTGATGCTCGAGGGCGCCATGCGCTTCGTCGTCGGTGGCGAGACCTACGAGCTCGGCGAGGGCGACTCCCTGCACTTCCGCACCACGCTCGCGCACTCGTGGTGCAACCCGGGCGACGAGCCGGCCCGGGCGATCTGGCTGGCGATCCGCAGCTCGTAGCGGGCGGGCGCCGTGCGCATCCTCATCGCCATCGGAGGAAACGCGCTGATCCGGGAGGGCCAGCGGGGGACCTGGGGCGAGCAGCAGGCCAACGCCGCCGAGGCCGCGAAAGCGCTGGCGCGCCTGCGCCGCGCCGGCCACGAGGTGATCGTCACGCACGGCAACGGGCCGCAGGTCGGCGCGCTGGCGCTGCAGCAGGCGGCCGGCGAGCCGGACACGCCGGCCCTGCCCTTCGACGCGCTGGTCGCGATGACCCAGGGCCAGATGGGCTACCTGCTCGAGCAGGCCCTCGCCGCGGTCGACCCCGAGCTGCCCACCGCGACGCTGCTCAGCCGCGCGCGCGTGGCGCCGGCCGATCCCGCGCTCGCGGCGCCGCCGACCAAGCCGATCGGCCCCTTCTACGACGAGGA
>VAWY01000133.1 GCA_005888335.1 Actinomycetota bacterium
ACCCGCCGCAGATCACCAGCCCCGGGGCGAGTCGCCGTGCCTAGCCGCTCTCGGCGAGCCGCACCACCAGGTCGGCCCGATGGGCCGTCCGGGCCACGACCTCCGCGTTGCGCTGATCGCTGCCCATCGTCCACTCCCTCGCCTCGCCGGGCGCCTTGCCGAACGCGACGTGACGCTTCACGAGCCGCTCGATGCGGGTCTCCTCGTCGACCTCGACGTACCACGACTCGTCGAGGAGTGCTCGCACCCCGTCCCATCCGCCGTGCTCGAGCAGGAGGTAGTTGCCCTCTGTCACGACGAGCGGCACCGAGCGCGGAATCGCGATGGCGCCCGCGATCGGCTCCTCGATCTCCCGCCGGAACTCCGGGGCGTACACGACGGAGTCGGTGGCGTCCCGCAGGCGCCGCAGCAGCGCGACGTACCCGTCGGCGTCGAAGGTGTCGGGCGCGCCCATGCGGTCGCGCCGGCCGAGCCGGACCAGCTCGGCCTGCGCGAGGTGGAAGCCGTCCATCGGCACGAGCGCGGCCGCGTCGCCGAGCTGCGCGACGACCAGCCGGGCCACGGTCGACTTGCCGCCGCCGGGTGGCCCGACGATCCCGAGGATGCGCCGGCGGCCCGAGGCGACCAGGCGCCTCGCGCGCTCAAGGAGCGTGGTCGGGGCCGCGACGATCACTAGGCGGTGCTCGGCTCCCTCCACAGGTCGACGCCGCCGTCCACGGCGAGCGGTTCGATGCGCGCGAGCTGCTCGTCGCTGAAGCCGAGGTTGCGCACCGCCTCCAGGCTGTCCTCGAGCTGGCGCACGCTCGATGCGCCGATCAGCGTGGACGTCACGCGGGGGTCGCGCAGCGTCCAGGCGATCGCCATCTGCGCCAGCGACTGCCCGCGCTCCTTCGCGATCTCGTTCAGCGCCCGGACGCGGCGCAGGTTCTCGTCGCTGAGGTGCTCCCCGGCGAGCGTCGTGTGCCGGGCGGCGCGCGAGTCCTCAGGGATGCCCGCGAGGTAGCGATCGGTCAGCACGCCCTGGGCGAGCGGGGAGAAGCCGATGCAGCCGGCGCCCTGCTCGGCGAGCACGTCGAGGAGCCCGCGCTCGATCCAGCGGTTGAACATCGAGTAGTTCGGCTGGTGGATGAGCAGCGGCGTCCCGAGATCGCGCAGGATCGTGGCGGCCTCGGCGGTGCGCTCGGCGGAGTAGGAGGAGATCCCGGCGTAGAGCGCCTTGCCCTGCCGCACGGCCGCGTCGAGCGCGCCCATCGTCTCGTCGATCGGCGTCTCGGGGTCGTAGCGGTGCGAGTAGAAGATGTCGACGTACTCGAGCCCCATCCGGCGCAGGCTCTGGTCGAGGCTCGCCAGGAGGTACTTGCGCGAACCGCCGAAGCCGTAGGGGCCCGGCAACATGTCCCACCCCGCCTTCGTCGAGACGATCAGCTCGTCGCGGTGGGCGGCGAAGTCCTCGCGCAGGATCCGCCCGAAGTTGACCTCGGCGGATCCGTACGGGGGCCCGTAGTTGTTCGCCAGGTCGAAGTGCGTCACGCCGAGGTCGAACGCGCGGCGCAGAACGGCCCGCTGCACCTCGAGCGGCTTGTCGTCGCCGAAGTTGTGCCACAACCCGAGCGACACCACCGGCAGCTTGAGCCCGAACCGGCCGCTCCGCCGGTAGGGCATGGCCTCGTAGCGGCTGTCTTCGGCGACATAGGTCATCTCGGCATCCTCGCGGGGTCAGCCGCGCTCCGCGGCGTCGCGGGAACCTCGTACGGCTCGGGCACGCTCCGTCGGTCATGATGACGCGTCGTGACCGGGCCGACCGCGAACTCGCTTGTCGCCGAGGACGTGATCCTGGTCGGCGGCGAGGCGCTCTACGACCTCGTCGTCGGGGCCTCCGACGAGGTGCGCGCCCACCCGGGCGGCGGGCCGTTCAACACCGCACGGACCATCGGCCGCCTGCAGCAGCCCGTCGCTTTCCTCGGGCGGCTGTCGACCGATCGCTTCGGGACGACGCTCGAGCGCATGCTCGGCAGCGACGGCGTCCGCCTCGACGCCGTGATCCGCACCGACGAGCCGACGACGCTGGCCCTGGCCGAGATCGACGAGACGGGCAGCGCGCGCTACCGCTTCTACGAGCGCGCCACCTCCGCGCCCGGCCTGACCACGGAGGCGGCGGTGGCCGCGCTGCCGTCAGCGGTGGGCATCCTGCACGTCGGGACGCTCGGCCTGACGCTCGAGCCGATGGCCACCGCGCTCGAGGCGGTCGTCGAGGAGCTCGCCGGCGACGCACTCGTCGCCGTCGACCCGAACTGCCGGCCGTGGGTGATCAGCGATCCCGACGGCTACCGGCGGCGGCTGCGCAGGGTGCTCGGGCGCAGCCACCTCGTCAAGGTCAGCGAGGACGACCTGGCCTGGCTCGATCCCCAGCGCCCGCCGGCCGCGGCGGCGCGGATGATGCTCGAAGCCGGCCCCGCCGTCGTCTTGCTTACGCGCGGCGGCGACGGCGTCACCGTCGTGATGCGCGACGGCGAGCTCGCGGTGGCCGCCCCGCCCGTCGAGGTCGTCGACACCATCGGCGCTGGCGACGCGTTCAGCGGCGGCTTCCTGGCGTGGTGGCGGTCACACGGCCTGGGCATCGAGGCGCTGACGGATCGCGAAGTCGTCCTCGAGGCGACCCGCTTCGCCGCGCTCGTCGCCGCGAAGACGTGCGAGCGGCCGGGCGCGTCACCGCCCTACCTCAGCGAGCTGGAGCTGCCGGCGTAGCGCGGGCGCTCGGCGCCGCGTCAGGCGGCGGCGAGCTCGACTTCGGTGTCGACGGGCCGCTCGCCCGCGGGGAAGCGCACCCACGGGCAGTCGGGGTGGTCGGGGTCGACGCGCGCGACGACGCCGACCTCGCCGTCCGGCAGCCGCAGCTCGCTGCCGATCGGGTATGGGTGCACGACCCGGCGGAAGACCTGGACGACCTCGGGGTCGAAGGCGGCGCCGGCGTCGTCGAGGATGACCTCGACGCCGCGGTAGGGAGGGCGGGCCGGGTGGTAGGGCCGCTCGCTGGTCACCGCGTCGTAGACGTCGGCGACCGCGGCGATCCGCCCGAGCTGATGGATGTGGCGCCCGGAGAGCCCGTTCGGGTAGCCGCCGCCGTCCCAGCGCTCGTGGTGCTCGCGCACGACGGCGCGCACGAGCGGCGAGTAGCCGTCACCGGAGAGCATGTCGGCGCCCTCGTCCGGATGGGAGCGCATGACCGCCATCTCCTCGTCGGTGAGCCTGCCGGGCTTGTTGAGGATGGCGAGGGGGATGCGCATCTTGCCGACGTCGTGGACCAGGAGGCCGAGGCCGAGCAGGTGCAGCCGGCGGTCGACGTCGTCGAAGCGCCGGCGGCCGCGGTCATCCTGCCAGCCGCTCGTGCCGAACAGCTCGCGGCCGAGCAGCAGGCCGAGCGCGCAGACGTCGATCGAGTGCTGGTGGGTGTAGGCGTCGGCGGCGGCCAGATCGTCGAGGACGACCGAGGCGCCGGGATGCTGCGCGACGCTCTCGGCGATGTCGTCGACGACCTTGTGCAGCTCGCCGAGCGCCTCCGGGCTGAGGCGCTGGCCGCCGGCGACCGCCTGGCGCGCGCCCTCCATGGCCTTGGTGACGGCGCGCGCCGAGCGCTCGCGGACGGCGGGGGAGACCAGGTCGCGCGGCTCGATGCCCTCGGAGAGGTCGTCGTGGACCCAGACCGCGTGGATGCCGGCGTCGGCAAGCGCGCGGGCGTAGCGCTCGTTGAGCGTCGCGTTCGAACGCAGCAGCGGCATCTGGCGGGGGTCGACGGCCGGGATGTTCCGGGCGAGGCGCATCCCCACCGCGCGCATGACGGGCATGAGTCGCACGCCTGGGTGATCGGCAATACCAGCGGAATCTTGCGTTCGGGGTCTACCGTGCCGACGGCATGACGGCTCGGCCCCCGAGCTTCGCCGCCCGCGCGATGGCCGCAACGAGCCAGCCGCTGGCCACGCTGGCGGCGCTGCGGCTGCTCGAGCGCGGGGGCAACGCCGCCGACGCGGCGATCGGCGCGGCGGCCGTCCTGTCGGTCACCGAGCCGATGGCGACGGGCCTCGGCGGCGACGCCTTCGCGCTCGTCCGGCGCGACGGCGAGCCGGCCGGCCTGGACGCCGCGGGCCCCGCTCCGGCGGAGGCGCCACCGGACGCCCCTATCGCAGTCACCGGGCCGCAGTCGGTCACCGTGCCGGGCGCGGTTGCCGGCTGGGCGGCGCTGTCGGAGCGCTTCGGGCGGCTCGGGCTCGACGCGTGCCTGGCGAGCGCCGTCGACGCGGCCGCGAACGGGTTCGCCGTCGGCGCGCGCACCGCCGCCGAGTGGCGGCGCGCTCCGGCGCTCCCCGGCGGCTTCGGCCCGGCGCCGCGGGCGGGCGCGACGTTCCGCCACCCCGAGCTGGCGGCGAGCCTGCGCGCGATCGCCGAGGAGGGCCCGCAGACCTTCTACACCGGCGCCACCGGGCGGGCGATCGCCTCGGCGTGCTGGCTGAGCGAGGCCGACCTCGCCGGCTACGAGCCGCGCTGGGTCGCGCCGCTGCGCCACGGCTATCGCGGCGTGGAGGTCGTCGAGCTGCCGCCGCCGACGCAGGGCGTCGCCGCGCTCGAGGCGCTCGCGCTGCTCGAGCGGGCAGCGCCGACGCCGGCGAACGCGGTGACGAGCGTGCGGCTGGCCCTGGAGGACGCGCTCGCCACCGTGCGCGACGGCGCCGACGTCACCGGCCTGCTCGAGGCGGGCTTCGTCGCGCAGCGGCTGTGCGCCGCCGCGCGGGAGGTTCGCGAGCCGGCGGGCGGCACGGTGTACCTGTGCGTCGTCGACGAGGACCGCATGGCGGTGTCGTTCATCCAGAGCCTGTTCGGCGCCTTCGGCTCCGGCGTCGTCGCGCCCGGCACGGGGATCGTGCTGCACAACCGGGGCGCGTGCTTCGCGGTCGGCGGCGCGGTCGAGCCGGGCCGGCGCCCGTACCACACGCTCATGCCGGGCCTGCTCCTGCGCGACGGGGGCCTGCTCGGCCCGTTCGGGGTCATGGGCGCCTTCATCCAGGCCCAGGCCCAGGTGCAGTTCGTCAGCGCGGTCGTCGACGAGGGGCTCGACCCGCAGGCGGCGCTCGACCGGCCGCGCTTCCGCGTCGACCGACGGCTGCTGCGGCTGGAGGAGGGGCTCGACCCCGGCGCCTTCGCGGGCCTCGGCCTCGAGGTGCGCCGGGAGGGCGACATCACGGAGTTCGGCGGCGGCCAGGCAATCCTGGCCGCCGCCGAAGGGCTCGTGGGCGGCAGCGACTCCCGCAAGGACGGGGTCGCCGCCGGGTTCTGACCTACGGGGCCGGGAGCGGGTCGGCGTTGCGGGAGTTGAACACCTGCACGCCGGCCTCGTTGTCACCGTCGAACGGGGTGACGGGGCTGTTCTTGCCGAGGCAGAAGTCGTCGTCCTTGGGGTCGGCGAACCACATGCCGACCCGGTTGAGGTCGACGCGCACGCGCTGGCCGTTGACGAGCTGCGACGAGAACGCCTCTTCGACGATCAGCTTGAACCGGTTGTCGGCGTTGCCGTTCTCGTCGGTGGTGATGTCGCCGATGTACTCGGCCGCGCCGAAGGGCGACGCCGCCTGCTCGAGCAGGAAGACGGTGTAGTCGCGGTTCGGCGCCAGGTGGCGCGCCGACACGTTGAAGATGTCGAAGCCGAGCTGATCGGTGGTCAGGTCGACTGCGATCTTCACGCGCGCGTCGGGCAGGCACTGGGCGAGCTTGTCCGACGACGGGTCGAGCCGGGCCCGGACCTCGTCGGCCGAGGCGGCGGCGCGCGCCTCGGGCGTGCCGGAGCCGTAGCTCGACGAGGTGCCGAGCGCGCTGACGGCCGCGACCGCGAGCGCCACGAGGGCGACGGCGATGGCGGACTTGAGGATGCGGTGCATTGATGACCTCGCGGGGGAGGGGACAGGGACGCTGGACCGGCGCCGCGAACGCTCCCGGCCGGCGCTTACGGCGCGACTACCGCCGCGTTACCGTCGCGCGTGATACGACTCGGCGCGTGAACGTCGCCGTCATCGGCAGCGGCTTCGCCGGCATCGGCATGGGCGTCGCCCTGCGGCGCGCGGGGGTGGAGTCGTTTTCGATCTTCGACCGCGCCGAGCGCGTCGGCGGCGTGTGGCGCGACAACACGTACCCCGGCCTCACCTGCGACGTCCCCTCGCACCTGTACTCGTTCTCCTTCGAGCCCAAGCGCGACTGGACCAGGCGGTTCTCCCCGCGCGAGGAGATCCTCGCGTACCTCGAGCACTGCGTCGCCGAGTACGGCCTGGACGACCACCTGCGCCTCGGCACGGACGTCGCCCAGGCGACGTTCGACGAGGACGCCCGGCGCTGGCGGCTGGAGACCGCCGCGGGCGAGACGGTCGAGGCCGACGTCGTCGTCACCGCGACCGGCCAGCTCAGCCGCCCGTCGATCCCGCGCCTGCCCGGCCTCGAGCGCTTCGCCGGGCGCGCGTTCCACTCGGCGCGGTGGGAGCACGACCACGACCTCACGGGCCGCAACGTGGCCGCGGTGGGCACGGGCGCCAGCGCCATCCAGTACATCCCGGAGATCGCGCCGCGCGTCGGGCGGCTGCAGGTCTACCAGCGCTCGGCGCCCTGGGTCATCCCCAAGATGGACCGCGAGTACCCGGAGCGCGCACGCCGGCTCGTCGAGCGCATGCCGCTGCTCCAGGACGCCGCCCGCCTGGGCTTCTGGGCCTACTTCGAGGTGCTGATCACGGGCTTCGTGGGGCCGCGGTTCGCGCTCGCGCCCGTCTGTGCGCGACCGCCGCCTGCGCCGCACGCTCAAGCCCGACTACGCGCTCGGCTGCAAGCGCGTCCTGATCTCCAGCGACTACTACAAGGCGCTCGTGCGCCCGAACGTGGAGCTCGTGACGGAGGCGATCCGCGAGGTCACGCCGGACGGCATCGTCACCGACGACGGCGTCGAGCGCCCCGCCGACACGATCATCTTCGGCACCGGCTTTCGGACGACCGAGTTCCTCGCCCCGATGGAGGTCCGCGGCCTCGGCGAGCGCGAGCTCAACGAGGCGTGGCGCGGCGGCGCCGAGGCGTTCCTGGGCATGGCCGTCTCGGGCTTCCCGAACTTCTTCATGCTCTACGGCCCCAACACCAACCTCGGCTCGGGCTCGATCATCTACATGCTCGAGAGCCAGATCCGCTACGTGCTCGAGGCGGTGCGCGCCCTGTCGTCCAACGGCCGCGCCTACCTCGACGTGCGGCCGGAGGTCCAGCGCGAGTTCGACGAGGAGATGCAGCGCCGCCTCGGCGACTCGGTGTGGTCGAGCTGCTCGAGCTGGTACCGGACCGCGTCCGGGCGCGTCACCAACAACTGGCCCGGCTACATGTCCGAGTACCGGCGCCGGACGCGCCGGCTCGAGCCAGCCGACTACCGCCTCGTGGCCTAGGCCCGCCGCCGGGCGGGCGATCGGTGCGGCGCAGCCTCGTCATCATGCCTGCGATGGCCGAGCGGACCCCGAGCGATGTCGCCGCGCAGAAGCGCACCGCCGCACTGAGCGTCGGCGCGGCCCTCCTGCTGGTCGCCGTCAAGCTCTCCGCCGGCCTGGCCAGCGGCTCGCTCGGCCTCATCGCGGAGGCCGCCCACTCCGGCACCGACCTTGTCGCCGCGCTGCTCACGCTGTTCGCGATCCGCATCGCGGTGCGTCCCGCCGACGAGCAGCACCACTACGGCCACGGCAAGGCCGAGCACCTCGCCGCGCTGGCCGAGAGCACCTTCCTCATCCTCGTCTCGGCCTTCCTGGGCTACCGCGCCGTCGGGCGACTCGTCGCCGGCGAGACCCCGCACGTGGACGCTACGTGGTGGACGTTCGCCGTCCTCGGCGTGGTCATCGCGATCGACACGTCACGCACAGTCGTCAGCGGCCGCGCCGCGCGGCGCCTCGAGTCGGCCGCGCTCGCGTCCAACGCGCTGCACTTCGCGTCCGACCTGGCGGGCTCGATCGCCGTGCTGATCGGCCTGATCTTCGTCGCCGCCGGCGAGCCGCGCGCCGACGCCGTCGCTGCGCTGATCGTGGCCGTCATCGTGCTCGGCGCGGCCGCCCGGCTCGCCGGGCAGTCGATCCAGGTCCTGATGGACCGCGCCGACGAGGACGCCATCCGCGCCGTGCGGGACGCCATCGAGCGCCTCGACGGCGTCGAGCTGCGGCGCGAGCGGGTCCGCTACGCCGCGGGGCGCCACTTCGTCGACCTCGTCGTCGCCGTGCGTGCCGACGCCGGGCTCGCGCAGGCCCACAGCGTCGCCGACGCCGTCGAGAGCGCCGTCACCGCCGTGCTGCCCGGGGCCGACGTCCTCGTCCACGTCGAGCCGCAGGCCGTGCATGGCGACGTGCGCCAGCGCGCGACGGTGGCCGCGCTGAGCGTCCCCGAGGTCAGCGAGGTGCACAACGTCCGGGTGATGAACGTCGACGGCGCCTACGAGCTGTCGCTGCACGTCAAGCTGCCGCGCGGGCTCTCGCTCCGCGAGGCGCACGAGATCGTCGAGCGCCTCGAGGGACGCCTGCGCGAGGCGATGCCCGAGCTGCGGGCCGTGCACACGCACATCGAGCCCTTGTCGCGCACCGACTGGGCCAGCACCCCGCCGCGCGACGAGGTCGCCGACGCGCGCGAGGCGATCGCCGAGGTCGTCGAGCGCTACACCGGCCAGGCGCCCGCGGGCGTGCAGTTCCGCGACGGCGAGCGCGGGCGCGTCGCGCTGATCGCCGTGCTGCTGCCCGCCGACCAGCCGCTGCCCAGCGCGCACCGCCGCGCCGGCGACATCGAGGAGGCCGTCCGCGAGCGCCGGCCCGAGCTGGCGGACGTGATCGTCCACACCGAGCCCGCCGCGCCGTCCTCGGCCGGCTGAAGACCGCGATGCGACTAGGACTAGGCTTCGCCGGCCTCGGCCGCGGCGTCGAGCTCGTCCGCCGCCTCCTCCGCTCCGCGAAGGTCCGAGAGCGAGAAGTCGACCTCTTCGCCGAACGTCCGCAGGATCCGCACGCGCAGCGCCGCGTAGCGCCGCAGCGCCTCGCTGCGCCGCCCGCGGGCGAGGCACAGGCCGATGATCTCGCGGTGGACGTCGATGTCGAACGGCTCGAGCTCGCCGAGCCGTTCGAGGTGCTGCCCCGCGGTGTCGAGGTCGCCCGAGCGGCGCGCGATGGCCGTGAGCGCCCGCAGCGCGTCGGCGGCGAGCCGCCGCAGGGCGTCGCGCTGGACCATCGCCCAGTCGGCGTAGGGCTCGTCGGCGAGGAAGTCGCCGGTATAGAGAGTGAGGGCGCTCTCGAGGCGCTCGCGGGCGAGCATCACGCGCCCGGTGGCGAGGTGGTCGAGCCCGGCGCGGACCTGATCCTCGAAGTCGTCGGCGTCGATGTAGACGTGGCGGCGGTCGATCGCGTAGCCGCCCTGGACGTTGAGGATGAACGACGAGGACTCGCGAGGCGCGCGCTGGGGCTCGAGCCGGGCGCGCAGCGCGTGCACGAAGTGACGCACGCTGCCGAGGATGCGGCGGTCGGCGCCGGGCCAGATCGTCTCGGCGATCTCCTCGCGGCGGACGACGCGGTGGCGCTCGGCGAGCAGGTACTTGAACAGCTGGCCGGGGCGCTGCTCGAGCCAGCGCCCGCCGATCGAGCCCTCGCTGCTCTCGACGCGCGTGCCGCCGAAGGTGTAGATCCGCAGCCGGGCGCCGGTGGTCCAGTGCGGCTCGGTCCGCCGCCGGCGGTCGCGCAGGTCGCCCGGGCGCAGCTCGACGAGCACCCGCGAGCCGTCGGCGTCCAGCGGGGCGGCGGTCACCCACGCGGCGCGCACCGGCGCGGCGGGGGGCAGGTCCAGCCGGATCTCCGGGAGGGCCCGGCCCTCCTCGGCCGCCATCTCCGTGAGGCAGACGTGCTCGAGCGGGCCTGGACGGCGGCAGCCGAGCAGCTCGCAGGATGATCCCGGGCGTCCCTCCGCGGACGCCGCGTCGCCGAGGATGGCGACGGCGGCCGGGTTCGCCGCCAGGATCGTCCGGTCGCGGTCGACGACGAGGATGCCGTACGGGAACGCCTCGAAGACCTCGATCTCCACGCGCGCGTGCGCGACCCGCCGCCCCGTCGGGCGGGGACGGGCGGGAACGTGGGGCACGATCGCGCGCGCCTGATTGGTGCGTTCCACTTAGAGGACCGGAATTTCTCGAATCGGTCACGACCGTCGCGTGACCCTTTGGGACGATCCTGCTCCTTGTTCTACATCACGCGCATGGGTAATTCGTGCAATTCGCGCCGCCCAGCGCTGCAGAAGTCGATCCGCGTAACCGGCAGCTAACAGCCACGCTAACTCGGCCCCGTCGTTCGGCGACGTAGCGTCGCCCTCGGAAAGCCCCGGAGACACGGCTCCCGCCGCCACCGCGAGACGCCGCGCACCACCCGGAGGCCATGCAACCAAGGAAGGGGCCTGGTGCTCGCTGCGATCTCTGCGCGAAGCCTGACCGTGTCATGCCATGACGGCGACCCGACCGGGGCGATCAGGCGATGAGGAACGACCTCATTGGCAACCCGCTAGGTGGCCTGGTGTCGGACATCGACGTGTCGGTGGCGGTTGCCGCCGACGAGGCGACGTCCCGCCGGATCGCCACGCTCCTCGCTCACGAGGGGCTCACCGTCGCGGCCCGGGCCTCCGGGCCGCGACGCCTCCCCGACGCCTGCCAGAACCGGCCGCCGCACGTGGCGGTGGTGGCGTGGAAGGCGTGCGGACCCGAACCCGCTGCCGCCGTACGCCACGTGCGCCGCGCGCTGTCGCGCTCGCGCGTGGTGGTGGTGATCGGCGACAACCGCCGCCAGGACATGCGCGGCGCGGTGGACGCCGGCGCGGACGCCGTCGTCCTGGAGTCCCGGCTCGCGGCGACGCTCGCCGTGACCATCCGCGCGGTCTGCGCCGGTCAGGCGTGCGTCCCGCGCGAGTTGCGCCGCCAGTTCGAGCGCCCGCTGCTGTCGCCGCGGGAGCGCCAGGTCCTCGGCATGGTCGCCGCCGGCCTGGGCAACGCCGACATCGCCAAGAAGCTGTTCCTCGCCGAGAGCACGGTCAAGGGTCACCTGTCCTCGGCGTTCTCGAAGCTCGGGATTCACTCGCGCCGCGAAGCGAGCGCGCTGGTGCGCGACCCGGAGGCGCACCTTGGGATCGACCTGCCGGCGGTGCCACCCACCCCGCAGGCCACAGGCAACGGAGGGCCGCGATGATGCTGTATCAGCTGGAGGGTGCGCCGGACGCCGCGGAACGGCGACACCGGCGCGAGGACTCACGCGCCGCTGAGCCGGCGCCGCTGCTGTCGATCATCGTGCCGACGCGCGACGAGGAGGCCAACGTCGTGCCGCTGCTCGAGCTCCTCGACGACGTGGCGCCCGAGGTCCCGGCCGAGATCATCTTCGTCGACGACAGCGACGACGGCACCGCGTCCGTGGTCGCCGAGGCGGGCGCGCGCTGCCGGCGCGACGTCGGGCTGATCCACCGCCCACGCGAGCGGCGCGCCGACGGGCTCGGCGGCGCCGTCGTCGAGGGCCTGTGGGCCGCGCGCGGCACCTGGGCGTGCGTCATGGACGGCGACCTCCAGCACCCGCCGGAGCTCATCGCCGACCTGCTGGCCGAGGCCGAGCGCAGCGGCGCCGACCTCGTCGTCGCCAGCCGCCGCGCGCCGCACGGCGACGCCGACGCGCTGTCGGTGCCGCGGGCGGCCGTGTCGCGGACGTTCACCGGGCTGGCGCGGCGCCTGTTCGCGCGGCGACTGGACGGCGTCAGCGACCCGATGAGCGGGTTCTTCCTCGTGCGCCGGGCGGCGCTCGACCTCGAGACGCTGCGGCCCCACGGCTTCAAGGTCCTGCTCGAGATCCTCGTCCGCACGCCGGGCCTGCGGGTCGCCGAGGTGCCGTTCCACTTCGGCGAGCGCACCGCCGGCCACAGCAAGGCCACGCCGCGCGAGGGCCTGCGGTTCCTGCGCCTGCTCTGGCGCCTGCGTATCGGCGACATGGTCGGGCGCTTCGCGCGCTTCGGCGTCGTCGGGCTGACGGGCCTGCTGGTCAACACGCTCGCGCTCGTGGCGCTGACCGAGGGCGTCGGCTTCTACTACCTGCTCTCTGCGGTCGTCGCCAGCCAGCTGTCGACGCTGTGGAACTTCTTCCTGACCGACCTGTGGGTCTTCCGCGGGCGGCCGAAGGGGCGCACGAGGGTGGCGCGGCTCGCGCTGTTCGCGGTGATGAACAACCTGGCACTGCTGCTGCGCTCGCCCATCCTCGTGCTGCTCACGGCGGGCCTCGGTATCCACTACCTGGTCTCGAACCTGCTGTCGCTGGCGCTGCTGACGGTCCTGCGCTACAGCGTCGCGGACGTGTGGATCTGGGCGCGCGACCCGCTCGGGCGCGACGCGCAGGACACGCACGCCTACGACATCCACGGGCTCGTCAGCGTCCGCTCCGAGGTCGCGCTGCCCGAGCTCGAGGGCTTCCGCGTCACCCCGAACGGCGCGCACCCGATGATCGACGTGCGCCTGGGCGCGGTCGCGTCGAGCGACGGGCGCATCGAGTTCTCCAGCAACGGCCACGGGCCCGAGCGGCGCATCCGCTACCGCGAGGCGCTGGGCAACCTGGGCTTCGGCGTGGAGATCACGGTGGGCGGCCGCATCGAGGTGGTCGCCTCGCCGGCGCTGCGCTTCTCGCCGCACGTCCTCTACACGAACGTCGTCGAGCCGATCCTGCGCTGGACGTTCGTGGAGAAGGGCTACGCGCTCGTCCACGGCGCGTGCCTGGCCGACCGCGGGCGCGCGCTGCTGATCACGGCGCGGACGGACACCGGCAAGACGACGACGACGCTCAAGGCGCTCGAGCACCGCCCGTGGTCGTTCCTCTCGGACGACCTGACGCTGGTGTCCGCCGACGGCCGCGTCCTCGCCTACCCCAAGCCGATGACGATCAGCCGCCACACCCTCAAGGCGGTCAGCCAGGCGCTGCTCTCGCGCCGCGAGCGCGCGGGCCTGCTCGTCCAGAGCCGGATCCACTCGCGCTCCGGACGGCGCCTGGCGATGATCATCGCCCGCCTGCACCTGCCGGCGGCGACGATCAACCTGCTCGTCCAGGCCCTGGTGCCGCCGCCGAAGTACTTCGTCGAACGGCTGGTGCCCGGCGTGGCGCGGGCCGGCGGCGCCCGGCTGGAGCGCATGGTGGTCATCCAGCGCGACGGCGAGGGCGTCTACGTCCTCGACGGCCAGGAGGCGCTGGACACGCTGATGGCCAACAGCGCTGACGCGTACGGCTTCCCGCCCTACGACGCCATCGAAGGGTTCCTCAACAACAACGGGCGCGACCTGCGCCTGGACGAGCGGGCGATCGTCGCCGCGGCCCTGGCCGACGTGCGGACGACGCTGCTGCGCAGCCGCACCATGGATTGGTGGCGCGGCCTGCCCGTCCTGGTCGACGGCACCGCTCCCGCGGGCAGGGCGGGCGACTGAGGATCGTGACGACGACCGCCGGACCGCTGCTCGAGCCGCCCCCGGAGCGGCTCGACGTCCCCGCCGCCCCCGCCGTGCCGGTCGCGCCGCCGCGCGACCGGACGGCGTGGGCGCTGGGGCTCGTCCTCGCCGCCGGCGCGCTGCTGCGCGTGTGGCACATCGACGCGATCGGCCTCAACAGCGACGAGGCCGTCTACGTCGGCCAGGCGGCGGGGATCGGGCACGTGCAGGGCCTCGACCCCTACTTCCCGATCTTCCGCGCCCACCCGCTGCTGTTCCAGACGGTGCTGTCGTTCGGGTTCCGGCTCGGCCTCGAGCCCGGCTCGTTCGAGCGCCTCGCCTCCGCGGTCGTCGGGCTCCTCAACGTCCTGCTGGTCTTCGAGATCGGCCGGCTGCTCTACGGGCGCCGCGCGGGCCTGCTGGCCGCGATGGCGCTCGCGCTCATGCCCTACGACGTCGTCGTCAGCCGCCAGGTGCTCCTCGACGGCCCGATGACGCTGTGCGCGACGCTCGCGCTCTACATGATGGTCCGCTTCGCGATGAGCGAGCGGGCGATGTGGCTCTACGGCGCCGGCGCCGCGCTCGGGCTCACCGTGCTGGCCAAGGAGACGGGCATCGTGCTCGTCGGCGCGATCTACGCGTTCCTCGCGCTCTCGCCGGCGGTCAGGGTGCGCCTCAAGGACCTCGCGAAGTCGATGGGCGTCATGGCGCTGGTCGTCGCGCCCTATCCGCTGGCGCTGATGCTCTCGGGCGAGAGCGGGACGGGCGGCAACTTCCTGACCTGGCAGCTGCTGCGCCGCCCCAACCACACGTGGGACTTCTACGCGACCACGGTCCCGGGCGCGATCGGGCCGGTCGTGCTCGCCGCCGCGGCCGTCGGGCTCTGGCGCAGTCGCCGCCTGCGGTCGTGGCGCGAGACGCTGCTGCTGTCGTGGATCCTCGCGCCGACCGCCTTCTTCCAGGTGTGGCCCGTGAAGGGCTACCAGTACCTGCTGCCGGCCGCACCCGCGGTGGCTCTGCTCGCCGGGCGCGGTCTGGCCGGGTTGGGCAGCTGGGTGCGGCCGGTGGCAGTGGCTGCGGTCGTGCTGACGCTGGTCGTGCCGAGCTGGCAGAAGATCCAGCCCGCGAACGGCTCCTCGTCGCTGGCCGGCACCGGCGGCGTGCCGGGCGGCCGCGAGGCCGGCCTGTGGGTCGGCGAGCACGTGCCGCTGGGCGCCTCGCTGCTGACGGTCGGCCCGTCGATGGCCAACATCCTGCAGTTCTACGGGCGCCGCAAGGCCTACGGCCTCTCGGTGAGCCTGAACCCGCTGCGGCGCAACCCGACGTACGAGCCGCTGGCCAACCCGGATCTGGCGATCCGCCACGGCGCGCTGCGCTACGTGGTCTGGGACGCGTTCTCGGCTCAGCGCTCGCCCGTGTTCTCCCGTCGCCTGCTGCGCTACGCCGACCGCTACAACGGGCGCGTCGTCGAGACCGAGTCCGTGCCCGGGCGCACGCGCTCGGGCAAGACCGCGCGGACGCCGGTCATCGTCATCTACGAGGTGCGGCCGTGACGGGGCACCTGCTTCGCAGAAGCCTTGGCGCGAACGCTTCGCGTTCGCGGCGCCGCGCGCTGATCGCCGCCCTCGCCGCCGCCGCGGCGGTGTCCGCCGCGCCCGCCGGCGCCGCCGCCGCGAGCCCGCCGCGCCCGGCGACGCCGATCAAGCACCTCGTCCTGCTGATGCAGGCCAACCACAGCTTCGACAACTACTTCGGCACCTACCCGGGCGCTGACGGCATCCCCAAGGGGACGTGCCAGCCGATCTCGCTGAGCCGGCCGGCCGCCGGCTGCGTCCGGCCGTTCCATCTCGGCGGGCGTCCCGTGCCCGACCTCGACCACCCGATCGACGTCTTCCGCCGCCAGCTCAACGGCGGTCGCATGAACGGGTTCGTCGCGGCCTACCGGCAGGTGGGCGCCGGGACGCATCAGTCGGTCATGGGCTACTACGACGAGCGGGACCTGCCCTTCTCGTGGGCGGTCGCGCGCCGGTACGTGCTCTTCGACCGGTTCTTCACCTCGGCTTCGGCCGGGACGCTCGCCAACCACATGTTCTGGATGACCGGCCGGCGCGGGACCAACGACCAGGACCAGATCCCGCCGAACGGCTTCGGCAACCTGCCCACGATCTTCGACCGCCTGCAGGCGGCCGGGGTCTCGTGGCGCGTCTACGTCGAGAACTACGACCCCGGCGTCACCTACCGCAACCGGAGCGGACCGCGCAGCTCGCAGCCCTCGACGGTGCCGCTGCTGGCCTTCGACCGCTTCATCGACGACAAGCGCCTGTTCGGCAACATCGTCGGCCTCGACCAGTACTACGACGACCTGCGCAACGGGACACTCCCCGCGGTCTCCTACATCGTCACGTCGGCGTCGAGCGAGCGGCCGCCGGGCAGCGTCACCGCGGGCCAGCAGCTCGTGCGCACGCTCGTCGAGGCGCTCATCTCCAGCCGCTCGTGGAGGACGTCGGCCTTCATGTGGACCTACGACGACTGGGGCGGCTGGTTCGACCACATCAAGCCGCCGCAGGTCGACCGCTACGGCTACGGCTTCCGCGTCCCGGCGCTGCTCGTCAGCCCCTTCGCCCGCCGCGGGCGCGTCGATCACACCACGCTCGACTTCACCTCGATGCTCAAGTTCATCGAGCACAACTGGCACCTCAAGCCGCTCGCGTTGCGCGATGCGCGCGCGAAGGACTTCCTCGGCGCCTTCGACTTCTCGCACGGGCCGCGCCCCGCTGAGCTGCTGCCGTCGCCCGAGACACCGCGCGCCCGGCCGCTGAAGGGGCGCGGCGTCGTGTACCTCTTCTACGGCGGCGCGCTCCTCGCGCTCCTCGCGCTCTTCGGGGCGGCCGTCCGGGGCGAGCGCCGCCGCCGCGCCGCGGGGCTCGCCGCGATCCTCGCGGCGGCCGTGGTCCTCTCCGGTCAGGCCGGCGGCTCGACCGCCCAGGCCGCGACCGAGGTCCAGGCCGTCCCGGCGCTGCCGGGCCTGCGCCTCTCCTTCGAGGGCCAGCGCCTGCAGACCGACGCCGGCGGGCTCGTCGTCGTGCCGACCGACGACCGCCGGGCGCTGCGCGCGGGCCTGCGCGGGCTGGACACCCCGCTGCGCCACGGCGTGCGCGCGCGGTTCTCCGGCTGGCGCCGCGGCCGCCTGACCTTCCGCCTGCTCTACGACGTGCACCCGGCCTTCGTCAACACCACCGGCCGGCGCGTCGACCCGAAGCGCATCGCCACGATCACGCTCGCCGGCCCGGCCGGCGCGCGCCTGGTCCTGCGCGGAGCCGGCGCCCACTGGATCCCCGGCAACCGGATCGTGCCGATCGGCCGGCGCCCCGTCTCGCGCCCGCTGGCGTGGGCGGTCGAGAGCGTCAC
The DNA here is from genome assembly GCA_005888335.1 of Actinomycetota bacterium. The sequence goes on from VAWY01000133.1 coordinate 16,916, forward strand.
CGCCGCCGGGACCAACGTCGTCACGCGCTCGCAGCAGAAGCTGGTGCCGAGCCGCCAGCGCCACCCTCGTATCCGCGTGCGCTTCTACAGCCTGCGCTTCGCCGCGCAGGACGCGCTGCTGCGCAGGTCGATCGGCTCGGCGATCACGCTGCGCTACCCCAACGGCCACGAGGAACGCCACACGCTCGGCCACGACGGCGCGCTGACGCTGCACGCGCTGCCGCGCGGCCTCTACCACGTGCGGCTCCAGGCGCCCGGCATGGCGGCGGCCTGGCCGGTGGCCCTCTCACGCGACCAAAAGCTGGAGGTTTCGGTGATCAGCTATCTCGACGTGGCGCTGGTCTTCGGCGCCCTGACCGCGATCGCGCTCGGGCTGCTGATCGCCGGCCAGCCGCGCCTACGCGCGCGGCTGAGGAGGGCGATGGCATGAGGCGGCTGGTCCTCCTCGTGCTCATCGCCCTCGCGGCGCTCGCCGCCGCGCCGGCTGCGCGCGCCGCGGGCACGCGGTCCCCGATCCCGATGTTCGCCTACTACTACATCTGGTTCAACCCGAGCTCGTGGGATCGCGCCAAGCGCGACTACCCGCTGCTGGGGCGCTACTCGAGCGACGAGGAGCGCGTCATGCGCACCCACATCCGGTGGGCCAAGTCGGCGGGGATCAACGGCTTCCTCGTCAGCTGGAAGGACACGCCCGTGCTCGACCAGCGGCTGGCCAAGCTGATGGCCGTCGCAAACTCGGAGCACTTCAAGCTCGGGATCGTCTACCAGGGGCTCGACTTCTTCCGCCGCCCGCGGCGGGCCCGCGACATCGCCGCCGACCTCGACTTCTTCATCCGCCGCTTCTCGCGTGACCCGAGCCTGCGGATCTACGCGAAGCCGCTGATCATCTGGTCGGGGACGTGGGAGTTCTCGCCGCGCGAGGTCGCGTCGGTGACCCGCGGGCGGCGCTCGCGCCTGCTCATCCTGGCCTCCGAGCGCAACGCGGGCGAGTACCGTCGGCTGTCCGGCCTGGTCGACGGCGACGCCTACTACTGGTCGTCGGTCAACCCGCGGACGTTCCCCGATTACGCCGGCAAGCTCGACGAGCTCAGCGGCGCCGTGCATGCCCACCACGGGCTGTGGATCGCGCCGGCCGCGCCGGGCTTCGACGCGCGGCTCATCGGCGGCCACAAGATCGTCCCGCGCCGCCGCGGCGCGACGCTGCGCACCGAGCTCGACACCGCGTCACGGTCCAACCCCGACGCGCTCGGCCTGATCAGCTGGAACGAGTTCAGCGAGAACTCCCACGTCGAGCCGAGCAAGCGCTTCGGGCGCAACGCCCTGCAGGTCCTGGCCGACGTCCGCGGCGCGAAGGCGCCCGCGGCCCCCGCCGACTCGAGCGACCCGGCCGCCACGCCGCCCACCCCGTCGGCCTCGAGCGGCGGCGTGCCGCTCGCCGCCGGCCTGGTCGGGCTGGTCGCCATCGCCCTGGCCATGGTCGCCTGGCGCTCGCGCCGGCGCCTGGAGCGCCAACCATGAACGTCAACCACGACATCCCCAGTACTCGCGCGCATGGACGTGCGCGTCCCATCCCGATGGTGAGGTCCTTCATGTCTCTTCGCCCTGCTCTCCTCGCGGCGACCGCCGGATGCGTGCTCGCCGCCGTCACTGCGCCGGCGGCGTTCGCCGGTAGCGCGAGCGTCACCGCGACCCGGCTGTCGTACACCGCCTCGCCGGGAGAGACCAACAACGTGACGATCTCGCTCAGCGGCTCGGACTACACGATCTCCGACTCCGGCGCGTCGGTCGCCGCCGGGCCCGGCTGCACCGCGGCCGGCGGGAAGGCCACCTGCCCGGCGAGCGCGATCAACCTGCTGATCGTCGACACCGGTGACCTGGACGACACGGTGACGAACACCACCGGGACCGCGTCGCGGATCTCCGGCGGCGCGGGGAACGACCACCTCGTCGGCGGCAGCGGCAACGACCAGCTGACCGGCAACGCGGGCGTCGACACGCTGGACGGCGGCGGCGGCGACGACCGGATCGTGGCCAAGGGCGACGTCTCGGACCTGGTGACCTGCGGCGCGGGCAACGATGACGCCGTCGCGGACACGGTCGACCGCGTCGCGGCCGACTGCGAGACGATCAACGGCGCGCCCAACCCGGCGGCCACGCCGGCCCCGGCTCCCGCCCCGGCGCCGGCGCCGAGCGGGTCGTCCTCGGCCGCGCCCACGACCACCGTGACGCAGCCCACCGGCGGCAGCCCCGTCGCGCCCGCGGGCGTCGACGCCCCCGCGGCCGCGCCGTGCGCGCCCGCGCGGATCGCCACGATCGCCACGCTGTTCGGCACCGTCGGCGGCGACACCATCGGCGGCACGCCCGCCGGCGACAGCATCTACGGCCTCGCCGGCAACGACAACCTCGGCGGCCTGCAGGGTGACGACTGCCTGTTCGGCGGCGCCGGCGACGACGCGCTGTCCGGCGACGACGGCGTCGACCTGCTCCACGGCGACGACGGCAACGACGTCCTGCGCGGCGGCACCGGCGCCGACCAGGTCTACGGCGACGCGGGCAACGACCGCCTCGTCGGCGGGCTGAGCGGCGACCGGCTGTCGGGCGGCGCGGGCAACGACCGCGTGAGCGGCGGCAGCGGCGCCGACGTGCTGTTCGGCGGCGACGGCAAGGACATCCTGCTCGGCGGCCTGGGCAACGACAAGCTGTCCGGCGGCGCCGGCAACGACAAGCTGTCCGGCGGGGCCGGCAACGACGTGCTCGACGGCGGCGCGGGCAACGACGTGCTCCGCGCCGGACAAGGCGTCAACGTCGTGCTCGGCGGGGCGGGCAACGACACCATCGACGTGCGCAACGGGAAGCGCGACCGCGTCAGCTGCGGGGCTGGGCGGGACGTCGTCAAGGCAGACAGGATCGACCGCGTGACCGCCTGCGAGCGGGTGCTGCGGCCGCGAGGAGGAAAGCGATGAACGAACGCCGATCGCACGGCCGCGGGGCGCTTGCCACCGCGGTCGCGTGCACGCTGGTCGCGCTCGGCCCCGCCGCCGGGGCCGCGCGCGCCGCGCCCTTCCAGCCGTTGCTGGCTCCGACGGTCGCGTTCGACTTCTCGCCGGCGCATCCACGCGTGGGCGACAACGTGACCTTCACATCGACGTCCACCGACGTGGGGGCCACCATCACAAGCGAGGACTGGGACTTCAACCACGACGGCGCGACCGACGCGAGCGGACACGTCGCCCACCACACCTTCAACGCGGCCGGCAGCTTCATCGTCACCCTGACGGTGACCAACGACGCCACGCCGACGCCGGAGTCCAACAGCGCCCCGCGGACGGTCACCGTCGCGGCCAACCAGCCGCCGGTCGCCTCGTTCACCTTCACGCCGGGCGCGCCGCTGGTCGGCGCCACCGTGACGTTCAAGTCGACGTCCACCGACTCCGACGGGACGATCGTGTCGCAGGCCTGGGACCTCGACAACGACGGCCAGTTCAACGACGGCACCGGCTTGACGGCCACGACGGCGTTCACGACGCCGGGCCCGCATGTCGTGCGCCTCGAGGTCACCGACGACCTCGGCGCGACGAACATCAGCTCGATCAACGTCAACGTCAACCAGCCGCCGACGGCGTCCTACACGTACAAGCCCGACAAGCCGGTCGAGGGTGACACCGTCACGTTCACGTCCGCGGCGACGGACCCGGACGGGACGATCGCCCGCACGCAGTGGGACCTCGACGGCGACGGCGCGTTCAACGACGCGACCGGGGCGACGGCCACCAAGACGTTCTCGGCGCCGGGCACGTTCGACGTCGGCCTGCGGGTCACCGACGACCGCGGGGCGGTGGCCACCACCAAGGGCACGATCTCGGTGATCGCCAACAACCGCCCGACGGCGGCGTTCACCTACGCGCCGGGCACACTCAACGCCGGGGACACGGTCACCTTCACGTCGAGCGCCAAGGACAGCGACGGCTCGATCGCGGCGCAGGACTGGGACCTCAACGGTGACGGCGTGTTCGACGACGCGCACGGGGCGACGGCGAAGCGCACGTTCGACGCGGGCGCGCATCGCGTGAGCCTCAAGGTCACCGACGACCGCGGGGCGACGGACATCGCGTTCCAGACGATCACGGTCAGCGGCTCGGGGACGGACTCGACCCAGTCGTCGGCCTCGCCGAACACGTTCATCTCACCCGGGCCGACCGGAGCGCCCGCGCCGCACAACGGCCCGTCGGTGATGAGCCCGTTCCCGATCGTCTCGCTGCGCGGCCGGCTCGTGCGCGGCGGCGCGATCATAACGGCGCTGCAGGTCCTCCAGATGCCGCGCAACGCGCGCGTCGAGGTCCGCTGCAGCGGGCGCGGCTGCCCGTTCCGCCGCAGCGTGCGCAGCGCTGGCACCCGACACCGCACGCTGCGCTTCCGGGCGGCCGAACGCCGGCTGCGTGCGGGCGTGGTCATCTCGGTGCTGATCACGAGGCCCGGTCAGATCGGCAAGTACACGAGCTTCAAGATCCGGCGGTCGGGCACGCCCCTGCGCAAGGACCGGTGCCTGCTGCCGGGGGCTCGGCTGCCGACGAGGTGCTCGACGTGACCGCACGCGACGAGATCGGCGCGCTGGTCATCGCCGTCGCGCTCGGCGGGGTCGTCTTCGCGGTGCAGCAGTCGTCGCAGTCGCCGTCGACCGTGCACGGCTTCCAGCCGGCGCCGGCCACCGCCTCGGGGCCGGCGTCGGGGGCGGACGCCAAGCCGCTGCCGGCGCCGAACGCTTCGGTCGCGGTGGCCAAGGCTCCCGCGGCCGACGCGAAGCCCCGCCGCGCGCGCCGGCACCGCGCCAAGGTCCGCCGCCGGCCCGCCCCGGCCCGGCGCGCGCAGCCGGCATCGCCGGTGCGCGCGGCGCCGGCCGCGCCGGTCGTCCGCCGGACGCCGGTGGTGCGCCCGGTCGTGAGCACGCCGCGGCCCGCCCCGCGCGTCGTGCGTCCCGTCGTGCGTCCCGTCGTCCGTCCCGTCGTCCGTCCCGTCGTGCGGCCCGCCCCGCGGCCGGCCCCGCGGCCGGCGCCGCGACCCCGTCCCACCCCGCGGCCCGCGCCGCGGCGCCCGCAGCCGTCGAACAGCGGCGGGGGCGTGAGCTTCGTCGACACCGGCTGATGTGGATCTGATCATGATCGTGCGCTCCCAGCACATGACCGACCTCGCGCAAGGCGCACGTGGCCTCGTCCACGCCGTCGTCGAGGTCGGCGCGTTGATCGCCGTCCTCGCCGCCCTCGGCGCGGGGGCGGCGCCGGCGCGCGCCGCCGACCCGGTCATCGCCGCCGCGGGCGACATCGCCTGCGGGCCGGCCGAGACCGGCGTGTTCCCCTGCCAGCAGGCCGCGACAAGCGACCTGCTCATGTTCATCCACCCCGACGCGGTCCTCACCCTGGGCGACCAGCAGTACAACTCCGGCTCGCTCGCCGACTACAACGGCTTCTACAACCCGACCTGGGGCCGCCTGAAGGCGATCACGCATCCGGTCATCGGCAACCACGAGTACGGGTCGCCGAGCGCGGGCGGCTACTTCGACTACTACAACGGCCCCGGGCGCAGCCTCGGGGTCGCCGGCGCGCGCCCCAACGGCTATTACAGCTTCGACGTCGGCACGTGGCACCTGATCGCCCTGAACAGCAACTGCGCAAGGGTGCCCGGCGGGTGCGGCGCCGGCTCGCCGCAGGAGCGCTGGCTGCGCGCGGACCTCGCCGCGCACCCGGCGACCTGCACGCTCGCCTTCGAGCACCACCCGCGGTGGGCCTCCGACAACGGCGCCTTCACCACGCCCGACGTCCAGCCGCTGCTGCAGGCGCTCTACGACGCACGCGTCTCGATCCTGCTCACGGGCCACGACCACCTCTACGAGCGCTACGCGCCGTCGGCGCCCGACCAGAGCATCGACCGCGAGCGCGGCGTGCAGGAGTTCATCGTCGGCACCGGCGGCCGTGACCTCTCGGGGATCGGCCAGATCCAGCCCAACAGCGAGGTGCGCAACAACCGGACCTTCGGGGTCCTCAAGCTCACCCTGCATCCGGGCTCGTACGACTGGCAGTTCATGCCGATCAGCGGCCAGACGTTCACCGACTTCGGCTCGCGGGCCTGCGCGGGCACTCCACCGGCCCCGCCGCCCGCGCCGGCCCCGAGCCCAAGCCCGAATCCGTCGCCGTCACCCTCACCGTCGCCGCCTCCCACGCCGGCGCCGACCCCGCCCTCCGCCGTGCCCCCGCCGCTCGTCGCCACCCCGCCGGTCACCGGGCCGGAGGCCGGCGAGGACCCCGGTGTGCCGGACAAGAGCGGGCTCGTGCCGACGCAGATCACCGTCGCGTCGGCGACGATCAGCGGCCGGCGGATGGTCATCAGCGGCCGCCTGACGACCGGCGCCTCGGCCTCCCGCCTGCGCGTGACCGTCACGCGCCGGACGAGGCGCGGCACGATCCGGGTGGCGACTCGCGTGCGCGGCGACCGCGGCGGCAGCTGGCGCGCGGTCGTGCGGCTCCCGCGGACGGCGGCGGGCCTGACGAAGTTCCGCGTCGCGCTGCGCTACCTGGGCGAGAGCGGCTACGCACCCGCTCAGGTGGGCGTCATCGCCCGCGCAAGGCGAGGGAGCCGGTGAGGCCGCCCCGCCGCTCCGGTGGCCCCTGCGGGCCGACACGCACGATTCGTCACGTGGCGCCCCGGTGCCGCGGCTGCCCCGGCGCCCCGCCGCCGGTGCGCCGCCCGTGCCGGGGCGAGCGCCCGCGCCCCCGCCCGCGCCGCGCGTTGTAGGGGACGGGTCACGCATCACACAACGTTCGTGATCAAGCGCACCGTCACCCGGTGATCGCGGTCACCGACGCGCGCCCGCGGCGCGTGGATGCTCCGTCACATGCCCGCCCGCGCTCGCCCTCCCGTCTCGTCGCGCCGCAACCGCCGCGCCGTCGCCACCGTCGCCGTCGCAGCAGCCGCTCTCGCCGCCGTCCCCGGCGTCGCGTCGGCCGCCATCCACGTCGAGAACGCGAAGTCGCTCAAGGCCACGCAGGGCGTGCTGTTCGACCATCAGCGCGTCGTCGCCTTCGACGAGGCCGGCGCGTGCAACGCGGGCACGTACACGATCACCGTCGCCTGGGGCGACGGCACCACGTCGCCCGGCGCGGTCGTCAAGGCGCTGCAGTCCGCGCCGGGCACGTGCAGCTACGAGGCCGAGGGCTCGCACGCCTACGCGCAGTCCGGCAATTTCACGGTCACCGTGACGATCTGCCACCCGCCCGAGTGCGTCACGACCCCCGTCGGCGGGCAGGCGAACGTCGCCGCCGCTGCGAGCACCACGACGGCGCCGCCTGAGCCCGCCGCTGCCGCGGTGCCCGAGGCCGCGCCGGCGCCCGCCGACCAGCCCGCCGCGGCGCCGCCCGCGGCGGCGCCCGTCGCGACGCCGACGCTGCGCGTCCTCGGCCCGGTGACGCTCAGCCGGCTGCGCCACGGCGGCCTGCGGCTGCGCCTCTCCGCGGGCGCCGTCACCGCCCGCACGCTGACCGTGCTGCTCGCCGACCCGGCGACCGGCCGGACGCTCGGCCGCGCCCGCGTCCACGCCGACACCCGCGGCGCCGCGGCGGGCGCCGACACCACGCTGCGCGTGCGCTTCCCGCGCAAGGCCCTGCGGCACCTCCGCCACGGGCACCGCTACGGCCTCGTCATCCCGCGCGGCGCGGGCCTGCCGAGCCTGGCGACCGCCTTCCGGGTCGCCTGACAGCGCACGAGCAGATCGGCGGCGGCGGGGCGCGACGCCCCGCCGCCGCCGCAGCTCACGTCCCCGCGGGGATGCCGTTGGCCGGTGCCGCCGCCTGGGACTTCGTGTAGGGCTTGATCGCGCCGCTGCCGTCGTCGGTGGTCATCGGCTGACCCTCGAGGACGATCGTCCCGTTCTTGATCTTGCCGATCTGCACCCCGGTGTAGCCGGCGTGCGAGTCCTTGCTGAAGCGGAACGGCACGAGGCCCGGCCCCGGCTGCAGCCCGCCCTCGACGGCGCTGACGATGCTCTGCCGGGTCGGGCTCTTGCCCGCCTTCTGCAGCGCCTGGGCGAACGTGTAGCCGACCGCCATGCCGTACTCGACGTTGCCGTCGAAGGGCAGCTTCGGGATGTACTTGGCGTGGATCTTCTTGAACAGCTTGACCCAGCTGTTCGACGCCTCGCCGGTCGGCGGCAGGTAGCCGGCCGTGATGATTCCGTCGATCAGCGAGGCCCCGGCCTTGCCCTTCGAGAACGCCTTGAGCAGCCCGGCCAGCGTCGTCGGGTCACCGCCGACGTTGCTCACCGCGATCTGCGGATGGAAGCCCAGCTTGAGGCCGGCCAGCTCGACGAGCGCGGTGTACGCCGGGATGGTCATCATCGCGATGACGTCCGCGCCCGACGCCTTGATCTTGGCCATCTGCGGGCCGATGTTCGTGTCGCCGGGCTCGTAGGTCTGGCGCGTGACGACCTGGCTCTTGAGGTACTGGTCGAAGCCCTTGGCCCCGTCCTGGCCGAAGTCGTCGTTCTGGGTGAAGTAGGCGACCTTCTTGCCCTTGAAGTGCTGGGCGATGTACTGCCCCAGGATCTTGCCCTCGACGAGGTAGTCGGTCTGCCACCCGAACGTCTCGGGATGCTTGGAGGGTTCGTCCCAGCACAGGCAGCCCGAGGCGACGAACAGGTCGGGCACCTTCGAGGCGTTGAGGAAGTCGACGACCTTGGTGTGCGTCGGCGTCCCCAGCCCGTTGAGCATCGCGAAGATCTTGTCCTGCAGCGTCAGCTGCCGGGTCACCTTGACCGTGTTCGTCGGGTTGTAGCCGTCGTCGCGGGCGATGATCTTGAGCTTGCGGCCGTTGACGCCGCCGGCGGCGTTGATGAACTTGAAGTACGCGTCGATCGCCCGCGGGATCTCGCTGTAGCCGGGCGCCGCCGGGCCGGTGAGCGGGAAGTGGCCGCCGACCGTCACCGACGTCTTCGTGACGCCCGGCGCGGACGAGCCTCCGCCCCCGCCGCCCGACGAGCCGCACGCGGCCACGCCGATGACCAGCGCGGCGACCAGGCAGGCCGCCCCGAGGGGTCTGGTGAACAGCCTCATGGCTCGCTCTTCTCCTCCTTCCCGGGCCGCTGCGGGCCGCGGGATCGCTGTTGGTTGGCTCGGAGCCCCCGCCCCAGGCCGACGATGCGCTCGATCAGGCCCTGCAGGCCGCGCGGGGCCGCGAGCATGACTCCGATCAGCACGAGGCCGTAGATGGCGATCGAGAGGTTGGCCTGCACGTTCTGCGACAGGTTCATCGCCTTGCTGAGGTCGTCGGACCAGGTCGGGATGAGCACGATCAGCGCCGCTCCCCACACGGCCCCCATCAGGCTCCCGAGCCCGCCGAGGATCACCCCGGTGAGCACCGCGACGGACAGCGACAGCGGGAACGAGCCGGGGGCGGCCAGGTTGTTGACGACGACGAAGAGCCCGCCGGCCAGCCCCGCGCAGGCCGCGCTGATCACGAACGCGAGCACCTGGGTGCGCGGGACGTGCAGGCCGCACAGCTCGGCGGCGATCTCGTCGTCGCGGACCGCGCGCAGGCTGCGCCCGACGCGGCTGCGGACGAGGTTGGCGAGCAGCACGTACGTGGCGAGCCCGCCCAGGATCGTGATCCACGCCTGCCAGCGCTCGAGGGGGAACGTCGCGCCGAGCGAGGAGGGCACCGTGGGCGGTGGCACGGTGATCCCGTTCGACGCCCCGAGGAACTTGGGGAACTTGTCGGCCAGCGAGGGGAGGCCGACGGCGAGCGCGAGCGTGGCGCCGGCCAGGTACGGCCCGCGCAGCCGCGCCGCGGCGGCGCCGGCCACGATCCCGGCGAGCGCCGTGACGATGACGGCGACGACGAGGATCAGAGCCAGCGGCCAGCCCGGGCCGCTCTGCAGCTTCACCGTCGTGTAGGCGCCGATCGCCATCAACGCGCCGTGGCCCAGCGAGATCTGCCCGTTGAGCCCGGTCAGCACGGTCAGCCCCGCGACGGCGACGAAGTAGTAGCCCATCGTCGCCAGCTGGATGTTGTCGAAGGAGCCGAGCGAGAGCGTGATCAGCCAGAGCACCACGCCGGCGGCGACGGCGATCGCAAGGTGGCGCAGCAGCGTGTGGTCGACGACGCGCCGCGCGGCGCCCCCGCGCGTGACCGACACGTCGACCCTGGTCGCCATGGCTAGACCCGCCGCGCCTGGTGCATCGCGAACAGGCCTTCGGGCCGGATCATGAGCACGGCGACGAGGATGGCCAGCGCGCCGAGCGTGACCAGCTGCCCGCTGATGTAGCCCGCGACGTAGCTGAGCGCGAGCCCGATGATCATCCCGCCGACGAGCGCGCCCTGCGGGCTCTCGAGCCCGCCGAGGACCGCGGCCGTGAACCCGAAGACCAGCACCGCGTCGAAGTTGTTGGGCGCGACGAAGACCGCCGGCGCGATGAGCACGCCGGCCAGCGAGGCGGCCACCGCGGCGAGCGCCCAGCCGACGGTGAACATCTGCGCGACGCGCACGCCGAGCAGCCGCGCGACCTCGGGCTCGAACGCCGCGGCGCGCATCCGCAGCCCCAGGCTCGTGCGCGTGAACAGCACGGCCACCAGAACCATCATGCCGAGGACGACCAGCACGGTGAACAGGTCGAACGGCGAGAACAGCAGCGTGTGGTTGCCGACGTGGTAGCCCTTGATCGAGAACGCGGGCGGGAACGACTTCGGGTTGCCACCCCAGATCATCCCGGCGATCGCCTCGATGAGGATCAGCAGTCCCAGCGTCACGACGACCGCGTTGAGCGGTGGCGCCCCCTCGACGGGCCTGATGACGATCCGCTCGACGATCGCGCCGAGCGCGAGGCCCGAGACGAGCGCGACCGCGAAGCCGACCCAGTAGGACGCTCCGCTGTCGATCACCGCCCAGGCGATGAACGTCGTGAACATGAGCATCCCGGCCTGGGCGAAGTTCAGGATGCGCGTCGCTCGCCAGATCAGCACGAGCGACAGCGCGACGGCGGCGTAGATCGCGCCGTTGGCGATGCCGTTGAGGGTGAGGTCGATGAAGCGGCTCACTGATCAGAACCCCAGGTAGGCGTGGCGGAGCTTCTCGTCGGCGGCGAGCCGGTCGGGCGCGTCCTGCGCGACGATCCGTCCGAGGTTGAGCACGATGCCGTGGTCGGCCACCGACAGCGCGCTCTTGGCGTTCTGCTCGACGAGCAGCACGGTCAGGCCGGTCTCGTCGCGCAGCCGCCGCAGCAGCGCCATGATCTGCGCGGCCACGCGCGGCGCCAGGCCGAGCGACGGCTCGTCGAGCAGCAGGAGCCTCGGCCGGGCCATGAGCGCCCGGCCGACGGCGAGCATCTGGCGCTCGCCGCCCGACAGGGTGTTCGCCGGCTTGCCGCGCCGCTCGGCGAGCGGCGGGAAGAGCTCGTACATGCGGTCGAGGTCCTCGCGGCTGCCGTCCTTGCGCCACAGGCCGCCGAGGCGGAGGTTCTCCTCGACGCTGAGCTCGGCGATGACCCCCCGGCCCTCGGGGACCTGCGCCATGCCGAGCCGGACGATGCGCTCGACCGGCATCCCGGAGATCACCTGGTCCTCGAGCACGACGCGCCCGCTGCGCGGGCGCACCAGCCCCGACAGCGTGCGCAGCAGCGACGTCTTGCCGGCGCCGTTGGCGCCGAGCACGGCGGTGATCTTGCCCTGGTCGACCTCGAACGAGACGCCGGCCAGCGCGCGGACGGGTCCGTACGCCGTCTCGATGTTCTCAACCCGCAGCATCGACCTCGACTCCCAGGTAGGCGTCGAGCACCCGCTGGTCGGCTTGGACCTCGGCCGGCGTCCCGAACGCGATGCGCCGGCCGAAGTCGAGCACGACGACCCGGTCGCACACGTTCATCACGAGGTCCATGTGGTGCTCGACCATCGCGACCGCGATCTGGCCGCGCAGGCGGCCGATGAGCGCGGCGAGCTCCTCCATGTCGTCGGCGCCCAGCCCGCCCGCCGGCTCGTCGAGCAACAGCAGGGCGGGCTTGGCGACCAGCGCCCGCGCAAGCGAGACCCGCTTCTGGACCGGGTAGGGCAGGCTGTCGGGCTTGCGCTCGGCGACGTCGGCGGCGCCCATCGCGTCGAGCGCCTCCATCGCCGCCTCGCGCAGCGTGCGCTCGTCGCGGTCCGAGCGCGGCAGGCCGAACAGCGCGGACGCGAGCCCGGCGGAGGCGAGGTGCTCGGCGCCGACCATCACGTTCTCGAGCGCGGTCAGCCCCGGGAAGAGCCCGACGCCCTGCAGCGTGCGCGCGATGCCGAGGCGCGCCAGGTGATGCGGGCGCAGCCGGCGCAGCGGCTCGCCGCGCCACGTGACGTTCCCCTGGTCGGCGCGGACGAAGCCGCAGATGACGTTGAAGAGCGTCGTCTTGCCGGCGCCGTTGGGGCCGATGATCCCGACGACCTCGCGCTGGCCGACGTCGAACGAGACCTCGTCGAGCGCGACCAGCCCGCCGAAGCGCACGGTCACGCCGTCGACCTGCAGCGACGGCTGCCCGTTCCCCCCTCCGGTGGAGGCCATGCCGCGTTAGTGCCCGACGTCCTCAACGCGAAACCCGCGGGCGCGATGTTCCAACAAGCGGCGCGGGTCGGGGCGTCAGCGGTGATGCCCGCGGTGGCGCTGCCGGCGGTGGTGCCGGTGGTGGCGGCGCCGGTGCTTGCGCGACGCGGGCGCGGGTCTTGCAGGCGCCGCTCCGCCGGCGTCCGCCGGGATCAGCGGCGCGAGCCCGGCCTCGCCGGCCTCGACGTCGAGGATCGCCTGGTGACTCGGGTCGTCGCGCTCGTAGCTCTGGTTGGCGACGATCAGCCGCGTGCCGAGGAACATCGCGCTCGACGGCGAGTCGAACGGGACCGGCGAGCCGTTGTCGCCGGTCAGCGGCGCCTGCGGGAAGCGCTCGAGCTCCTGCCCCTCCGGGCCGACCACGGCGATCTGCGCCGCAGGGCCGACCAGCGCGACGTAGATGCGCCCGGACGCCGCGATCGCGAAGCCGTCCGGCGCGTCGGTCGGCCGGCTCTCCCACAGCATCCGCATCGTTCCGGGGGTGCCGTCGGGCTGGATCGGGACGGCGTAGAGCTTGCCCGTCGTCGGGTCGGGCTCGCCGCCGCCCGCCGAGCTCGCCTGCGCGACCACGAGCGTCCGGTGATCCGCGGCCAGCGCGATCCCCGCGGTGCCGAACATCCCGCCGTCGAGACGCGGGTCCGACAGCCAGACCTTCGCGTCGCCGCCCCCCGGCGGCACGCGCCAGATCACCGCCTGCTGGTAGTCGGTCACGTAGAGGCTGCCGTCCGGGCCCCACGCGGCGTAGTCGGGCATCGGCGGCTGGCCGCCGGGCAGGTCGGCGAACGTCGCGTACGTCGCCTGCGCGCCGGTGCGCGGGTCGAGCAGCAGCGCGCGCGCCGGGCTCTTGTCGAGCAGGACGAGCCGGCCGCGCGCGTCGCTCGTGGCGACCTGCACCCCGTGCGCCTGCGACAACGTCTGCCCGGTCACCGTCCACGAGCGCAGCAGCGCGCCGTCGCCCGTGTACTCGAACACGCGCGACGGCACGGTGTCGCCCGCCGGATTGTCGTAGGTCCCCTCGTAGATGCGTCCGTTGGGGTGCACGTACGCGAGCGCCGGGAAGCCGGGCGATGGGACCAGCGCGAGCACCCGCGTGTCCCACCGCGCCCGGGCGCCGGCGGGCGCCGCGGCCGCGAGCGTCGCCAGCAGCGTGAAGAGCGCCAGCCGTCTCACAGCTCGTCGAGCGCCTCGCGGGCGGCCCGCTCGCCCGAGCGCACCGCGCCGTCCATGTAGCCGTTCCAGTAGGTGGACGTCTCGGTCCCCGCCCAGTGGATGCGGCCCTGCGGCGCGCGCAGCTGGTCGCCGTACGCGAGCAGCAGGCCCGGCGGGCAGATGCCGACCGGACAGCCGCGCGACCACTGCTCGCCGGCCCACAGCGTGTCGAAGAACGCGGTCGGGTTGATCGCCTCGTCGCCGAAGAACGTCTGGAACTGCTGCAGCACCTTCGTGCGGCGGTCGCTGTCGGACAGCTGCGCGTAGGCCCGGCACTGGTCGCCGCCCACGAACCCGAAGACGACGCCGGGCGGGTTGGCGCGGTTGGGCGAGTCGTCGAACGTCGCGCTGACCAGCCCGTCCGTCGAGACCGCGGTGCCGTTGAGGCCCTTGTCGCGCCAGAACGGCTTGTCGTACACCGCGGCGACCTTCGTCAGCGCGCCCTGGCCGAGCCGCTGGGTCAGCTGGTCGCGCTGGAAGGGCAGCAGCGGCTCGTAGTCGATGCGCCCGGCCAGCGCCGGCGGGACGGCGACGATGACCTGCTTGCCGCGCAGCTCGAGCCGGTCGCAGATGACGCGCACGCCCGACGCGCTCTGGACGATCCGCCGCACCGGCGCGTTGAGGAAGATGCGGCGCTTGAGCTCCTGCTCGGCCATGCGGAAGGCGATCGTCTGCGAGCCGCCCGCCAGCCGCCACATCTGCGCGCCGTCGCGCGTGTCGAAGTTGCGCTCGAACGTCCCCGGGTGGTCCTCGTTGCCCGACGAGGCGATGTAGAAGAGCGTGAAGAGCAGCGACAGCTCGCGCGGCTCGGCGCCGAAGATCGGCCGCGTGGCGGCGCGCACGAGCTTCATGAAGTCGGGGTTGACGCTGTTCGCCTTGATCCAGGTCTCGAGCGTCTGGCCGTCCCAGTCGGCGGCGCTGTCGGCGTGCCAGGGGGCGTCGACGGGCACGTGCGTGGACATGTCGTCCAGCCGCGTGACGACCGTCGCCAGGTCGGCGAGCATCGGGCCGTCGGGCGGCGCGGTCCCGGTCGGGCCCGTGTCGCTGTAGGTCTGGCGGTTGCCGTCGCGGACGTACACGTTGTCGCCCGTGTCGTAGGTGTAGAAGGTGTCGACGGCGTAGGCCTTGGCCAGCGCGAGGATGTGGTCCTGCGTCGGGCCGACGAACGTGCCGCCGCGCTCGGAGACGTCGCCGCCGCCGAGCTCGTGGTTCCACACGCGCCCGCCGACGCGGTCGCGCGCCTCGACGACGAGGACCGACTTCCCGTTGCTGACGACCTCGCGCGCCGCGGTCAGCCCGGCGAACCCCGCGCCGACGACGATGACGTCGGCCTGGCGCGAGGGCCGCGCCGCCCGCGTCTTCGTGGCCTTGCGGCGCGCGTTGCGCTTGGCCTCGGCGCCGGGCGCCCCACCGAGCAGCGCTCCGGCGCCCGCGGCGGCGCCGGCGCCGATGAAGCGGCGTCGGGTCAGGTCGGTCAACGGGTCCTCCTCGCTTGCGTTGCGTAGTGGGCGGCCACCCGGTCGAGGTAGCCGCGCAGCATGGTCTTCGCCTCGTCCAGGAGCTCCCGGTCCCCTGCCGGGTCGCGGCGGAACGCCTCCTGTAGCAGCGCGTCGCACGCGTGCACCGCCGCCTCGGAGATGGTGACGGCGCGCGCGTCGTCGCGCGCCAGTCCGAGCGCGACGATCACACGGCGCAGCCCGGCCGCGAGCGCGAGCTTGTTGCGCCGGTCGGCCTCGCGCAGATCGGGCGTCAGGTGGCGGCCGAACCACAGCGCCCGGTAGCCCGGCTCGTCGCGGTAGCGCCCGGCGAAGAGGTCGACGAGCGCGCCGACCGGGTCCTCCCAGCGCTCGACGGCGGCACGTTCGACGGTCTGCTCCATGAGCTGTTCGAACGCGTCCATGTGGCGCCGGGCGAGCGCGGCGGCGATCGCGCCGGTGTCGGGGAAGTACTGGTACAGCGAGCCGACCGACATCCCGGCGGCGCGCGCGATCCGGGTGGTCGACAGCGCGTCGGCGCCCTCCGCGGCGAGCAGCCGGTCGGCGGCGTCGAGCGCGCGCTCGACACGCTCGCGGCTGCGTCGCTGGCGCGGGATGCGTCGCGTGGTGGCCCCTGCCGGAGGCATACATGAAACACTTTCACATTCTCTGCTAGGGTGCCAACTCGCATGCTGGAGCGGGAGCGGGAGGCGGTCGCCGCGGCGGCCCGGCGGCTGGCGGCCGACGGGCTGGTCCTCGGGACGTCGGGCAACGTGAGCGCGCGCTCGGGCGAGCACGTCGCGATCACGCCCACCGGCGCGGTCCTCGGCGAGGTCGAGCCCGAGCAGGTCACCGTCGTCGACCTCGAGGGGCGCGTCGTCGACGGCGAGCTCGAGCCGACGTCGGAGGCCGACATGCACCTGGGCGTCTACCGCCGGTACGGCGCCGGGGCCGTCGTCCACACGCACGCGCCGGTCGCGACCGCGCTCTCCTGCGTCCTCTCCGGCGAGCTGCCGTGCGTGCACTACGAGATGCTGCTGCTCGGCGGCCCGGTCCGCGTCGCGCCGTATGCGACGTTCGGCACGCCCGAGCTCGCCGCCTCGGCGCTCGACGCGCTCGAGGGCCGCACCGCCGCGCTGCTGGCCAACCACGGCACGATCGCCTTCGGCGCCGACGTGGCCGCAGCGCTGCACGCCACCGCGCTGCTGGAGTGGGCGTGCGGCGTCTACTGGCGCGCCGCGGCGATCGGCGTGCCGCGCGTGCTCGACGAGGCGCAGCGCCAGGCCGTCGTCGACGCCGCCGTTGCGCGCGGCTACGGAACCACGCGACGGGTACAAGACGAGGCGCGATGACCGACATGAGGGCAATCGCGCTGGGCGTGCACGTGCTCGACGTGCTCGTCCGCCCGGTCGAGGCGATCCCCGAGGGTCAGGGCGGGGCGCTGGTCGACGAGATCCGCATGACCGCGGCCGGGTCGGCGGGCGGCACGGCGCTCATCCTGGCCAAGCTCGGCGCCAAGGTGCGCAGCGCGGGGGCGATCGGCCGAGACCCGCTCGGCGACATGCTCTGCTCGCTGCTCGAGCGCGACGGCGTCGACACCGCGCTGCTGCTGCGCCGCGACGGCGTCCAGACGTCGGCGAGCGTGCTGCCCATCCGGCCGGACGGCTCGCGCCCGGCCTTCCACGTGGTCGGGGCCAACGGCGCGTACGGCGTCGACGACGCGCCGTGGACGGCGATCGCGGCCTCGACGCACCTGCACGTCGGCGGCCCCGAGTTCATGGGCGGCGAGGCGGCGGGGCAGATCCTCGAGCGCGCGCGCGAGCACGGTGTCGTGACGTCGGCCGACATCCTGGCCCCTGGTGACATGGGCCTGCTGGAGTGGATCGCGCCGGCGCTGCCGCAGCTCGACTACCTGCTGCCCAACGACGAGCAGGTGCTCGGCTTCACCGGCGCGAGCGACCTCGTCGCCGGCTGCCGGGCGCTGATCGAGCGCGGCGTCGGCTGCGTCGCGGCGACCTGCGGCGCCGAGGGCGTGCTCGTCGTCGACGCCGAGTCGGTCGAGCGCGTCCCGGCGTTCGTCATCGACGTCGTCGACACGACCGGCTGCGGCGACGCGTTCTCCGCGGGCTTCCTGCGCGGGCTGTCGCTCGGCCGCGACCGCCGCGGCGCGGCCGCGCTCGGCTGCGCGACCGCGGCGCTCGTCGCCCAGGGCCTCGGCACCGACCACGGGGACTACGACCTCGCCGCGGTCGAGGCCTTCGCCGAGCAGACGCCGACGGTCGCGCTCGAAGAGTCCCGATGACCGGCTAGGGTGCCGCCGATGGGCGCGCACCGCTTCGACGAGTGGCAGGTCGAGCTTCACGGCCACCGCGTCATCTACCGGATCGCCGGCAGCGGCCCGCCGGTGGTGCTCATCCACGGGATGATCAACTCGTCGCGCCACTGGGAGGCGGTCGCGCTGCGCCTCGCCGCGTCGCACACCGTCATCGCCCCCGACCTGATCGGCCACGGCGACTCGGCCACTCCGCGCGGCGACTACTCGATCGGCGCCCACGCGGCGGTCATCCGCGACGTCCTCGCGGCCATCGGGATCGACCGCGCCAGCGTCGTGGGCCACTCGCTCGGCGGGGGCGTGGCGATGCAGTTCTTCTACCAGTTCCCCCAGCGCGTCGAGCGGCTCGTGCTGGTCTCCAGCGGCGGCCTGGGCCACGAGGTCAGCCCGCTGCTGCGGGTCGCCGCGCTGCCCGGCGCCTCGGCGCTGCTCGCGCTGGCCGCGCACGAGCGCGTGCTCGACGCGCTCGACGCCGGCGGCGAGCGCCTGCGGGCCGCCGGGCGCGGGAAGGGCGTCTACCTGCAGGCCGTGGCCCGCGCGCTGCGTCCGCTCCAGCAGCCCGGCGCGCGCGAGGCGTTCGTGCACACGCTGCGCTCGGTCATCGACGTCCGCGGCCAGCGCGTCAGCGCAACCGACCGCCTCTACCTGCTCGCGCGGATGCCGACGCTGATCGTCTGGGGCGAGCGCGACCACACGATCCCGGTCGAGCACGGCCGCGCCGCCCACGCGGCGATCCCGCACAGTCGCTTCGCCACCCTGCCGCGCGCCGCGCACTTCCCGCACCTCGAGGACCCCGAGGGACTGAGCGCGGTCCTGCTCGACTTCCTGGCCACGACCCAGCCGGCCCGGCTGGACGAGGCGGAGTGGGCCGAGCTGCTCGCCCCGCGCACCGTCCGGCGCCGGCGGTCGCGCGCCGCGGCGGCGTGATGGTGGCCCTCCGGCGCCCGCCGATCCCGCGCCCGCCGATCCCGCGGCTGCCGGTCGGCCCCGACCCGCTGCGGCGCGTCCACGTCCCGCGCGACCTCGCCTCGGTGACGACGGTCGGCGCCGAGGTCGACCCGCGCGAGGCGGGGATGACGCGCGGCGCCGTCGAGCGCATCTGGACGGCGGCCCAGCGCGTCTACCGCAGCGGCGTCCACCCGGCGCTCCAGCTGTGCCTGCGCCGCCACGGCGCCGTCGTGCTCGACCGCGCGATCGGCCACGCGGCGGGCAACGGGCCGGAGGACGGCGACGACGTGCCCAAGGTGCCCGTGACGACCGAGACGCCGTTCGTCATCTACTCGGCCTCCAAGGCGATGTCCGCGGTCGTCGCGCACCTGCTCGACGAGCGCGGTGAGATCCACCTGGCCGACCGCGTCGCCGAGTACATCCCCGAGTTCGCCGCCCACGGCAAGGACGCGGTCACGATCACGCACGTGCTCGCGCACCGCGCGGGCGTGCCCAACCTCCCGGCCGAGGCGTTCGACCTCGACCTCCTGGGGAAGCCCGACGAGATCCTGCGCATCCTCTGCGAGACCCGCCCGCGGACCCGGCCGGGGAAGCTGCTCTCCTACCACGCGGTCTCGGGCGGCTTCATCATCGCCGAGATCGTGCGGCGGGTGACCGGCCGCACGATCCGCGACGTGCTCGCCCGCGAGCTCCTCGAGCCCCTCGGCTTCCGGTGGGGCAACTTCGGCGTGGCGCCCGACGACGTCGACGAGGTCGGGCTCAGCTACCTGACCGGCGCGCCCGTCGTGCCGCCGCTGTCGACGCTGCTCACGCGCGCGCTCGGCGTCGGCGTGCGCGAGGTCGTCGAGCTGTCCGGCGACCCGCGCTTCCTCACGGCGATCGTCCCCGCGGCCAACGTCGTCACCTCGGGCAACGAGCTCGCGCGGTTCTTCGACGTCCTCGGCCACGGCGGGGAGCTCGACGGCTTTCGCGTGCTCGAGACGCGCACCGTCCGCCGCGCGCTCGCCGAGCAGTCGTGGCTCGAGCTCGATCTCACGCTCGGCGTGCCGCTGCGCTACAGCCTCGGGTTCATGCTCGGCGCCCAGCGCATCAGCCTCTACGGCCCCGACACCGAGCACGCCTTCGGCCACCTCGGCTTCACCAACATCATCGGCTGGGCGGACCCCGAGCGGGCGCTCGCCGGAGGCCTGGTGACCAGCGGCAAGCCGGTCCTCTATCCCGAGCTCGTCGACCTGTGGATGCTCATGCGGACGATCGGCCGCGAGGCGCCCAAGGCGGCGCGCTCGCCGCTGTCGCTGCTCTGAGGGTCAGCCGGCGAGGGCGAGCGCGTCCTCGAGCTGCGCGTCGGCGGCCCGGCGCCCGGCGTCGACCATGGCGTCCAGCCGGGCGAACTCGAGCAGGCCGGCGGCGCCGACGTCCGGCGCGATGACGAGCTGCGCGCGGGCGCGGTGGGCGCCCGCCGCGCGCACGCTGGAGAGCATCGCGCTGCGCGCCAGGACCTCGGTGATGCTGGGCGGCTGGACCGCGCGGCGGCCGCGCTCGAGGCGGCGGTCCATCGCGTCGATCGCGATGACCGGGCCCTCGCCGGTGGTGGCCATGACGTCGATCGGCAGGTTGTTGAGCACGCCGCCGTCGACGAGCAGCCGGCCGTCGCGGGCGAGCGGCGGCACGAGCCCGGGCAGCCGCATGCTGGCGCCCACCGCCTCGGCGAGCGGGCCGCGCCGGTGGACGAGCTGCTCGGCGGCGAGCAGGTCGGCGCTGACGCCGAACCAGTCGAGCGGCGCCTCCTCGGCGAGGCGCTCGCCGAAGACCCGCGCGAGCATGCTGCGCGCGCGGTCGCCGCGGATCAGCGAGCGGCGCGGGACGGTGTAGTCGTTGAGCGGATGGCGATCGACCCACTCGCGCCGGCAGGTCGCGATCGCCTCGTCGGTCGTCATGCCGGTGGCCAGCAGCGCCGAGATGTAGGCGCCCATGCTCGTGCCGCCCAGGCGGTCGACGACCACGCCGGCGCGGCCGAGCCGCTCGAGCACGCCGAGGTGGGCGAACGCCCGCGCCCCGCCGCCGGAGAGGACGACGCCCAGCGAGCGCCCCAGCACGCGGCGGACCGCGCGCCGCACGCCGTCGACGAGGTGGCCGTCGCGCGCGTCGACGAGGTGGTGCGCGCGCGGGTGCAGCGCGTCGAGCCACGTCGCGACGGTGGCCGGCGCACGGGCGTCGCGGACGAGGAGCACGTCGCAGTCGCCGGCCGGTGCGGCGGCCGGCGGCGGCGGCGCGTCGCCCGCCGGGGCGATCGCGACGAGGCGGTCGGCCTGGCGGGCGCAGAACTCGCGCCACGCGTCCGGCGCGCCCCGCGGGCAGACCAGCAGCACGAGGTCGTGCGAGCTCTCGAGGTCGTCGAGCATGCGCCCGTACCCCGCCACCGCCTCGCCGCCGTTGGCCGCGTCGGCGGGGGCGGCGACCAGCGCGGTGGGGCCGAAGCGCGCCGCGGCGCGCTCGGTCTCGGTCACCACGCGCTCCCAGGCGGGCGGCTCGCCGAGGCACAGCAGCGTCACGACGCGCGGACGCGGGGCGGCCGCGACCGGCGCGCCTGGGTGCTGGAGCAGCCGCCCGAGCGCCTCGAGCAGCCCGAGCGCGAACGTCCGGTCGGCGAGCAGGCGGGCGAAGGCGTCGCGGTCGATGGCCAGCAGCTCGCTGTCGCGCAGCGCGCGCACCGAGGCCGCGCGCGGCTCGCCGGTCAGCAGCGCGAGCTCGCCGAGCGTGTCGCCGCGGCGCAGGTCGCCGACGCGCCGCGTCGGCGCGGGCCGCTCGGCGACGACCTCCAGGCGCCCGCTGCAGACCGTGTAGGCGGCGTCGCCCGGGTCGCCCTGGCGCATCAGCCATGCGCCCGCCGGCAGCAGCAGCGGCTGGGCCCGTGCGGCCACCTCGTCGAGCAGGGCGAGCGGCAGGCGGGCGAACAGCGGAGCGCCGCGCAGCGCCTCGCTCGCTGCCGGGCGCTCGGCGGCCCCCATCAGTAGATGTAGTTGCGCAGCGTGGCCGGGCGGTGGATCGTGATCTGCCGCCGCCCGAGGGTGAGCACGCCCGCGCGCTCGAGCTGGGCCAGGAAGCGGCTGACCGTCTCCCGCGATGTCCCCGCGATGTCGGCGAGCGCGGCGTGCGTGAGCGAGACGACCGCCTCGCCCTCCTCGCCGGTCACCTGGCCGAGCAGCGCCTCGGCGATCCGCCCCGGGACGTTGCGGAACGCCCGCTGCGAGACCTGGTCGTCGGCGGCGCGCAGCCGCGCGGCGAGCTCGTCGAGCATGGCCATGGCGATGACCGGGCGGCTCATGAGCAGCCGCCGCATGTCGCCGGCGAGGACGGCCAGCGCGGCGGTGTCCTCGACCGCCTCGACCGTCGCCGAGCGCCGCGCGCTGCCGAGCATGGCCATCTCGCCGAGCAGCGCCGGCGGGCGCAGCTGCGCGAGCGCGATCGTGCGCCCGTCGGAGTGCGTGCGCGTGACCCGCACCGAGCCCGACCGCAGCACGAAGCAGGTGTCGCCGAGGTCGCCCTCGCGGAAGAGCACCTCGCCGGCGCGGTAGTGGCGCGGGACGGCAAGCCTGGCGATGCCCGCCAGGTCGTCGCGGTCCAGCCGCGAGAACGGCGGCGTGCGGGACAGCAGGTCGACCGCGGCCGCGTCCACGGTGGGGACCTGGACGGTCATGTCGGGGCGCACCTCGGTCGTGGCCGCGCCGGGCTCGATCGTCCGCGAGTGCCCCTCGTCGGAGCGCGCCACGAAGAGCAGCTCGGTGGAGCCGCAGCGCACGACGTCGCCGTCGGCGAGCCGGTGATGGCCGTGGACGCGCTCGCCGTTGACGAACGTCCCGTTGCGCGAGAGCCCGTCGTCGACGACGGTCCACTCCTGCCCGAAGCGCTCGAGCGCGGCGTGCACGCGCGAGGCCTCGGGGTCCCACTCGAGCCACACGTCGGTCGACGAGCCGCGGCCGATCGTCAGGCGCGGGTTGTCGCCTTCCAGCGAGACGACCTGCTCTTGGCCGCTGGCGTTCCGGAACACGAGGAACGGCGCATGGGCGATCGCACCAGCCATCCGGGCTGACCTCCAAATCGATCGAGAACCGAACCTACCGAACACACTGGTCTCTGGACAAGCCCGCTCGACCCCGAGAGACTCGGCACCACGCCGACCGCGAGCGCGCCAGACCAGATTCCGCCCCTCGGCGGCGTGCCGCCGGCGCTGGCGGACGGCCGCTACGTGGTCACCGGTTTCTTGGGAGAGGGCGCCCGCAAGCGCGTCTACCTCGGGCACGACAGCCGCCTGGACCGCGACGTCGCGGTGGCCGTCATCCCCTCCGTCGGCGCCGACCCGGCCGCGCGCGAGCGCATCCACCAGGAGGCGCGCGCGATGGCGCGGCTCGGCAGCCACCCCAACATCGTCACGGTGCACGACTTCGGCGAGGAGGGCGACGTCGCCTACATCGTCTCGGAGTACATGGCCCAGGGCTCGGTCGCCGACCTGCTGGCGGCCGCGCACGGCTCGGGGCTGGAGGGCGAGCACGCCGTCCGGCTGGCCGGCCAGGTGGCCGCCGCGCTCGCTCACGCCCACCGCGCCGGGCTCGTGCACCGCGACGTCAAGCCGGCCAACGTCTTCCTCAACGAGGACGGCGACGCGCGGCTGGGCGACTTCGGCGTCGCCCTCGCCCTGGATCGCCCGCGGCTGACCAGCGAGGGCCGCATGGTGGGCACCGTCGACTACATGTCGCCCGAGCAGGCGCTCGGCCGCGAGGTCGACGAGCGCAGCGACCTGTACTCGCTCGGGGCAATGCTCTACGAGCTGGTGTGCGGGCGCCCGCCCTTCCGCGGCGACGACATCGTGGCCGTCGTCTCGCAGCACATCAACAGCCCGCCGGTCGCGCCGTCGTGGCATCGCCCCGACGTGCCGGCCGCGCTGGAGCGGCTGATCCTGGCCCTGCTGGCCAAGCCACCCGACGAGCGGCCGGCGTCGGCCGAGGACGTCGGGCGCGCCCTCGCGGGGCTGCGGCCCGGCCCCGCGCGCGAGGCCGAGGAGGCCAATCCGCTCGGTCGCCTCGCGCAGGGGCAGTTCGTCGGCCGCCGGGACGAGCTCGAGCGCCTGCGCGCGCTGCTCGACGGCGCGCTCTCCGGCCGCGGGGCGCTTGCGCTCGTGGCGGGCGAGCCCGGGATCGGCAAGACCCGCCTGGTCGAGGAGCTCGCCGCGTATGGCGGGCTGCGCGGCGCGCGCGTGCTCTGGGGGCGCTGCTACGAGGGCGACGGCGCGCCCGCCTACTGGCCGTGGGTGCAGATCGTGCGCGCGTACCTCGCCGTCCGCCCGGCGGAGGCGTGGGCGGCCGAGATGGGCGCCGGCGCGGCCGACATCGCCCGCGTCGTTCCCGAGGCCGGCGCGGCCGCGGGCGAGCCGGCCGCCGCCGCGGCCGACGAGTCGCCCGAGGAGGCGCGCTTCCGGTTCTTCGAGGCGATGGGGTCGTTCGCGCGCAACGCCGCCGCCGACCGCCCGCTCGTGCTCGTCCTCGACGACCTGCACTGGGCCGACGCCTCGTCGCTGCTGCTGCTCGGGTTCCTGGCGCAGGAGGCGCGCAGCGCGCCGGTGCTCGTCGTCGGCACGTACCGCGACATCGAGGTCGACCGCGACCATCCGCTGACCCGCGTACTCGGCGACGTCCGCGCCGCCGAGCGGATCACGCTGGCCGGCCTCCCCGAGCGCGACGTCGCGCGCTTCCTCGAGGCGCGCTCGGGAGCGGCGCCCCATCCGCGGCTGGTCGCGGCGGCCTACGCGCGCACCGAGGGCAACCCGTTCTTCCTCAGCGAGGTCATGCGCCTGCTCGTCTCCGAGGGCGGGCTCGACGACCACCCGGAGCGGGCGCTGGCGGTGCCGGCCGGCGTGCGCGACGTGCTCGCCCGCCGCCTGGACCGCCTGTCGGAGGGCACGCGCAAGCTGCTCGGCGTGGCCGCCGTGATCGGGCGCGACTTCGGCCTGGACGTCGTGCAGCGCGCGGCCGGCGCGAGCGCCGACGAGGTGCTCGACGCACTCGACGAGGCGGTCGAGGCGCAGGTCCTGGTCACCGGCCGCGCCGGGCGCTTTCGCTTCAACCACGCGCTCGTCCGCGAGACGGTCTACGACGAGGTGGGCACGGTGCGCCGGCTGCGCCTGCACCTCAAGGTCGGCGAGGCGCTCGAGGCGGTCCACGGGCGTGCGCGCGAGGCGCACGTCGCCGAGCTGGCCCACCACTGGTTCGAGGCGCTGCCGCTGGCCGGCGCCGACAAGGCGGTCGACTACTCGGCGGCGGCGGCGCGGCGCAGCCACGCGGCGCTGGCCTTCGAGGAGGCCGCCCGCCACTACGACCGCGCCTGCCGGGCGCTCGAGCTGGCCGGGCAGGAGGACGACCCGCGCCGCATCGAGCTGCTGCTCGCGCGCGGGGAGGAGCAGACGCACGCCGGCGAGGTCGAGTCGTCGCACGAGACGTTCCGCGAGGCCGCCGAGCTGGCGAGCGCGCAGGATCTGCCCGAGCTCCAGGCGCGTGCGGCGCTCGGCTTCGCGCAGTGGAGCGTGCTGGGCCGCAACGACCCGGCCGTGTCGCTGCTCGAGGAGGCGCTCGCCGCGCTGCCGGAGGCCGACAGCAGCTGCCGCGCGGAGGTCCTCGCCGAGCTGGCCATCCACCTCGAGACGGCCGAGCACCGCGCCCGCAAGGACGAGCTCAGCGCCGCGGCGGTGGCGATGGCGCGCCGCGTCGGCGATCGCACGCAGCTCGCCCTGCTGCTCGCCAACCGGCACGCCACGATCTGGGGCCCGGACAACCTCGGCGAGCGCCTCGCGCTGGCCGACGAGGGGCTTGCGCTCGCGCTCGAGGTCGGCGACCGCAGCCGCGAGCGGTGGGCGCACTTCCTGCGCTTCGTCAACCGGCTGGAGAGCGGCGACGTGGCGACCGCCGATCGCGCGCTCGACGAGTTCGCCCGCACCGCCGACGAGCTCGGGCAGCCGTTCTACCGCTGGTACG
The DNA here is from genome assembly GCA_005888335.1 of Actinomycetota bacterium. The sequence goes on from VAWY01000133.1 coordinate 42,506, forward strand.
CCACGCTGATGCGGCGCACCCGCGCGCTGATGGACGGAGCGATGGCCGACGCCGAGCGCCTGCGCGCCGAGCTCGAGGGCCTGTGGCACGCCGACGACGGCGACGACGTCTGGGCTCGCACCGTGCAGGACGTGCCGCTGCGCTGGCAGCAGGGCCGGCTGAGCCAGGTGCGCCGGGCGGTCGCCGACGGCGTGCGCCGCTACGCGTCGATCCCCGCCTACCGCTGCCTGCTCGCGTGGGTCGACGCCGAGACCGGGCGCGTCGACGCCGCGCGGCGCGAGCTCGAACGCTTCGCGGCCGGCGGCCTCGCCGAGCTGCCCTGCGACGAGCACTGGCTCGCCGGTGCGGCCAACCTCGCCGCCGCGGCCGCCGCGATCGGCGACGCGCGGGCCGCGCCGACGCTGCGCGAGCGCCTCGCGCCGCACGCGGACCGGTTGGTGCTCTTCGACGCCGGCTGGGTATGCCTGGGCCCGTGCGCGCGGTACCTCGGCGCGCTCGCCGCGCTCGAGGGCGACCGCGACGACGCCGTCACGCACCTCGAGCACGCGCTGGCGATCGCCGCGGCGGCCGGGTCGCGCCCGTGGGTGGCGCAGACCGAGTGCGACCTCGCGCGCGTGCTCGCGCCCGCGGCGCGCGCGCGCGAACTGGCCGAGGCCTCGCTGGCCACGGCGCGCGAGCTCGGCCTCGACGGGCTCGCCGAGCGGGCGACGGCACTGCTGCGCACGCGGCCCGCCGCCGCGCGGGCGCCGACCTCGATCGACGCGCTGGCCATGACGATCGACTCCGAGACGCCCGCCCGGCTCGATCCGGCCGCCGCCGTCCCGGTGACCCTCCTGTTCAGCGACATCGAGGGCTCGACCGAGCTCAACGAGCGCCTCGGCGACGAGCGATGGCTCGCGGTCCTCGAGGAGCACAACGCGATCGTCCGCGCCGCGGTGCGCGCGCACAGCGGGCGTGAGGTCAAGTCGCAGGGCGACGGCTTCATGCTCGCCTTCGCGCGCCCCGCGGACGGGCTGGCCTGTGCGCTGGCCATGCAGCGCGCGCTCGCCGAGCGCGAGGCCGCCGGTGCCGAGTGCCCGCTGCGCGTGCGCGTCGGCGTCCACGCCGGCCCCGCGATCCGCCGCGGCAGCGACTACTTCGGGCGCAACGTCGTCGTGGCCGCGCGGATCGCGGCGCAGGCCCGCGGCGGCGAGATCCTCGTCTCCGAGGAGCTGCGGGAGGCCGCCGGCGCGCCGGTGAGCGAGCCGCGCGAGCTCGTCCTGAAGGGGCTCGGGGGCCGGCAGCGCGTCCACGCGATGGCGTGGGACGTCAGTTGTGCCGGAACGCCGACTCGTGCAGGTTGAACACCTGCACGCGGGTCGACACGTTGCCCGCCTTGTCCTTCGTCTTGAACGTCGCCTTGACGGGGAGCCGGTGGCGCTTGCGGACCAGGCGCACGCCGCGGCCGTTGATCTTGACGACGATCTTCTTCTTCTCGCCGCCCTTGAGCCGGTAGCGCTTGGCGCCGACCAGGACGCGCTTGGACTTCTTGGTGGCGCGGGCCGCCTTCGCCTGCGCCGCGGTGATGCGCACGGAGCCGATGCAGACCTGCTCGCCGCCCGGGCAGCTCACCGTCCACTCGACGGCGCCGTTGTTCTCGATGGGCTGTGAGAGCCCGAGCGTCGGGCCGGTGGTGTCGGCGGGCAGCGGGGAGTTCGGCGCGAGGGCGCCGGGGCCGCCGGGGCCGGGCGAGCCGTCGATCGGTGGTGACGTCAACGGACCCTGGTCGGTGATCGTCGCCTGGCCGGTGCTCTGGCCCGCGGGAAGCGTCGCGTTCTGCGGCGCCGACAGCTGGAGGCCGAACGTCTCGGGGCCGTCGGGCGTCGAGTCGCCGATGATCGTCACCGGCACCGTCTTCGCGGTCTCCCCCGGCGCGAAGGTGAGCGTTCCGGTCGCCGGCGTGAAGTCCGCGCCCGCGGTGGCGCTGCCGGGCACGGTGCCGTAGCCGACGGTGATCGGCTTGGCGCTCGGAGCGGAGAGCGTCACCGGGAAGACCGCCGTCGCCCCGTTCCCCTCCGCGACGGTGACGCTCCCGACGGAGATCGTGGGCGGCGGGTCGTCGTCGACGATCGTCCCCGTCCCGGAGCCGCTGCCGTCGCCGCTGAGGACGAGCGTGAACGTCTCGTTGTCCTCGTTGAGCTTGTCGTCGACGACGCTCACGTCGACCTTGCTGGTCTCGCCGCCGTTGAGCGAGACGCTGCCCTGGGTCGACGCGTAGTCCTCGGGGGCGGTCGCCGTGTTGTCCGCGGTCTTGTACTTGACCTTGAACGCGCACTGCGGGTCCGAGCCCGAGGCCGAGATCGTGAAGGTCGCCGGGCCCTTGTTCTCGGCGACCTTGGCGTCGTTGACGCTGGGGCTGCTGCAGTCGATCGGCGGCGGCGGGGGCGGGATCGTGCAGTCGCAGGTCGGCGGCGAGGTGTCCGTGGGCGGCATCGGCGTGCAGAAGTCGCCCGTGCATCCGCTCGGCGCCGCGCTCTCGCCCTGGGCGACGGTCGAGACCACGACCGGGACGGCGAACCCAAGGACCGCGACGGCGGCCAACCCGGCGCAACGACGGAGCTGGCTGGCGGCCGCCGAGCGCATCAAACCGACCCTACGCTCGCGCGACCGCCAAGGCAACGGCCCCTCAGTTGTGCCGGAAGGCGACCTCGTGGAGCCTGAAGACCTGCGTGCGGCGCGCCTTGTTTCCGGAGCTGTCGCGCGTCGTGAACGTGGCCTTGACCTTGAGGACGTGGCGCTTGCGCAGCAGGCGGCGGCCGCGGCGGTTGAGCTTCACGCGGAGCTTCTTGTGCTGGCCACCCTTGAGCCGGTAGCGCTGGACGCCGAGCACCAGCGGCGCGGCGCTCTTGGCGGCGATCGCGCTCTTGCCCTGCGGCCGCCCGAGCAGCGCGATCCGCACCGAGCCCACGCACTCCTGATCGGCCTTGGGGCAGCGGACGGTCCACTCGACGACGCCGCCGTGCTGCGCGGGCTGCGAGAGGCCGATGGCCGGGCCCGCGGCGTCCGCGCCGGTCAGGAGCTGGAGGGGCTGCTGCGGGTGCGGCTGGTCCGCCGGGCCTCCGCTCGTCTCCGACGAGTTGTGCGAGCCCACCGTGACCGGGGCGGCGTCGTCGTTGGCGATCGTCACCTGGTCCTGGCCGGGGGCGATCGTCGCGTTCTGCGGCGCGGACAGCTTGAGCGCGAAGGTCTCCGGGCTCTCGGGCGTGGTGTCGCCGACGACCGCCACCGGGACGGTCTTGGCGGTCTCGCCGGGCGCGAACGTCAGCGTCCCGGTCGCCGGGGTGAAGTCCGAGCCGGCGGCGGCGCTGCCGGGCACGGTCGCGTAGTCGACGGTGATCGTGCGGCCGCTCGCACCGGACAGCGTGACCGGGACCAGCACCTTCGTCCCGGGCCCGTTGCCCTCGACGACGGTGGCGTCGCCGGCTGCGATCGACGGCGGCAGGTCGTTGTCGGCGATCGTCGCTTCGCCCGATCCCTTGCCGTCACCGTCGAGCTCGAGCCTGAAGCGCTCGTCGTCCTCGTCGAGCTTGTCCTCGAGGATGGTGACGTCGACCTTCGCGTCCTGGCCGCCCTTCAGCGTCACGCTGCCCTCGCCTCCGCGGTAGTCCAGGCCGTCGGTGGCATCCTCGTCGACGGTCCTGAACCCGACCTTGAGCCGGCACTGCGGGTCCGAGTCCCCGGCCGAGATCCTGAAGGTGACCTTGCCGTCGCCCTCGGAGACCTTCTCGTCGCCCACGTGAGCGGAGTGACACTGGATCGGCTGCGGCTGCGGGTTGGGCTTCGGCTTCGCTTGTGGGTCGCAGCCGTACGGGCAGCTCGGGTCGCCGGAGTCGCAGCCGCTCGGCGGGCAGGTGGGGTCGGTGGAGTCGCAGCCGCTCGGCGGGCACGTGGGGTCGGTGGAGCCGCAGCTGCCCGCGCAGCCCGGATTGCCCGGATTGCCGTCCGACGTGCCGTCGCACGTACCGACTCCGCATGCGGGGTTGGGGTCGTTGGCCGGAGCGACGCCGTCGGACGTGCAGGCGTTCGGGCAGCCTGCCGGCATGAGCGGCCGGGCCTGCGCGGCGGGTGCGGCGAACGCCGCGACGGCGAGGGCGACGAGCAATCCAACGACCTTGGAGTTCATGCGCGCAAGCGTCGCGCGCCCGGTCGCGGCCGACAGTGATCGAGCCCACCGTGCCCCGGTGAGAGCGATCACAGTCGGCGCCGCACCCCGGCGCCACCCTTCCTATCCGCCGCTGCGCGCGTCACGTTCGCCGCGCCGCCGGGACCAAGGGACATGTTTGCCGCCGTCGTCGTCGAGATCAGGCGCCACGGGCAGCCGCGGGTCACCCCGCCGCCGCCCGCCGCGCCGCCGAAGCCCCGCCCTTAAACACTCGTCCGCGCGGACGCCGAGCGTCCAAGTGCGCTACAAATCGCCGCCGGAGGAGACGGCTGGCGATCGAGGGCAACTCGACCGACATCGATCCGCGGGCGGCGCGCGAGGGCGGCCTCCAACGGCGGATCGCCGAGCTCGAGCACGCGCTGGCGCGCGCCGAGCAGGAGGCGATCACCGACGGGCTGACCGGGAGCGTCAATCGCCGCGGCTGGGACCGCTTGCTGGCGGCGGAGGAGGCCCGCTGCGCGCGCCACGGGCTCGACGCGGTCGTGATGGTCGTCGACCTCGACGACTTCAAGACGGTCAACGACACCCAGGGCCACGCCGCCGGCGACGAGCTCCTGGTGCGCTGTGCCGGGGTGCTGCACGACGCCGTGCGCGCGCACGACGCCGTGGCGCGCACCGGCGGTGACGAGTTCGCGCTGCTCGCCGTCCACACGTCGGGGGAGGAGGCGCCCGCCACGCTCATCTCGCGCCTGCGGACGAACCTCGAGCGCGCCGGCCTGTGCGCCACGGTGGCCGCAGCGACGCGGGGCCGCGCGGGGACGCTCGCGGCGGCGTGGCGCAGCGCCGACCAGGAGATGCTCGCGGCCAAGCGGGCAACGCGGTTGCGTCGCGGTGGGCCCGGGTAGATCCGGGCCATGTCACTGCGCGAGGACTACGGCCTTCCCCGGCGGACGTCGCTCGGGCTGCGCATGTGGGTGCTCATGGGCGTTGTGCCGCTGGCCGCGCTCGTCCTCTGGCTCGTCGCGCCGAGCAGCCCGGTGGCGGTCGCCGTGCTGGCGATCGCGATCCTGGTGCTCGTCGGCGCGGGCGTCGCCTGGGCGATGAGCTCCCGCGACCTGCGGCGCCCCCCTGGCCGCAACCCGCAGACGCCGCCCAGCGCGCGCGGCAGCTAGCGCCCTACTCCGGCAGCCAGAACGCGAACGTCGCGCCGCCGCCCGGCGTCGGCTCGACCCACACGTGCCCGCGGTGGCGGGCGATGACGCGCTGCACGATGGCGAGCCCGAGGCCCGTGCCCTCGAATGCGTCGCGGCCGTGCAGCCGCGAGAACATGCCGAAGACGCCTTCGCGCTGTGCAGCCGGGATCCCGATGCCGTGGTCGATCACGCGCATCGCCCAGCCCCCGTCCTGACGGCCCGCCGCGAGCTCGACCTGCGGCGGCTCCCCGTCACTGAACTTCAGCGCGTTGGAGAGCAGGTTCTGCATGACGCGGACGAGCTGGCGCCGGTCGCCCGTCACGCTCGGCAGCTCACGGGCCGTGACGTGCGCGCCGGTCTCGTCCACGCGGGCGCGCAGCGCGTCGAGCGCCTCGGCGGCGACGGCGCCGAGGTCGACGCGCTCGTGCCGGAGGTCCTCGCGGCCGATGCGCGAGTAGTCCAGCAGCCCGTCGATCATCTGCCGCATGCGCTCCGTGCCCGCGACGGCGTGGTCCATGAACGCGTCGCCGTCGTCACCCAGGCGCCCGCCATAGCGCAGGCGCAGCAGCTGGACGAAGCCGCTCACCGTGCTCAGCGGCTCGGTCAGGTCGTGCGACGCGATGTAGGCGAACTGCTCGAGCTCGGCGTTCGAGCGTTGCAGCTCGGCGTTGGCCGCCGCGAGCGCATGCTCGGCCGCCACCGCGCGTTCGTGCGCCCGCCGGCGCTCCTCGCGCACGTCCTCGTTGAAGCGCCAGGCCACCAGCGCGCCGGCGCCGGCGGTCGCGACGAAGCCCGCGTGGATGAGCGCCCACTTCCACGGGTGGGCGACGGCGTCGGCGTGGTCGTAGACGGAGCGGGGGGCGATCGCGCCCATCACCCCGTGGTGCAGCGCGACGTAGGCGGCGGCGAGCAGGAAGGTCGTCCAGTCCTCGTAGAGGGTGAGCACGACGATCACCACGAAGAAGTGGAAGTGGGCCTCGATGACGCCGTGCGAGAAGTGGACGATCAGCGCCGAGGAGGTGAGCAGGCCGAGCGCGACGAGCGCGCTCGCTCGCTTGCGGTCGGGCGCCAGCGTGCCGAAGGCGGCGATCGCCGCGACCACGCCGCCCTCGAGCAGGCAGTGCCGGATCCCGTAGCCCTGGGCGACGCCGAACGCGGGGATCGCGAGCGCGTGGAACCACAGCAGGGCGAGCAGGAAGCGGTGGCGGCGCGCCCACTCGGCGGCGGGCAGCGAGTTGCCCTGCGGCAGCGCGGCGCGCACCCGGCGCAGCAGGCGGGCCGCCGGCGCGGCATCGCCGGGGGCGGGCAGGCGGATCTCGGAGGTGCTCATCCTCGCGGCGTTCCGGTACACCACGCGTTTCGGCCGCTGATCGGCGATCCTTGAGCGATGGTTCCCGAGGAGCCTACGCCCGAGGAACGTCGCGCCGAGTTCGCCGAGCGCGCCGAGGACGAGGCCGCGCGCGCCGACGAGGCCGAGGAGCCGGCCGAGCGGCGCGCGCATGCCCGCCGCGCCGAGAAGGCCGCGTACCTCGAGGACAAGCTCGCCGAGCAGGCCGAGGCGGACCGTGGCTGAGCGCGACCGGCTCGTCGAGGCGCTCGCTGACCTCGCCGTCGTCGGCGGCGCGAACCTCCAGCGCGGCCAGATCCTCGCGCTGACCACCGAGCCCGGCAAGGAGGAGCTGGCCCGTGCCGTGGCCGCGGCCGCCTACCGCCGCGGGGCGAAGTTCGTCGACGTGTGGTCGTTCGACCTGCACGTCAAGCGGGCGCGCGTGCTCTACGGCGCCGACGAGGACCTCGAGTACGTGCCGCCGTGGTACGGCGAGCGGCTGCGGGCGCTGGGCGAGCACCGCGCGGCGCGCGTCGGCCTGACCGGTCCCGTGGAGCCGAGGCTGTTCGACGGCCTGGATCCGTCGCGCCTGGCGCGCGACCCGCTGCCGCGCCTGCCCGAGGCCGTCGAGCTCGTCAACGCGCAGACGACCAACTGGACGCTCGTCCCCTGCCCGACGCCCGAGTGGGCGGCGCTCGTCCACGGCGACGGCGACGGCGCCCTGGACCGCCTGTGGGCGGACGTCGCGCGCGTGTGCCGGCTCGACGCCGGCGACCCGTCGGCCGCGTGGCGCGCGCGGGGCGACCAGCTCGTCGGGATCGCCGAGCGCCTCACCGCCGCGCGGCTGGACGCCCTGCGCTTCACCGGCCCGGGCACCGACCTCACCGTCGGACTGCTGGGCGGATCGCGCTGGCTGGGCGGGCGGATGGAGACGGTCGGCGGCATCGTCCACGTCCCGAACATCCCCACCGAGGAGGTCTTCACCGCGCCCGATCCGCAGCGCGTCGACGGCGAGGTGCGCTCGACCAAGCCGCTGGTCCTCGGCGGCACGACGGTGCGCGGGCTGCGCGTCCGCTTCGAGGGCGGGCGGGCCGTCTCGATCGAGGCCGACGAGGGCGGCGACGTCCTCGCCGAGCTGACCCGCCGCGACGAGGGGGCGGCCCGCCTGGGCGAGGTCGCCCTCGTGGACCGCGAGAGCCGCGTCGGCGCGCTGGACCGCGTCTTCTACGACACGCTGCTCGACGAGAACGCGGCCAGCCACATCGCGCTCGGGGCCGCCTACGCGGTGACGGTCAGCGACGAGGACCGCGAGCGCGTCAACACGAGCGTGATCCACATCGACTTCATGATCGGCGGCGACGACGTTCGCGTCACCGGGCTCACCCGCGACGGCTCCGAGGTCCCGGTGCTCGAGGGCGGGGTCTTCCGCTTGTAGGCCACCACGCGGGCGCTGGGGTCCCCGGCAACGGCCCGCGCGGGCCCCGGAATCGCCTCTGCCGGGGGCGATAGCCTGCAGGGCCGCTCGGAGAGGTGCCGGAGCGGTTGAACGGGCGCGACTGGAAATCGCGTAACGGGGGTTGACCTCGTTCGAGGGTTCGAATCCCTCCCTCTCCGCTGTGCGACGGCCTACGCCGCCTCTGCGAGCAGCGCCTCGAGGTCGAGGTCGCCGAAGCCGCCGGTGAGGTGGCCCTCCTCGTCGCGCGGCCACTGGTCGACGGGCCGGTCCCAGCACAGCTCGACGTCGTTGCCGTCGGGGTCGGAGATGTAGATCGCCTCGTGCGTGCCGTGGTCGGAGGCCTGGCGGATCGTCCAGTCGACCTCGCGCAGGCGGCGCAGCGCGTCGGCGAGCCCGGCGCGCGTCGGGTAGGCGATCGCCACGTGGTGCAGGCCCGCGACGCCGTCGGGCTGGGGCGGACCGCCCGCGGACTTCCACGTGTTGAAGCCGAGGTGATGGTGATAGCCGCCGGCGGAGACGAAGAGGATGTCGCCGGTCGTCCCCCAGCCGGGCACGCCCCGCGCCTCCATGATCACGTCGAAGCCGAGGACGCCGACGTAGAAGTCGCGCACCCGGTCGATGTCCGCGGTGCGCAGGTGGACGTGACCGATCCGCACGCCGGGCTCGATCGGGCGGGGCGCGCGCTGGCGAGGCGTGACCGGAGGGTCGGCCATCAGCGCAACCGTATCTCGCCGGAGCTCAGGCTGACCGCCAGCAGCGCGACGTCGTCGGGGCGCTCGCGCTCGCCGGTCGCGTCGGCCATGACCGCGTCGCACAGCACGCTGAGATCCGAGCCGTCCCACGCGCCGGCGATCGCGGCGAGTCGCTCGATGCCCACCTCCAGCGACGCGCCGGGCTCCTCGATCAGCCCGTCGGTGTAGAGCAGGAGCGTGCCGCGCGGCGGCAGCTCCGCGATCGCCTGCGACCCGGCGCCCGACCCGGCGCCGAGCGGGGCGCCGCGCCCGCCCACGAGCAGCGCGGGCGCCAGGCCCGGGGCCACGACCAGCGGCGGCAGGTGGCCGGCGTTGGCGTAGGCGACGCGCCGCGAGGCCGGGTCGAGCACCGCGTAGACGAGCGTCGTCAGGTCGGCCAGCTCGAGGTGGCAGACCAGGGCGTCGAGCCGGCGGACGACCGCGCCCGGATCGGCGCCCTCGACCGCGTAGGCGCGCAGCGCGGCGCGCGTCTGGCTCATCACGGAGGCGGCCGGCACGCCGCGCCCGGCGACGTCGCCGATGACCAGCCCGACGCGCCGGTCGGGCAGCGCGAAGAGGTCGTACCAGTCGCCGCCCACCTGCACGTGCGGCCCCGCCGGCAGGTAGCGCGCCGCGGCCTGCACGCCCGGCAGGTCGGGCAGCCGCCCGGGCAGCAGCGAGCGCTGCAGCGTCTCGACCACCCGGCGCTCGCCCGCGAGCTCCTCTTCGAGCGCGCGGCGGCGCGCCACCTCGGCGGTGGTCTCGACGGCGGCGATCAGCACGCCCCCCGGCTGCTCGGCCGGGTCGCGCAGCGGCACGAACGTCAGGTCGTAGAAGCGCCTGCCGGCCGCCCACTCGACGGGCAGGTCGCGGATGCGCACCTGCTCGCCCTCGACGCGGACGCGGTCGAGGACCGGGACCATGTCCGCCGTCTCCGGGATGGCCTCGGCGTGCGGGCGTCCGAGCAGCGGGCGGTCGTCGGGCAGCAGGCCGAACGCCCACTGGTTGACCAGGCGGTAGACGTGGTCGGGCCCCCAGGTCACGGCGACGCCCGCGGGCGCCTGCTCGATGACCTGCTGGAGCAGCAGGCGCTCCTCGGCCAGCGCGCGCTCGAGCGCCACGCGCGCGGTGACGTCGGTGCACGTGCCGACCCACTCGCGCACGGTGCCGTCGAGCTCGAAGACCGGCGCGCCGCGGGCGGAGATGTGGCAAAAGCCGCCGTCGGCGGCGCGCACCCGGTACTGGACCGCGTAGACGCTCTGGGCGCGCACCGCGCGCTGCCAGGCGGCGCGGACACGGGCGCGGTCGTCCGGATGCACCGCGTCGAGCCAGCCGTGCCCGAGCACCTCGTCGGTCGACTGACCGGTGATCTCGCGCCAGCCCGGCAGGTCCTCGTGGACGCGGCCGTCGGGCGTCGTCGTCCAGACGACCTGCGCGGTCGCCTCGACCAGCGAGCGGTAGCGCTCTTCGCTGTGGCGCAGGGCGAGCAGGGCGTCGTCGACGCTGCTCATGAGGCCCCAGCCTACGGCGCGCGCGTGGCGCGCTGCCATTCGGCCTGGGCGGCCTCGACCGCGTCGAGCGCGGTGTCCGCCTCGACGTTCCGGCGCAGCGCCGCCAGGCCGCTCACGGCGCGATCGAAGGCGGCGAACGCCCGGTCGTCGTCGCCTCGCGCGTCCTCGAGCCGGTCCGCGCAGCGCTCCAGCGCGACGAGCCGGTGGTCGAGGACGCCGAGGGCGACGCGCGTCGCCGCCGCGTTCGCGCCCGCCGACCCGACCGCCACCGCGCGCGCCGCGCGCGCGGCGGTCACCGCGCGGCGCAGCTCCTCGTCGGCCTCGGCCACGAGCGCGTCGTCGCCGGCTTGCGGCGCGGCGGGCTCGACCGCGGCCTCGCCGCCGTCGGCCTCGCCGCTGTCGGCCTCGCGCTCGCTCTCGCCCGCGGGCCGCTCCGCGCGCCCGCCGCGGGCGAACCAGCCGGCCGCGAAGGCCGCGGCGAGCAGGCCGAGGATGAGCAGCTGCTCGGAGGTCACGGCCGGGATTGCTACCAGGTGTGGCCGGTAGCCTGAATGGCGAGCGTCCCGTCCCCGAGCCCAGGAGGTCCCGATGGCCACGTCGCGGCTGCACCAGCTGTCCGAGCAGGGACAGAGCGTCTGGATCGACTTCCTCTCGCGGCCACTGCTGCGCGACGGCGACCTCGAGCGCATGCTCCGCGACGACGCCGTCGTCGGGGTGACCTCGAATCCGACGATCTTCCAGAAGGCGATCAGCCAGGGCGACGCCTACGACGAGCAGATCCGCGAGGTGCTCGAACGCAGCGAGGATGCCAAGGAGGTCTTCCTCGAGCTGGCCGTGCGCGACGTCCAGGACGCCTGCGACCTGCTGGGAGACACCCACGAGCGGACCGGCGGCGTCGACGGCTTCGTCTCGATCGAGGTCGACCCGCACCTCGCCTACGACCGCGACGCGACGATCGCCGAGGCGCGCCGGCTGAGCGAGCTCGTCGACCGGCCCAACGTCTACGTGAAGATCCCGGCCACCGAGCCCGGTCTCGGCGCCATCGAGGAGACCATCGCCGCCGGCATCCCGGTCAACGTGACGCTGATCTTCGGGCTGGGCCGCTACCGCGCCGTGGCCGAGGCCTACCTGCGCGGTCTGGAGCGCCTGGTGGAGTCCGGCGGCGACGCCGCGAAGGTCCCGAGCGTTGCCTCGTTCTTCGTCTCGCGCGTGGACACCGAGGCCGACAAGCGCCTCGACAAGCTCGGCGGGCACGACGACCTGCGCGGCCGCCTGGCCATCGCCAACGCGCGCCTCGCCTACCAGGCCTTCAAGGAGATCTTCGCCGGCGAGCGCTGGGAGGCCCTGCGGGCGGCCGGCGCGCGACCGCAGCGCTGCCTGTGGGCCTCGACGTCGGTCAAGGACGAGCGCTACCGCGACACGATGTACGTCGAGGAGCTGATCGGCCCCGACACCGTCGACACGATGCCGCCGGAGACGATCGCCGCCTTCCAGGACCACGGCGAGGTGGCGCCGACGCTCGAGCGCGACATCGACGGCGCGCGTGACCTCCTCGAGCGGCTGCGCGAGGCGGGCATCGACTACGACGACGTCATCGACACGCTCGAGCGCGAGGGCGTGCAGAAGTTCACCGACTCCTTCCAGCAGCTGCTCGACGACGTCAAGTCCAAGCGCGACGCGCTTGCCGGCGCGCCGACCTGAAAGGGACGCATAACCTGCCTTTCGGTCGGGCAATCCCCTGAAAAGGCAGGCAGGGCGCCCGCCGCGCAGGACAATCTCGAAAGCGGGAGGCAACACCTTGAAAGCACGCAGGCATGCTGCGGTGACACTGGCGGCCGCGGTCTGCGCGCTGTTGCTCGTCGTCCCGGCGGCGGGCGCCTGGGCGCCGGCGGACAGCGCCGCGGTCCATCCGGGCGTCCAGACGTTCACCAACGGCGCGCAGTGCACCGCCAACTTCATCTACCAGGACCCGAGCAACGTCTACATCGGCCAGGCCGCGCACTGCTCGGGCACGGGCAGCAGCACCGACACCAACGGCTGCACGTCCAAGTCGCTGCCCGACGGCACGCAGGTGCAGGTCGACGGCGCCAGCAAGCCCGGGGTCATGGTCTACAACTCGTGGAACGCCATGCAGCGCCTGGGGGAGAAGGACGCCAACACCTGCCAGTACAACGACCTCGCCCTGATCCGGCTCGATCCGGTCGACGTGGCGAAGACCAACCCGTCGATCCCGTTCTGGGGCGGGCCGACCGGCGTGAACACGACCGGCACGCAAGCCGGAGACGAGGTCGAGTCCTACGGCAACTCCGAGCTGCGCGGCGGCGTGAGCGCCCTCTCGCCCAAGGAGGGCAAGAGCCTCGGCGACGACGCCGGCGGCTGGACGCACCAGGTCTACACCGTGACGCCCGGCATCCCGGGCGACTCGGGCAGCGCGTTCATCGACGCGAGCGGCAAGGCGCTCGGCATCCTGAGCACCGTCGAGCTCGCGCCGCTGGCGGGCTCCAACGGCGTCGGCGACGTGGCCAAGGAGGTCGCGTACATGCAGTCGCACGGCGGGCCCGGCGCGAGCATCGTCAGCGGCACCGAGCCGTTCACCGGGCCGCTGTCGCCCGTCTGACCCCGGCGCGGGGAGGGGGCCTGGCGAGCGCCCCCTCCCCGCCGTCGTCCTACCTCACGATCCGGAGCGAGCGCGAGCGCGCGTCGGCGTCGGAGAGCCGGCCGTTGGCGCCGCCGGGGGTGACCTCGACCACGTAGCGGCCGACCCGAAGCGCGCGGCGGACCTTGGCGTCGTTGAGGCGGACGGTGTAGGCGCCCCCGTGACCGGGGACGCGCAGGACACGGGCCACGAGCTCGTAGCCCAGGCGATCGTGGCGGTAGACGCTCACGCGGACCATCCGCGTGCCGCCGGCCAGCCGCATGCCGACGCGCAGGCCCTTGCGGCGCGCCTCGGCGCGCTTGATCCGGCTGCGCGTGCGCACCGCGGCGACCTTCAGCGAGCGGTTCGCCGGCGCGCCGACCGTCGTGCGGGGGCCGGGCGTCTGGGCCGGCGAGAGGACGACGGGCGCGATCGCGGGAGCGGCGGGCGTCTCGATCGTGTAGGCGAACGAGGCCGCCGTGCGGTTGCCCGCGCCGTCGACGGCGAGCGCCGTGATCGTGTGGGTGCCCGCCCGCAGCTCGATCGGGGTGCCGCCGTAGACCTGGTCGGTCGTCGCGGCCGCCTGGCCGTCGGTGCGGTAGGTGATGCGCGCCGCGCCGCCCGCGTCGAGCCCGACCTTCTGCGTGCCGGTGTACGTCCCCGGCGCCATGTCGGCG
>VAWY01000142.1 GCA_005888335.1 Actinomycetota bacterium
GGCTCGGCGGCGGTCGGCCCGCCGTGCGCGGGCGGGTCCGCTTCGGTCGAGTGCCCGGCGCCGGCGAGCGGTCCGCCGTCGGTCGACCGGCCGGCGGTTGCCAGCGGCTCGGCAGCGGTCGGTCCGCCGTGCGCGGGCGGGTCCGCTGCGGTCGACTGGCCGGCGCCGGCGAGCGGTTCCGCGTCGGCCGGCCGGGCGGCGGGGGCGATCGGCTCCGTCTCAGCGGACGGCTCCGCTTCGGCCTCCAACCCCGCCGCGGCCGCGGCCTTCCCCGCCTCCGCCGGCGCGTCGCGCTCGTCGAGCTCGGCGGTCAGCGTCACCCTCGTCCCCCACCCGGCCGGCTCGAGGCGCACCGTGCCGCGCGCGCCGTCGCCCTCCCAGGCGACGGTGGCCTCGGGCTCGAGCCGGGTGATGCGGATCTCTCCGAACGTCCCCAGGCGCCGGGCCAATCCGTCGGGATCGGACAACTCGGACCACAGCTCGGGCGGGGACTTCACGAGGGTTCGCTGGGCAGAATGCATGGCGCCCACCTTCCGCACCGAGCGCCGCACTCCTCCTTGCACCGGCTACGGGTCGAAGCGCAGCACCTGCCCGTTCTTGCCCGCGAACGGCCCCGCGGTGGCCGGCCGCCCGGGCAGCGCGCTCCAGTTCGACACGTACACGGCCCCGTCGGGCTCGACCGCGAGCCCCGCCGGGAAGAACAGCTTGCCCGCGCCGATGATCGTCCGCTTGCCGTCGCGGGCGACCCTGACGATCCGCCCGGCGGGATCCTGCTTGCGGAAGTTCGTGCTGAACTCGCTGACGAACAGGCTCCCGTCGCGCCCGAACGCCAGGCCCGTGATCCGGCTGAAGCCGCTCGCGTAGACCTTCGGCGTCCCGCCGGCGATCAGCCGCCAGATCCGCGCACGGCCGTTCGGCGCGCGCTCACCGCTCAGCTCGCCGACGTAGAGCGCGTGGTCGGGGCCGATGCGCACCACGGTCGGCACCGAGTCGGCCCGCCGGGCCGCGTCGGGGAACACCGCGAGCAGCTTCGTGTGCCCGCCCACGACGTGCAGGAGCGTGTTTCCCGCGGCGTCGGTGACGAACTGGTGCCCGGGCGACGCCGCGATCCCGTACGGGTTGGAGTCGACCTCGCCGCCGTCGGGGTTGTGGGCGAACTCGAAGCGGTCGACGCGCGCGAGCGGCCGCAACCGGCCGCTCTGGTAGATGCGCAGCACGCGCCCCACCTGCGCCCGCGCCAGCGCCGGCACGAACGACGGCGTCCGCGGCCCCGCCGACGTGATGACCGTGAAGAGATGCCCGTCCGCGTCGACCGCGACGTCATCGGCGCCGACGGCGAAGTCGCCGGCCTTGTCGGCGACCGAGACGAGCCCGCTGGCGACCCGCGTGAGCCGGCCGTCCTTCAGCCGGGCGATCGAACCGGTCAGGCCGACGCACTGGTCCTTCCGGCAGCGCGTGCCGCCCTGCCCGGCCTCGGCGATGTAGAGCGAGGCATCGGGCCCGAAGGCCAGCCCGCGGGGGTTGTTGAGGCCGTCGGCGACGACCACCGGATCCTTGGCGTAGGACTTGGCGCCGGCGGGGGGAGCGGCCCCGGCGAGCGCCACGGTGACCGCGGCAACGACGGTCACGAGGAAGTGCGACAGCCTCACGATGGGCTCCTTTCACGCGTGACGCACCGCGCACCCTACGCGTCCGCGCGATCAGACGACCGTCAGGAGCCGAGCTTCGTGACCATCATGTAGGCCGCGATCGCCACGAGGGCCAGGGCGACGTAGCCCACGTTGCGCACCTGCGTGAAGATCCGCTCGTACTCGGGTCCGCCGCCGGCCTCCGCCAGCTCGGCCAGCTTCCCCTCCCTCGGCCCGAAGAACACGCCGCCGAGCGCGCCGATCCCGATCGCGATGATCAGCGGGAGGGTCACCCACACCTTCGACCACAGGTCGCGGTCGGTGGCCATGTAGGCACCGGCCAGGACGATCACCAGCAGCCCGGGGCTGATCACCCACTGGCCGATGAACCCCTGGGCGCGATGGAACATCACGCGATCGGCGGGCGAGGCCGCGAGCACGAACCGGTACCACACGGGATAGGTGAACAAGCCGCCGAAGGCGACGACCACCGCCATGATGTGCAGCCACTTGACGACGTCGTAGAAGGTCACCGCGAGCATGCGCGGGGACGCTAGAGGGTCAGGCGGCGGAGCCGCCTACCCGGTCAACGGCGGCCGGACGAAGCCGCTCGGCATCAAGGGCGCGGGCCGGATGCCCAGCGCCGTGCTACTCACTCGGCTGGTACTCCCCGAACACGTCGCGCATCGCCCCGCAGACGTCGCCCATCGAGGCCCGGTCGCGCAGCGCGTCGTGGATGAACGGCAGGAGGTTGTCCTTGCCCTCGGCCGCGTTGCGCAGCTCCTGCAGCCGCCGCTCGACCAGCTCGGCGTCGCGGTCGGCCTTGAACGCCTTCAACCGCTCGACCTGGTCGCGCTCGGCCTGCGGATCCACGCGCAGCGTCTCGGGCACCTCGACGTCCTCGGTGACGTACTTGTTGACGCCGACGACGATGTCCTGCCCCTGGCGGTAGCGCTCCTGGTAGCCCCAGGCCGACTCCTCGATCTCGTGCTTGATGAAGTCGATCGCGTTGACGCTCCCGCCGAGCTCGTCGATCTTGGCGATCAGCTCGCGCGAGCGCGCCTCGATCTCGTCGGTCAGCGCCTCGACGTAGAACGAGCCGGCGAACGGGTCGACCGTGAACGCGGCGCCCGACTCGTGGGCGATGATCTGCTGCGTGCGCAGCGCGATGCGCGCGGCGCGCTCGGTCGGCAGCGCCAGCGCCTCGTCGTAGCCGTTGGTGTGCAGCGACTGCGTCCCGCCGCAGACCGCCGCGAACCCCTGCAGCGCCACGCGCGCGATGTTGTTCTCGGGCTGCTGCGCGGTCAGCGTCACGCCGCCGGTCTGCGTGTGGAAGCGCAGCATCAGCGACTTCGCGTCGTCGGCGCCGAAGCGGTCCTTCATGAACGCCGCCCACATCCGGCGGGCGGCGCGGAACTTCGCCACCTCCTGGAAGACGTTGTTGTGGCCGTTGAAGAAGAACGCGAGCCGCGGGGCGAAGTCGTCGACCTTCAGACCGGCGTCCAGCGCCGCCTGCACGTAGGCCATGCCGTTGGCCAGCGTGAAGGCGACCTCCTGCACGGCCGAGCAGCCCTTCTCGCGGAAGTGGTAGCCCGAGATCGAGATCGTGTTCCACTTCGGCACGCGCTCCTTGCAGTACGCGAAGAGGTCGGTGGTCAGCCGCATGGAGCCCTCGGGCGGGTAGATGAAGTTCCCGCGGGCGATGTACTCCTTGAGGATGTCGTTCTGCGTCGTGCCGCGCAGCTGCTCGCTCGGCACGCCCTGCTCCTCGCCGACGATCTGGTAGAGGCACAGCAGGACGCTGGCCGGCGCGTTGATCGTCATCGACGTCGAGACCTCGCCGAGCGGGATCGAGTCGAACGCCGTGCGCATGTCGTCGATCGTGTCGATGGCGACGCCGGTGCGGCCGACCTCGCCGAGGCACCGCGGGTCGTCGGAATCGAGGCCGAGCTGGGTCGGCAGGTCGAAGGCCATGGACAGGCCGGTCGATCCGTGCTCGATCAGGTAGCGGTAGCGCTCGTTTGACTCCTTGGCGCTCGCGTAGCCCGCGTACTGGCGCATCGTCCACAGCTGCTTGCGGTACATCTCGCGGTGGACGCCGCGCGTGTACGGGAAGGACCCCGGCTCGCCGAGGCGCTCGTCGAGGTCGTCTGGGAGGTCGTCCTCGCTGTAGAGCGGCTTGACCTCGATGCCCGAGTCTGTGAAGCGGCGGGGGTCGTCCGGGCCGACGACCGGGGCGATCGTGAGTCGCTCGATGTCCTCGGTGGCCATGCGCTGAGAGTACCTATGCGAAGTCTTGCCTTGAGGGTGGCAGGGTCGCGCGTCTAGAGTTGCGCGGACGGTCATGGAGGGCCGTCGCAGATGTCCTGCACGGTTGTCCAGCTACCACGCCTGGCCCTTCTTGTGGCCGTGATCGCGAGCACCCTCGCGCTCGCGGCGCCTGCCCGCGCGGCGGACGTCGGAATTGCCGGGCCGACCTTCGGCGCAGGTGCCACCGCGCCGACCGGCCAGAAGCCGCAGAGCAAGCTCTGGTTCAACGACGGCTCATGGTGGGGGATCCTCTACAACCGCACGCTCAGCCGCTACGAGATCTTCCATAACGTCGGCGGGACATGGACGGCCACCGGCGCGGTCGTCGATACGCGCCCAGACGTCTACACCGACGCCCTCTGGGACGGCACCCATCTGAACATCGTGAGCGCCGGAGATGCGACGACGGCTCTTGGGGTCGAGTACTCGCGCTTTGCCTACAACACGGCGACCCACAAATACACGCGCGACATCGACCCAGTCCCACTGACGACTTACGGGGTCGAGGCGGCCGTGCTCGACCGCGACGGCACCGGGCAGCTGTGGGCGACCTGGACGCACGACTCCCAGCCGGACCCCCTCGCGCTGACCGTCGTGGACACCCAGGTCGAGGTCGCCCACAGCACGACGAGCGACGGGACGTGGACCGCACCGTTCGTCCTTCCGATCGCCAACGCCCAGGCGGTGACGGGCGACGACATCTCTGCGGTCGTCCGCTACGCCGGGCACATCGGCGTGATGTACAGCAACCAGAGCGACATGACGTTCACCTTCGCCAGCCACGCGGACGGTGCACTCGACAACGAATGGTCGGTGTCGACCGCCATGTCTGGCCCGGAACTCGCCGATGACCACATCAACCTCAAGGCGCTCGAGGGCGACCCGTCGGGCAACCAGGTGTTCGCAGCGGTCAAGACCTCGTTGAACGCGGCGAGCGCGCCACTGATCAAGTTGCTGGTCCTCGACAAGGACGGCGTCTGGCACGAGCACACCGTCTGGACTGTCGCCGACGAGCCGACCCGGCCGCAGGTCGAGGTCGATCCCGTCGGCCGAGAGGTGAATGTGTTCGCCGCGCTGGGCCCCTGCTGTACCGGCGGCACGATCGCCGTCAAAACGACAAGCCTGGACAACATCGCGTTCGGCGCGGGCGCCGGCACGCCGCTGATGGTCAGCGCCCTCGACACGCACCTCAACAACGTGACGACGACCAAGCAGCCGATCGACAAGGCGATGCCGTTCCTCGCTGTCCTGGCGGGCGACGACACCACGCACCACTACTGGCAGAACGAACTCGCGCTCCCCCCGCCCGCCTCTCCGCCGCCCCCGCCGCCCCCCGCGCAGGAGCCGCCGCCCGCGCAGCCGGCGCCGGCTCCGGAGCCCCAGAGCGACCCGCCACCAGCTCCCGCCCCGCCGGTGACCGTCGAGACGCCGTCGACCGCGCCCGACCCGGTGATCCGCGCGGCCCTGACCGGCCTGCGCCTGAGCCCCGCCGGCTTCCGCCGGAGCAGCACCGTCGTCTACACGCTGACCCGCGCCGCGCTGGTGACGATGCGCGTCGAGCGCGCGGGGCGGCGCGGCGGCTGGGGCCGTGTGCGCACGCTCGCCGTCATCGGCCGCCAGGGCACCAACGTGCGCCGGCTCAGTGGCCGCGGGCTGCGCCCCGGGCGCTACCGGCTCGTCGTGTCGGTCCCGGGGCGCCCGCCGCGCGCTGTGCCGTTCCGCGTCCTGCGCTGAGCGGCCCCGGCAGCGGCCGCCCAGCGGCCCTCGCGGCGGTGGGCCGGGGACCCAGCCCTCGCGCGGCGTCCGGGCGTCGCCATACTGGCCGCGTGGCCGCTCCCTTCGGCTCGTGGCGCTCGGCGCTGAGCACGGACGTCCTGCTGGCCGGCGAGCTGCGCCTCGGCGCGCCCGCCTTCGCCGGCGACGCGCTGATCTGGCCGGAGCGCCGCCCGGCCGAGGGCGGGCGCTCGGTCCTCGTGCGCCGCGAGGCGAGCGGCGAGCGCGCCGATCTCACGCCGGCGGGCTTCGACGTTCGCACGCGCGTGCACGAGTACGGCGGCGGCGGGTGGCTGGCCCTCGGCGACGCGACCGTGGTCTTCTCCAACGACGCCGACGGGCGCCTCTACCGCCAGGACGCCGGCGGCGAGCCGCGGCCGATCACGCCCGAGCCCGCCGCGCCGCGCGCGCTGCGCTACGCCGACCTGCGGGCGACGCCGGACGGCCGGACCATCGTGTGCGTGCGTGAGCGCCACGAGCAGGGTCGCGAAGCGGTCAACGACGTCGTCGCGGTCGCGGCGGACGGGAGCGAGGAGCCGCGGCTCGTCGCCGCCGGCCACGACTTCTTCGCCGCCCCGCGACCCTCGCCCGACGGTGAGCGGCTCGCCTTGCTCAGCTGGGAGCACCCGCGGATGCCGTGGGACGGGACCACGCTGTGGGTCGACGGCAAGCGCGTCGCCGGCGGGCCCGAGGAATCGGTCGTCTGCCCCACGTGGAGCCCCGCCCGCGAGCTGCACTTCGTCTCCGACCGCACGGGGTGGTGGAACCTCTACCGCCTCGGCGACGACGGGCCGGTCGCGCTGACCGACGTCGAGGCCGAGCTGGGCGAGCCGCTGTGGGCGTTCGGCCTGCAGACCTACGCGTTCCTCGACGACGGC
Organism: Actinomycetota bacterium; assembly: GCA_005888335.1. Next base: position 6,590 of record VAWY01000142.1, read on the forward strand.
TCGATCGTCTGCGCCGTGGCGCAGGGCGGGCGCACGTGGCTCGCGCGCCTCGCACCCGGCGGCGCCCTGGAGCGCGTCGACGTCGAGCGGACGCCCGCCTGGACGTTGGTCAGCGACGGGCGGCGGGTCGCCTACGCGGGCGCGAGCACGACAAAGGGCCAGGCGATCGTCGTGGTCGATCTCCAGGCCGGAAGCGAGGAGGTCGTCGCCACCGCCGGCGGGCGGGACCTCGAACCCGCCTGGATCTCCGTCCCGCGCGAGATCGCCTTCCCGACGACCGGCGGCGCGACGGCCCACGCGCTCTTCTACGCCCCCGCCAACCCCGGCGAGACGGCGCCCGACGACGAGCGACCGCCGCTGCTCGTCCGCTCGCACGGCGGCCCGACCGGCCGCACGACCGACTCGCTCGACGTCGAGACCCAGTTCTGGACGAGCCGCGGCTTCGCCGTCGTCGACGTCAACTACGGCGGCAGCACGGGCTACGGGCGCGCCTATCGCGCGCGGCTGGACGGCGCGTGGGGCGTCGTCGACGTGGCCGACTGCGTCGCCGCCGCGCGCCACCTGGCCGCCGCCGGCGAGGTCGACGGCGGCCGGGTGGCGATCCGCGGCGCCAGCGCCGGCGGCTACACGACGCTGCGCGCGCTGACCGCGACCGACGCGTTCTCCGCCGGCGCGAGCTACTACGGCGTCGGCGACCTCGAGGCGCTCGCGCGCGACACGCACAAGTTCGAGTCGCGCTACCTCGACGGCCTCGTCGGCCCGTATCCGGAGGCGGCCGAGCGCTACCGCGAGCGCTCGCCGATCCACCACGTCGACGACCTCAGCTGCCCGGTCATCCTCCTGCAGGGGCTCGAGGACGCGGTCGTCCCGCCCGAGCAGGCCGAGGCGATGGCCGCCGCGCTCGAGCGCAAGGGCATCCCGTACGCCTACCTCGCCTTCCCCGGCGAGCAGCACGGCTTCCGCCGCGCCGAGACGATCCGCCGCGCGGCCGAGGCCGAGCTCGCGTTCTACGGGCGGATCTTCGGCTTCGAGCCCGCGGACGCGCTGCCGCCGCTCGAGCTCCACAACGCGTCAGACTGAGAGCGATGCGCGTCACCGTCCGCCTCTTCGCCCAGCTGCGCGAGCGCGCCGGCCGGCCCGAGCTCGAGCTCGAGCTGCCGGACGGCGCTCGGGTGCGCGACGCCCTCGCGGCGGTTGGCGAGCTCGCCGCCGGCCTGCCGGTCGTCATGGCCGTCAACCGCGAGTACGCCGCCGAGGACGCGCCGCTCGCGCCCGACGACGAGCTGGCGCTCGTGCCGCCGGTGTCCGGCGGAAGCACGACCGGCGTCGTGCACGCGCGCGTCCTCGAGGAGCCGCTCTCGCTCGACCGCCTCGTCGCGCTCGTGCGCGACCCGCGCGCCGGCGCGGTGGTGACGTTCGCCGGGGTCACCCGCGAGGTCGACCGGCTCGACTACGAGGCGTACGCCGAGATGGCCGAGGCCGAGCTGGCGCGCATCGCCGGCGCCGCGCGCGAGCGCCACGGCCTGTGCGCGGTCGCCGTCGAGCACCGCGTCGGCGCGGTCCCGCTGAGCGAGCCGTCGGTGCTCATCGCGGTCTCGGCGCCGCACCGCGCCGAGGCGTTCGCCGGGGCCCGCGAGGTCATCGACGAGGTCAAGGCGCGCGCCCCGATCTGGAAGCGCGAGGAGGGCGAATGGGTGGAGGGCCACCAACCACCGACCGGCTGAGGGCGCTGCCCTCGGTCGACCGCCTGGCGGCGCGCGTGGGGTCGGTCACCGTGGCCCGCGCGGTCGTCGAGGAGCGGCGCGCCGAGCTGCTGGCCGGCGCCGAAGACGACGTCGACCTCGAGGCGCGCGCCCGTGCGCGGCTGGCGCCGTCGCTGCGGCGCGTCATCAACGCCACCGGCGTGATCGTCCACACCAACCTGGGCCGCGCCCCGCTCGCCGAGGCCGCGCGCGCGGCGGTGGCGCGCGCCGCCGAGGGCTACGCGAACCTCGAGCTCGACCTCGCCTCCGGGGCGCGCGGGTCGCGTCATACCCACGTCGAGGGGCTGCTACGCGAGCTGACCGGCGCCGAGGCCGCCCTCGCCGTCAACAACTGCGCGGCGGCCGTCCTGCTCGCCGTGGCCGCGCTCGGCCGCCCGGCGATCGTCAGCCGCGGCCAGCTCATCGAGATCGGCGGGGCGTTCCGGATCCCCGAGGTCGTCGCCCAGGCCGGGGTGCCGCTCGTCGAGGTCGGCACGACCAACCGCACGCGCCTGAGCGACTACGAGCGCGCGCTGCGCGAGCACCCCGACGCGGTGATCCTGCGCGCGCACCCGTCGAACTTCCGGACGGTCGGCTTCGTCGAGGAGGTGGCGGTCGAGCAGCTCTGCGAGCTCGGCGTGCCGGTGATCGACGACGTCGGGTCGGGGGTGCTCGCCTCCGACGTGGAGGTGCTCGCCGGGGAGCCGCCGGTGCGGCGCTCGATCCGCGCCGGCGCCGCGGTGGTCTGCTTCTCGGGCGACAAGCTGCTCGGCGGGCCGCAGGCCGGGCTGATGGCCGGCCGGCGCGACGCGATCGACGCGGCCCGCCGCCACCCGCTCGCCCGCGCGGTCCGCGCGGACAAGCTCTCGCTCGCCGCGCTCGAGGCCACGCTCGCGCTCTACCGCGACCCGGCGACGGCGCGGCGCGAGATCCCCGTGCTGGCGATGCTCGACGCCGGCGAACAGGAGCTGCAGGCGCGGGCCGAGCGCATCGCGGAAGTCGGGCCGCCCGCCCGCATCGAGCGCGCCGTCGCCAAGGTCGGCGGGGGCGCGCTGCCGCTGCTCGAGCTCGAGGGTCCAGTCGTCGCGATCGACGGCGGCGACGCGCTGGCCGCCGCGCTGCGGGCCGCCGATCCGCCCATCGTCGCGCGGATCTCCGAGGGCCGCGTCACGCTCGACCCCCGCACGATGACCGACGACGAGGCCACCCTCTGCGCGGAGGTCCTGCGACGTCTCCTTTGACCCTCGGCACTGCCGGCCACATCGACCACGGAAAGACCGCGCTCGTCCGCGCCCTCACCGGCGTGGACACCGACCGCCTGCCCGAGGAGCAGGCGCGCGGGATGACGATCGACCTCGGCTTCGCGCCGCTGCGGCTGCCGAGCGGGCGGCGGCTGTCGGTCGTCGACGTCCCCGGCCACGAGCGCTTCGTGCGCACGATGGTGGCCGGGGCGAGCGGCGTCGACCTGTTCCTGATGGTGATCGCCGCCGACGACGGCGTGATGCCGCAGACGCGCGAGCACGCCGCGGTGCTCGCCGCGCTCGACGTCCGCCGCGGGGTCGTCGCGGTGACGAAGTCCGACCTCGCCGACCCCGAGCCCGCGCTGCTCGAGGCGGCGGACCTGCTCGACGGCGTCCCCGCGGTGGCGGTGAGCGCGCGGACGGGCGCCGGCCTCGACGACCTGCGCGCCGTGCTCGACGAGGTCGCCGCCGAGGTCCGCTCGCGCTCGGAGGACGACGACGCCGGCCCGGCGCGGCTGCACGTCGACCGCAGCTTCACGATCCGCGGGGCGGGAACGGTGGTGACCGGAACGCTCTGGGCGGGCTCGATCGGGCGCGGCGACACGCTCGTCCTGCTCCCGCGCGGCGACAGCGTCCGCGTCCGCGGGGTGCAGGTCCACGACGAGCCGGCCGAGCGCGCCGAGGCCGGCCAGCGCGTCGCCGTCAACCTGACCGGGCTCGCGGTCCGCGACGTCGTGCGCGGCGACGTCCTCGCGGCGCCCGGCGCGGACCTCGGCCCGTCGTACGTCCTCGACGCCGCGCTCGACGTGCGCGTCGACGGCGGCACCCGCGTGCACGTCCACCACGGCACGCGCGAGGCGCCCGCGCGCGTGGCCGCGCTCGGCGGGCGCTTCCACCAACTCCGCCTCGAGCGCCCCCTCGTCGCCGCGCGCGGCGACCGGCTCGTCCTGCGCTCGATCGCGCCGCCCGACACGCTCGGCGGCGGGGTCGTGCTCGACGCGCGAGCGCACAAGCACGGCGCCACCGCGGACGCGCTCGCGCGGCTCGAGGCGCTCGAGCGAGGCGAGAAGGTGGCGACAGCGGCGCCCGCCGCCTCCGCGGCGGCCCCGCCCGCGGCCGCCGCCGAGCCGGCCCCGCTCGACCCCGGCGCCCTCGCGCTCGAGCGGCTGCTGCGCGACGCCGGCACCGAACCGCCGATCGAGGCCGAGCTCGGCGACCGCGCCCGCCACCTGCCCGCGCTGCGCGAGGCCGGGCGCGCCGTCCGCGTCGGGCGCACCCTGCACTACCACCCCGACGCGCTCGCGGAGATCCGCGCCGCGGTCACGCGGATCATCGAGGCCGAGGGCGCGATCACGCTCGCGCGGCTGCGCGACGAGCTCGGGACCACCCGCAAGTTCGCCCAGGCGCTGCTCGAGCACTTCGACGCCGCGAAGGTCACGCTGCGCCGCCCCGACGACACGCGCGTGCTGCGGAGGCGCTCGTGAGCCGCCGACTGCTCAGCGTCAACGTCGGCCGCCCGCGGACGGTGCCGCGCGCCAGGGGGACGGCGCGCACGGCGATCTGGAAGGACCCCGTCGACGGGCGCGTCGCGGTCCGCGGCGTCAACGTGGACGGCGACGACCAGGCCGACCGCCGCGTGCACGGCGGGCCCGACAAGGCGGTCTACGCGTACGCGCGCGAGGACACCGCCTGGTGGGAGGACGCGCTCGGCGAGGCGCTCGGCCCGGGCGCGTTCGGCGAGAATCTCACCGTCGCCGGCCTCGACGTGACCGGCGCGCTGATCGGCGAGCGCTGGGCCATCGGCACGACGCTCCTCGAGGTCTGCCAGCCGCGCTTCCCGTGCTTCAAGCTCGGCCTGCGGTTCGGCGATCCGCGGATGGTCAAGGGCTTCGCCGAGGCCGGGCGCCCCGGCGCCTACCTGCGCATCCTCACCGAGGGCGAGCTGGGCGCGGGCGACGCCGTCGAGGTCGTCCACCGCCCGGCGCACGGCGTGACCATCGCGCTCGTCAACGCGGCCGTCCTGCACGATCGCGCGCTGCTCGCTCGCATCCTCGACGCGCCGGAGCTCGCCGCGAACCTGCGCGACTGGGCGGCCGAGGAAGCCGCCTGAAGCTCGCTACAGCGCCCCACCCGCCGCCGCCGGGGCGCCGGCCGGCTCGGCCGCCTCGCCCGCGCGCTCGCGCGCGAGGAACTCCTCGGCGCGCATCGGGTCGTTCTGCGCGCGCGTGACGACCGTCAGCAGGTCGTTCATCGAGGCGATCTCCTCGACCTGCTCCTTGATGAACCAGCTCATGAACTGCTCGGAGGCGTAGTCGCCGGCGTCGCGCGCGACGGCGGCCAGGCGCGTGACCTGATCGGCGACGCGGCGCTCCTGGTCGAGGGCCAGGGCGACCGGCGAGACGATGTCGTCGAAGCGCGTCTGCGGCCCGGCGACGCTCGGGACGACCGGCTCGGCCCCTGCGTCGAGGAGGTACTGGATCATCATCATCGCGTGGTTGCGCTCCTCGATCGCCTGCCGGTAGAAGAAGGCGGCCAGGCGGGGCAGCGTCTGCGCGTCGTAGTGGACGGCGACGGCGACGTACTGCTGCGAGGCGGCGAACTCCTCTCCGATCTGCTCGTTGAGGGCGTCGATGAAGGCTTGAGCGGTCACGGCGCGCGACCCTACCATCGAGCGCGGTGCCCGAGGTCACGGCCAAGAAGCGCTGCTGCCAGAGCCGGCCCCGCTGCAAGCGCTGCCCCGTGGTCCTGCGGCGCTTGAGCAAGGCGGGCCTCGCGGAGCACTCAGGTCGCGTCTACGACGTCGCGGCTTCCCCCAAGCAGTGGAAAGCGGCCCGCAAGGGCAAGAAAATCAAGGGTTGATGGTTGGTTCCGCGGCCATCCGGGTGCGAGGGTCGTGGAATCGACCATCTAGACTGGCGCGCCATGGCCACCTGCCTGGTGACGGGTGGCGCGGGGTTCCTCGGGTCGCATCTGTGCGACGAGCTGTTGCGTCGTGGCCACCGCGTCATCTGCGTGGACAACCTGGAGACGGGCTCGCTGGCGAACATCGCGCACATCCGCGTGCCCGAGTTCGTCCATCTGAACTCGGACATCATCGAGCCCTACTCCGTCGACGAGCCGGTGGACTTCGTCTACCACCTGGCCTCGCCGGCGTCGCCGATCGACTACCTGCGCCTGCCGCTGCACACGCTGAAGGTCGGCTCGTACGGGACGCACCACACGCTGGGGCTGGCCAAGCGGCACCGGGCGCGGTTCCTGCTGGCGTCGACGAGCGAGGTCTACGGCGACCCGCAGGTCCATCCCCAGCCCGAGTCCTACTGGGGCCACGTCAACCCGATCGGGCCGCGCGGCGTCTACGACGAGGCCAAGCGCTACGCCGAGGCGCTGACGATGGCCTACCACCGCCAGCAGGGCGTCGACACGGCGATCATCCGGATCTTCAACACGTACGGCCCGCGGATGCGCCCGCACGACGGCCGGGCCGTCCCGACGTTCTTGCGCCAGGCGCTGCAGGACCGGCCGATCACCGTCTTCGGCGACGGCAGCCAGACGCGCTCGTTCTGCTACGTCGACGATCTGATCCGCGGGATGATCGCGCTGGCCGAGTCGGGCGCGCACCAGCCGGTCAACATCGGCAACCCGGACGAGTTCACGCTGCTCGAGCTCGCCGAGACGGTCGTCGCGGTCACCGAGTCGCGCTCGGAGATCGTCTTCGAGGCCCTGCCGACCGACGACCCGCAGGTCCGCCAGCCCGACATCACGCTCGCGCGCGAGCTGCTGGGCTGGCAGCCCGAGGTCAGCCTGCGCGAGGGCCTGCGCCGCACGATCGAGCAGGCGGGCGCCACCGCCCTGATCGGCGCGGGCGTCTAAAACCCCCGCTCTCAGGGGAAGTCCGGTACTTCAGGCCCGTTCAGCCGTTCACAGGCCCTAAGGCATGACCCCGACCAGCACCGAAGACCAGCGCACGCGGCGAGCGTCGACGCCCTACGTGCGCCTCCCGCGCAACGGGCCCAATGGTCGGGACGTCCGCGCCAAGCGCCCGCCGCTGCTGTCGTTCCTGCTGCGCATGGAGACGCTGCGGCGCCTCGCCCGGATCGTCTCGCTGCTCGCGCTCGACCTCGGCGGCGTCTTCCTTGCCATCTACACCGCGCTCGCCCTCAAGGCGGCGCTGCGCGGCACGTTCGACTCCCAGAAGGTCTGGGACGGCACGACCGAGATCGTCGCCTTCGCCTGCCTGGTCACCGTCCTGCTCTTCGCCCGGTCGGGGCTCTACTCAGGGCGGGCCGAGCGGCCCGGGCTGACCCGGATCGTCGCCTCGCTGACCCAGGTCGCGGTCGTCGCGCTGCTCTTCGCCGTCGTCAACGGCGAGCGCTTCTCGAGCTACTACGTCTTCTACGGCTCGCTCTTCTTCGCGGTCCTGTTCATCTCGACGCTGCGCACGCTCTACGAGCGCCTGACCGGCCTCATCCTGCGCGCCGCCGGCTACCAGCGGCGCGCGGTGCTCGTGGGCACGGGCGCGCACATCGAGGCCGTCGCGCACGCGCTCGAGGACGCCGCGCACTCGCCGGTCGACCTCATCGGCTTCATCTCGGTCAATCCGCGCCCGGACAACGGCCTGCGCTCGCTCGGGACGCTCGAGAACCTCGACGAGGTGCTGACCGTCCACCGGGTCGACGAGGTGATCATCGCCGACCCCGACTTCCCGCAGGCCGAGGCGGTCGACCTCGTCGACCGCTGCCACGGGCAGGGCGTCCACGTGCGCGTCGCGCCGTCGACGATGGAGATCCTCATCCACCGCGCCGAGTTCGTCCCCGGCCAGGCGGTCCCGCTCTTCGAGCTGCGCCCGCCCGTCTTCGAGGGGATCGACTTCGCCGTCAAGCGCATCTTCGACCTCGTCTGCGCCTCGCTGCTGCTCGTCCTGCTCGCGCCGCTGCTGCTCGTCAGCGCGATCGCGGTCAAGCTCACCTCGCGCGGCCCGCTGATCTACCGCTCGCGCCGGCCGGGGATCGGCGGCGCGCCCTTCCACTGCTTCAAGTTCCGCACGATGTACGAGGGCGCCGAGCGCGCGCAGGCCGAGCTCGAGGCGCGCAACGAGGCCTCGGGGGCGCTGTTCAAGATCCGCCGCGACCCGCGCGTCACGCCGGTCGGGCGGCTCCTGCGCCGCTTCTCGATCGACGAGCTGCCGCAGCTGTGGAACGTCCTGCGCGGCGAGATGTCGCTCGTCGGGCCGCGCCCGCTGCCCCAGCGCGACTACGAGCGGCTCGAGCCCTGGCACAAGAAGCGCTACCTCGTGCTGCCCGGCATCACCGGGCTCTGGCAGGTCTCGGGCCGCTCGGAGCTCGACTTCGACGACCTCGTCCGGCTCGACTTCCTCTACCTCGAGCGCTGGTCGGTGTTCCTCGACCTCGCGATCCTCGTGCGGACGGTGCCGGCCGTCTTCTCGCGCCGCGGCGCGTTCTGATCAGGTCGCGCCGACGGGCGCGGAGCTCAGCGTGTTGTGGATCTGCCAGACGGTCACCTCGGGCGCGGGGAAGCCCTCGGCGGCCGACATCGGCCCGATCTGCTCCTGGGCGAACTTCTCGAAGGCCTCGGCCGAGTCCCAGAGGTCCACGACGCGGAAGCCGCCGTCGCCCGTCTCGCCCGCCATGTGGTAGATCGCGCCCGGGGGCGTGGGGCCGCCGGGCGTGAGGCCCATCCTCTCGAGCACGCGGTCGTAGGCCTCGTTGGACCCACTGGCGAAGTTCATCAACACGCCGACGGCCATGGCAGCTCTCCTACGGGCTGGCCGGCGCCTCCCTTGCCCTCGCCGTCTACCTTCGCACGCGGCGTCGCGACGGATCAACCGCCGACGCGCGCCGCGCCCGCGTAGATGTTGATCCGGCCCTCGCGGGCGAAGCCGCCGAGCGTCATGCCGACCTCCTCGGCGAGCGCGACGGCCAGCGAGGTCGGCGCGCCGACGCCGACGAGGACCGGAGCGCCGGCCACCGCGGCCTTCTGGACGAGCTCGAAGGACAGCCGCCCGCTCACGCACAGCAGGCGGTCGTGCAGCGGCAGCGCGCGGTCGAGCAGCGCCCGGCCGATGACCTTGTCCATCGCGTTGTGGCGACCGACGTCCTCGCGCACGCACACGAGCTCGCCCGAGGCGTCGAACAGGCCGGTGGCGTGCATGCCGCCGGTGCGGTCGAACTCGGGCTGGCGCAGCCGGGCGGGCAGGCTGGCGAGCAGCGCGCGCGCGACGATCGGCCCCGCCGGGAGCGCGGGCGCGTGGACGCGGACCTCGTCGAGCGCGCCCTTGCCGCACACGCCGCACGACGAGGTCGTGTAGAAGCGCCGTGCCGCCGGGCGGCGCACGGCGCCGCGGACGTCGACGACGTTGGCGGCCAGGTCGGCGGGCGGGCCGGCCTCCACCAGCCCGTCGACGAGGCCCTCGCCGTGCAGGAAGCCGATCGCGAGCTCCTCGTCGTGGCCGGGGGTGCGCATCGTCACCGCGACCGGCTCGCCCTCGACGCGGATCTCCAGCGGCTCCTCGACAGCGACCTCGTCGAGCGCCCCGTCGTGCTCGACGGTCGCGTGCGCGCCTCGTACACGAACGGACACGCGTCGCACGCTACCGGCCCCGGCAGCTGCGCCTCGGGGGCCCGCGCCGCGCGGTGCCGGGACCCGCGCACTCGCCCGGCGCCCTCGCCCGTGTTTGCCGGTCCAGCGGGTGGGGCAGGGGACCGCCCGCCGTGGTCGACACCAAGGGCGAGTACGGGGATCTCGCCGGGCTCTACCTGCCGATCGCCATCGCGGTGTTCGCGCTGGTCGCCCTGGCGCTCGTCGCCTTCCTCGTGCTCTTCCGCGCGCGCCGCCCCGGGCCGCCGAGCGCGCGGCACGAGCACAACGCGCTCGAGCTGGCCTACGTCGCCGTCCTGGCGGCGATCGCGGTGGTGCTGCTCGTCAGGACGTTCGGGGTCGAGTCGCGCGTGGACGCCAGCGCCGGGGCGGGGGCGCTGCGCGTGGCGGTGGTCGGCGCCAAGTGGGACTGGCGCTTCGCCTATCCGGGTCTCGGGGTGCGTTCGACGCGCGGCGAGCTCGTCGTGCCCGCCGGGCGCACGATCGCGTTCAGCGGCCGCTCGCTCGACGTCATCCACGACTTCTGGGTGCCGGGTGTGCGCTTCCAGCACCAGGTCTTCCCCGACCATGTCGAGCGCTGGAAGCTCGTCTTCCCGCGTCCGGGGCGCTACCAGGGCGTCTGCGCGTGGTTCTGCGGCCTGTTCCACCAGGACATGCGCTTCACGGTGCGCGCGCTGGCGGGCGCGGCGTTCGATTCCTGGGTGGCAAGCCGGCGATGAGCGCCGTCGCGGCTCCGCGCCCGCGCCTCGGCCTCGTCGAGCTCGCGCTGTCGACCGACCACAAGCGCGTCGCGACGCGGCTGCTCGGCGTCGCCCTGCTGCTCTTCCTCGGCGGCGGTGTCATGGCGCTGGTCATGCGCCTCGAGCTCGCGCAGCCGGGCCTGCAGGTCGTCTCGACGGCGTCCTACAACGCGCTGTTCACCATGCACGGCTCGACGATGATCTACCTGGTCATCACGCCGGCGGCGCTGGCCCTCGGCGTGTACCTCGTGCCGCTGCAGGTGGGGGCGGCCGAGATCGCCGCGCCGCGGCTCGCGCTCGGCGGGCTGTGGCTCATCGTGCTCGGCGGCGTGGTCATGGAGTCGGGCTTCCTGACCGCCGGCGGACCCGGCCGCGCGACGTGGATCGGCGTGAACCCGCTGTCGGAGATGGTCAACTCGCCGGGCGTCGGGATGGACCTGTGGATCTTCGGGGTGATCCTCGCGACGGCCGGCGAGCTCGCCCTCGGGGTCTGCATCCTGCTCACGGCGCTGCGCTTGCACGCGCCCGGAATGACGCTGCTGCGCATGCCGGTGTTCAGCTGGACGATGGTCGCGACGGCGCTGATGATCGCGTTCGCGTTCCCGGTGCTGATCGTCGCGATGCTCCTGCTCTGGCTCGAGCGCCAGTACGGCGGGATCTTCGTCGGCGAGCAGGGCGCGATCGCCTACCAGCACCTGTTCTGGTTCTACGGCCACCCCGTGGTCTACGTGATGTTCTTCCCGTTCGTCGGGGCGGTGGCCGAGGTCTTCGCGACGTTCTCGGGGCGGCGGTTCTTCGGCTACCGGATGTTCGTCGGGTCGATCCTGCTGTTCGCGGCGCTGTCGATGAGCGTGTGGGGCCACCACATGTTCACGACGGGCGCGGTCGAGAACCGCTACTTCTCGCTCACGACGACGGCGATCCTCGTGCCCGCGGGGGTCGAGTACTTCGACCTGCTGGCGACGCTGTGGCGCGGGCGCATCCGCTTCACCGCCGCGTTGTTGTTCGGCGTCGCGTTCCTGCTGCAGTTCCTCGTCGGCGGGCTGAGCGGGATCTGGGTCGCCTCGCCGCCGCTCGACTACCACGCCAACAACTCCTACGTGGTCGTCGCCCACTTCCACTACACGCTGTTCGCGGGCAGCGTGTTCGCGCTGTTCGCGGGCGTCTACTACTGGTTCCCGAAGTGGACGGGGGCCCTGCTGCGCGAGGGGCTCGGGCGGCTGCACCTGCTCCTCCTCTTCGTGGGGACGAACCTCACGTTCGCGCCGCAGTTCGCGCTCGGGCAGGAGGGGATGACGCGGCGCATCGCCGACTACCCGCGCGCGGAGGGCTGGGGGACGCTCAACACGCTGTCGACGGTCGGCGCGTTCGTCATCGCACTCGGCGTGCTCGTCTTCCTGGTGAACGTGTGGGTGTCGCTGCGCGCGCCGCGGGTCGCCGGGCCCGATCCATGGGAGGGCCAGACGCTCGAGTGGGCGACGAGCTCGCCGCCGCCACGGTGGAACTTCGTCGAGGCGCTGCCGCCGGTGCGCTCGTACGCGCCGCTGTGGGACCTGCGCCATGCCGAGGGCGAGGGCTGATGCCGCTCGTCGTCTTCGGCGCGCTGCTGCTGGTGCTGACCGCCGTCGAGCTGCCCTTCGGGCCGTCGGCGGCGGAGCTCGCGCTGCTCGGCGGCGCGGGGGCGGCGTGCGTGCTGGCGGGCGTGGTCGTGCTGGTCGTCGAGCGCCGGCGCCCGCCGCCCGAGGTGCAGACGCTGCCCGACCTCTCGCCGCCGGTCGTGCTCATCGCGTTCGGCGTCTCCGCGCTGCTCGTCGGCGCCGAGGCGGGGCCGTGGCTGATGTTCCTCGGCGGGGGGCTGGCGCTGATCGGGATCGGCGCGCTGGCTCGCGAGCGGGTGGCCGAGCGGCGCGCGGAGCGAGCGGACGGAGAGCGGCCGTGAGGGGGCGGCTCGTGGCGCTCGCCGGCGGCCTCGCGGCGCTCGCCGTCGCGCTCGGCCCGCTCGATGGCCCGGCCGAGGCACGCCTGTCGGCGCACATGGCCCAGCACCTGCTGCTGTTGACGGTCGCGCCGGCGCTGCTGGCGCTCGGCGCGCCGGTGCGCCTGGCGCTGCGCGTCCTGCCACCGGCCGGCCGGCGCGCGCTCGCCGGCGGACTGCGCTCGGCGCCGGCCCGCGCGCTGGGCCGCCCGCCCGTGGCCGTCGGGTTGTCGGGCGCGGTGGTCGTCGCGTTCCACCTGCCGCCGCTGTTCGGCGCGGCGCTGGCCTCGCCGTTCGTCCACGGCGTCGAGCACGCCGCGCTCTTCTGGTCGGCGCTCGCGTCGTGGATCGTCGTGCTCGGCGTCGATCCGCTGCCCCACCGGCTCGGGCCGATCGGCGCGCTGGCCGCGCTGACTGCGGCGATGATCCCGATGGCCGCCGTGGGCGCCGTCTACCTCGGCGCCGGGCACGTGCTGTTCGCCCACTACGCCGCCGGCGGCCTGGCCGACCAGCGCTCCGCCGGAACGCTCATGTGGCTCGGCGGCGTCGCCGTGCTCGTCCCCGCCGCGGTCGCCGTCGCCGGGTGGGCGCTCTGGCGCGAGGAGCAGCGCCAGCGGCGGCGGGAGGCGGTGACGTGAAGGCGCTCGCGCTGCTCGCCGCCACCGCCGCGCTGCTCGCGCTCGCCGCCTCAGCCTCGCCCGGCCGAGCGCCGCGCGGCGGAGACCCCGCCCGCGGGCGCGCGCTGTACGTCGCCGGCTGCGCCCGGTGCCACGGCGACGACGCGCGCGGCATCCCCACGCGCGGGCCGGACCTTCACGGCGCCGGCGCGCTCGCCGCCGACTTCTACCTGCGCACCGGCCGCATGCCGCTGGCCGAGCCGCGCGACGAGCCCGTGCGCGCGAAGCCGGCGTACTCCAGCGCGGAGATCGAGGATCTGGTCGCCTACCTGGCCTCGCTCGGCGGCCCGCCGGTGCCGGCCGTGCGGCCCGACACGACCGCGATCGCCCGCGGCCGCAACCTCTTCGCGACCAACTGCGCCGGCTGCCACCAGATCGCCGCGCGCGGGGGCGTGCTGACCGGCGGCATCGCCCCGGCCCTCGAGCAGGCGACGCCGACGCAGATCGCCGAGGCGATCCGCCTGGGGCCGTACCTGATGCCGCGCTTCTCGGCGCGTGAGCTGCCGCCCGAGGACGTCGACGCGATCGCCGCGTACGTGCTCAGCATGCGCGACCCGCCCAACCGCGGCGGCTGGGGCATCGGCGACATCGGCCCGATCCCCGAGGGCATGGTCGCGTGGCTGATCGGTCTGGCCGCGCTGATCGGCGTCGCTCGCCTGATCGGGGAGCCCGGGCCGTGATCGCGCTGCTCGGCCGGCTGCTGGCGCTGATCGCCATCGTGCGCCGCGTGCTGCTCGGGCGCGGCCGCGGGCTGCCGGCGCCCGAGCCCGAGGCCGACCCCAGCGAGCGCCGCGTGCCGGCCGACGCACGCGCCGAGGCCATCGTCGCCGGTCTCGCGCTCGGAGCGGCGGCCGCCGCCGTCGCCTTCGTGGTCTTCTACGTCGTCGACGCGGACACGCGGCTGCTCGGGCTGACCGCCGGGCTGGCGCTGGCGCTCGTCGCCGCGGCGCTGCTGGTCGCGAGCCTGCGCGTCGTGCCGCAGGTCACCGAGGTCGAGGAGCGCGCGCAGCTCCTGCACCCCGACGAGACCGGGCGCGCCGCCGAGGACGCGCGCTCGGCCGGCGAGGGGATCTCGCGCCGGCGGCTGCTCACGGCCGCGGGCGGAGCGGCCGCCGCGGGGCTGGGCGCCGTGGCCGTCGTGCCGATCGCCTCGCTCGGCCCCAGCGTCGCCGACCGCCTGGCCGCGTCGCCGTGGCGGCGCGGGCGGCTGCTGGTCGACGAGGAGGACCGCCCGCTTCGCGTCGACGACCTCGAGACCGGCGCGTTCGTGACCGCCTTCCCGCAGGGCGCCGACAAGCGCGATCTCGGCTCGCCGGTGGTCGTCGTCCGGCTCGACCCGCGCACGATCCAGCTGCGGCCGAGCCGGCGCAGCTGGGCGCCGCTCGGCTTCGTCGCCTACTCGAAGATCTGCACCCACGCCGGCTGCGCGGTCAGCGAGTTTCGCTACCCGCTCTACCAGCCGACGTCCAAGGCCCCGGGCCTTGTGTGCCCGTGTCACTACTCGACGTTCGACCCGGCCAGCGAGGGCGACGTGACGTTCGGGCCCGCCGGGCGCCCGCTGCCGCAGCTGCCGCTCGCCGTCGACGGCGCCCGGCAGCTGCGCGCCGCCGGGCCGCTGTCGGCGCCGCCGGGGCCGGCCTGGTGGGGCGTGAAGTGAGCCGCCGCCGCGACCCCGTCGCCGATCCCGTGCGCGTCGTCGACGAGCGTCTCGGCGCAGCCCCCCTCCTGCGCAAGGCCTTCCACTACGTCTTCCCCGACCACTGGTCGTTCCTGCTCGGCGAGATCGCGCTCTACAGCTTCGTCATCCTCGTCGCGACCGGGACGTACATCGCGCTGTTCTTCGAGCCGAGCAGCCACGAGAGCGTCTACCACGGCTCGTACGCGCCGCTGCAGGGCCACGTGGCCAGCGACGCCTACATCTCGACGATGCGCCTCTCGTTCGAGGTGCCCGCGGGGCTGCTCATGCGCCAGACGCACCACTGGGCCGCGCTCGTCTTCATCGCCGCGATCGTCGTGCACGTGATGCGCGTCTTCTTCACCGGCGCGTTCCGCAGGCCGCGCGAGCTCAACTGGGTCATCGGGGTCACCATGCTCGCCCTCGCGGTGCTCGAGGGGTTCCTCGGCTACTCGCTGGTCGACGACCTGATGTCCGGGATGGGGCTGGCCATCGCCTACGCCGTGGCGATCTCGATCCCCGGCGTCGGCGGGCAGGTCGCGACGCTGCTCTGGGACGGGCGCTTCCCCGGCTCGGACCACTTCTGGCCACGGCTGTTCATCGGTCACGTCTTCCTGCTGCCGGCGGTGCTGGCCACGCTGATCGGCCTCCACCTGGCGATCATCATGCGCCAGCACCACACGCAGTTCCCGGGGCGGGGGCGAACCGAGGGCAACGTGGTCGGGACGCCGCTGTGGCCCGGCTACGCCCTGCGCACGCTCGGCTGGTTCTTCGCCGTCGCCGCGGTGCTCGTGCTGCTCGGCGGGCTCGTGCAGATCAACCCGATCTGGATCTGGGGCCCGTACGAGCCGTGGCAGTCGACCAACGGCGCGCAGCCCGACTGGTTCCTGGGCTGGCTGATCGGAGCGCTGCGCACGATGCCGCCGCTCGAGGCGCGCTTCGCGGGCCACACGTGGATCCCCAACCCGTTCTTCGGCGGGCTGCTGTTCCCGAGCGTCTGCTTCGGGCTGCTGTACCTGTGGCCGTGGCTCGAGCAGCGCTTCGTCACGCGCGACCGCCGGCGCCACGAGCTGCTCGACCGCCCGCGCGACAACCCGCTGCGCACCGCCATCGGCGCCGGCTTCTTCACGTGGGTGACGGTGGTCTTCATCGCCGGCGCGGCCGACCGCATCCTCGTCACGATCGGCTTCCCGTACGAGGGGCAGATCTGGTTCTTCCGGATCGCCGACTTCGTCGCCCCGCCGGTCGTCGCGCTGCTGACGTACGCCGCCTGCCGCGAGCTGCAGCGCTCGGAACTGCACCCTCTGCGGGCCTTCGCCGGGCGGCGCGTACGTCGCACGGCGGCCGGCGGCTTCGTTGCCGAGCCCGAGCGTGGGGTAGCACGCGAATGACAGATGCCAGTGTTGCGGCGCTCATCCGACCCCGTGCGCGCCGTGCTTCTCGCCGGCGCGCTGGTCGCGGCCTGGCTGCTGTTCCGCGAGCTGGCCACGCTGCTCGTCCTGGTCGTCATCACGCTGGTCATCGCGATCCCGCTCGACGCGTGCGCCTCGCGCCTCGAGCCGCGCGGCGTCCCGCGGCCGGCGGGTGCCGCGATCGCCCTGATCGCGGGCCTGGCCGTCCTCGGCGGCGTGCTCGCGCTGGTCATCCCGCCGTTCGTCGACCAGCTCCAGCGCTTCGTCGACGCCGTCCCGGGCATCCTGTCCGACCTCCACCCCCGGCTGCACCACCTCACCGGCGGCGGGCCCAGGGACGCCGGCGTGCGCGTTCGGGACATCCTGCAGGGCTACCTCGACAAGCCGCTGCGGCTGCTCGGCCCGATCGCGTCGATCGGGCTGGGCGTGGCCGGCGTCGTCGGCACGCTCATCCTCGTCCTGATGACGGCGTACTACGTGGCCTCGCGCCCCGAGCCCCTCGTCGACGGCCTGCTCAGCCTGTTCCCCGAGCGCCGCCGGCCCGAGGTCTGCGAGACGCTGGCCGAGCTGCGCAGCGCGTGGATCGGCTGGCTGCAGGGCGTGGGCGTGGACATGGCCGTCAGCGGCGTCCTGCTCTACGTCGGCCTGCGCCTCGTCGGGCTGCAGTACGCGATCGTCTTCGCGGCGCTGTCGGCGCTGCTGGTCGTGGTGCCGTATCTGGGCTCGATCGCCGGCGCCGTGCCGCCGGTGGCCGTCGGCCTGGCCGACTCGCCCGGGAAGGCCCTGGTGGTCCTGGGCGTGTACGTCGTGGTGCAGCAGGTCGAGGGCAACGTGATCGTCCCGCTGGTCATGTCGCGCACCACCCGGATCCACCCCGCGGCGATCGTCGTCGGCGTGGTCGTCGTCGGGCGGGTGCTGGGGTTCGTCGGGTTGTTCGTCGCCGTGCCGCTGATCTCGGCGACGCTCATCCTCGTGCGCCGGCTGTGGGTCGAGCCGATGCGGCGGGCAGACGAGACGCCGGCGCGGGCGACGCGGACGATCGCGCCGGCCGAGGCGGCGCCGGCGATGGAGGGGACGCCGCCGGGGGAGACGTTGTTGCGGTAGGGGAGTTGTGGGGGTTTGGTGGTTGCGCTCGGCGCGGTTTCGTTGCGGCGGGTCGCGGCCGCGCTGGTGGCACCGAGGGGAAAAGAGCCTGGTCTGCGCCCGGGCCGAGCGGCAAAGCGCCAGGGGCGGTGACCCGGGGCCACGAGAGTGGGATCGACCGCCTATATCGCGGTCGATCGCTCTCTCGCCTGCGGCCGA
>VAWY01000134.1 GCA_005888335.1 Actinomycetota bacterium
GCTTCACATCCAGGCCCCAGCGGTAGCCGCCCAACGCTCCGCCGGTGCGCACCACGCGATGGCACGGCACGTAGAGCGCCACCGCGTTGCGCCCGCACGCCGCCGCCGCGGCGCGCGCCGCCCCCGGCCGCCCGCAACGCTCGGCGAGGTCGGCGTACGTCACCGGCGCCCCGGGCGCGAGCTCGCGCAGGACGGCCCAACCGCGCTCCACCAACGGCCCCGACGCCTGGCGCACCGGCACGGCGTCGACGGCGGCCAGGTCGCCGGCGAGGTAGGCCTCCAACGCGCGGCTCGCCGCGCCAACCTCGCGGCGTCCCCGCAGCGCCGCCGGGCGGAGCGGAGCCGCGACCAGCGCGAGCAGAGCCTCCGGGTCGGTCGTCCAGCCGCCGGCGTGGACGACGCCGTCGCCGTCGGCCAGGACGGTGAACGGGCCCGCCGGGGTGGCGTGGGTCGCGTATTTCACGCCGCCAGCGCCCGCACCGGCTCTCGCACCGCCCACAGGTGCTGGACGGCATACGCGCGCCATGGGCGCCAGCGCTCCGCGCGTGCGAGGTCGCCGGCCGCGCCGAGGCGGTCGAGCCCGCGGCGGACCCCGAGGTCGGTGGGCAGGAAGGCGTCGGGGTCGCCGAGCGCGCGCATGGCGACGTACGCCCCCGTCCACGGGCCGATCCCGGGCAGGCGAGCGAGGGCGGCGGTGGTCGCGGCGCGGTCCGCGCCCGGCTCGAGCGCCGGCTCGCCGTCCGCCAGCGCCCGCGCCAGCCCGACGAGCGCGCGTCCTCGCGCGGCGGGCAGGGGCAGCCGCGCGGGCTCGACCGCCGCGAGGGCCGCCGGAGTGGGGAACAGGTGGGTGAGCGTCGCGTCGGGCAGGGCGAGCGGCGTGCCGTGCTCGCGCACCAGCCGTCCAGCCAGCGTGCACGCGCCCACCACCGAGACCTGCTGGCCGAGCACCGCCCGGAAGGCCAGCTCGGCGCCGTCGACCGCGCCCGGCACCCGGCGCCCCGGGACGGCGGCGACGAGCGGTCGCAGCAGCGGGTCGCGCGCGAGGTGCTCGTCGACTGCCACGGGGTCGGCGTCGAGGTCGAGCAGCGCGCGGCAGCGCCGGACCGCGCTCGGCACGTCGCGCAGGTCGGCCAGGCGCAGCGAGCACGCCACGTGCCCGCGGCGCGGCCGGAGCTCTGCGATCCCCTCGCCGTGGGGCAGGCGCAGCGTGCGCCGGTACGCGCCGTCGCGGACCTCCTCGACGCCCGGCACCGCGCGTGCCCCCAGGAAGGCGAGCAGCTCCGCGGCCGCGAAGGGAGCGCGATAGGCGAGCCGCAGGGCGATCGTCCCCGGCGCGGTCGGCGCCGCGCGCCGCCGCGCGCGCCGCAGGTCGGTCGGCGTGCGGCCGAACACCGCGCGCACCGTGTCGTTGAACTGGCGCACGCTGGCGAACCCGGCGGCGAAGGCGACGTCCGTCAGCGGCAGGTCGGTCGTCTCGATCAGCGCCCGCGCCGTCTGCCCGCGCTGCGCCCGGGCGAGCGCGAGCGGCCCGGCGCCGAGCTCGGCGGTGAGCTGGCGGTGCAGGTGGCGCTCGCTGTAGCCCAGCCGGCGCGCGAGGCCGGCGACGCCCTCGCGGTCGACGACCCCGTCGGCGATGAGCCGCAGCGCCCGCCCGGAGAGGTCGGCGCGCAGGTCCCACTCGGGCGAGCCGGGCGCAGCGTCGGGCCGGCAGCGCAGGCAGGCGCGAAAGCCGGCCGCCTGGGCCGCCGCGGCGGTCGCGAAGAACCGCACGTTCTCGCGGCGCGGCGTCCGAGCCGGGCAGCTGGGCCGGCAGTACACGCCGGTCGTCGTCACCGCGGTGAAGAACCGCCCGTCGAGGCGGGCGTCCCGCGAGCGGATCGCTTCGTAGCAGCGGTCGGGGTCGAGCATCACCCGGCACGTTGCCAGCCGCAGCGGCCGAGGGCTAGCGGTTTTCAGACGAGCTTGGGCACCGCCTGCACGGTCAGCGCACAGCCGAGCGCGACGATCACCGCCGCCGAGGCGACCGGAAGCAGCCGTGCGGCGGCCGGCACGCGCAGGCGCTCGACGCGACCGGTCGTCCACACGGCGGCCAGACCGAGCACCGTCAGCGTCGCGGCCAGGCCGAGGCTGAAGGCGACGATCAGGACCATGCCGAGGAGGATCTGCGCCTGCGCGATCGCCCCCAGCAGGACGACGAGCGCCGACGGGCACGGGATCAACCCGGCCGAGGCGCCGAGGGCGAGCAGGCCGCGCGGCGTCAGCGAGGCGTGGTGGTGGTGATGATGATGGTCGTGCGCGTGGACCGCGCGGCGCAGGCGCCCGCGCAGGACCGCGATACCGACACCGACGACCATCGCCCCGGCCACGAGGTTCAACCAGGGGTAGAGGTCCTCGGGCAGGATGAAGTCGGACAGCGCGAGCGTCACGAGGCCCAGGGCGAAGACGCCGATCGTGTGCGTCACCGTGACCGTCGCGCCGAGCAGCACGGCCTGGCGTGCGGTCCCGCGCGTGCCGACCAGATAGGCCGCGACCATCGCCTTGCCGTGACCCGGTGACAGCGCGTGCAGCGCGCCCCAGCCGAAGGCGGCCAGCAGGAAGGCGAGCAGCACGCCGCGTCCGGCGGCGGCGTCGTCGAAGAGCCGGGCGAAGCCGCCGCCGCCGCGGTCCGTGGTGACCGGACCCTCGGCGCGGCTCCCGGGGGCGGCGACCGTCGCGTGCCCCGCGCGCACCGTGAAGCGCGCGACACGGCGGTTGGCCGGCGAGCTGATGAGGTCGCGCGGGTAGCGGCGCAGCCCGCCGGTGGGCTCGCGCGCCGGAACGCTCGAGCGCACCGCGGTGCCGGCTCCCGGCCGCACGATGATGTCGCGCCAGCCGATGCGGTCGCGGAACGTCGAGTCGCGCAGCTCGACGCGCCGCGCGCCGACCGCGCTCGCCCGGAACCGCAGCTCGACCCGCGTCAGGCGCAGGCCGCCCTGCCCGGGCGGGAAGGCGATCCGCCCCGCGCCGACCGGCCGCAGAGCGACCGCCCGCCCGTCGACCCGCAGCGCCAGCCCGGCCTCGGCGGCGGCTCGCTTGCGGGCGAGGACCTCGCGCGGCGCCAGGCCGCGCTCCTGGAAGGTGGGCACCTCGGCCTGGTCGAGGATCCAGCGCACGTCGACCGCGTCGCGTGCGATCGAGACGACCGCCAGGTGGTTGACCGAGAAGTTGCCGAGCGGGTGCGCGTCGGCGCGGCCCGTGGCGCCGAGCAGCGCCACGATCACGCCGAGCGCGAGGCCGAGCCGCCTCATCGCAGGCCCTCGAGCAGCCGCGCGGCGCGCGGCCCGTACAGCGGCGAGAAGCGCGGCGCCTGACGCCGCAGGCGCCCGAGCCACACGCGCGCCGCGGAGCGCTCGCCCGCCGCGGCCGCGGCGGCGCCCGCGTGGTACAGGAACGACGGGTCGCGTGAGCCGAGCCGCAGCGCGCGGCGCAGCCAGCTCAGGCCCTCGCGCGGGCGCCCGGCGCGCGCGAGGGACCAGCCGAGCGCGTCGGCTGAGCGCACGCTCGGCGCCTGGGCGAGCGCGCGGCGCGCGAGCACGATGCCGCGCCGCGGGCTGCCGTGGTCGGCCTCGTAGAGCGCGAGCTCGACGTCGGTGTTGACGCCCGCGGCGCGCAGCAGACGAATCTCCGCGCCGACGAGCGCGAGGTCGCGCCGCGCCGCGGCCGGCCGCCGGGCCGCCAGCTCCGCCTCGCCGAGCGCGACGACGTAGGCGGGCAGCGGGAGCCGCGCCACGAGCGCGCGCAGGCGGCGAGTGGCGCGTCCCACCCGCCCGGCGGCGGCGTCGGCGCGCGCCAGGCCGAAGACGGCCGGGGCGTAGTGCGGCAGGTCGGCGAGCGCCGCGCGGTAGTCGTGCGCCGCGCGCGCGGGGCGCCCGCGCACGAGCTCGAGGTCGCCCGACAGCGCCTGCACGTACGCGGCGTTCTCGGGGACGTCGCCGCCGGCGGCCACGGCGAGGCGCAGCGCCGAAGCCGCGCCGGGCAGGTCGCCGTGCAGCTCGCGGAAGTAGGACACGCGCGCGTAGGCGTCGAGGTTGGGCTTGAGGTCGACCATCGCCTGCAGCGCGCGGCCCGCGGCGCCGTAGCGGCCGAGCTCGACGAGCGCGTCGACGAGCACGCCGAACGGCTTGTTGACCTCGGGGGCCAGCGCGCGGACGCGCTGCGCGTCGGCGAGCGCGGCGCGGAAGTGGTGGCGCGACAGCTCGAGCGCGCCGCGCTCGGTGAGCGCGCCCGCGTCGGCCGGTCGCAGGGCGAGCGCGCGGCGCAGGGCGGTGCCGGCGCGGTCGTAGTAGGCGGGGTCGGCGGTCTCGCGGACCTTCTGCAGGTAGGCGCCGGCGAGCGTGGAGAGCGCGTCGACCTCGCGCGGCTCCACGCGCAGGAGCGCCTGCAGCCGGGCGATCCGCGCGTCGGTGCTCCCGCCCGGCGCGGAGACCGAGAACGTCACGGCGCCGAGCGGGCGCGGACGCGCCGCGCCGCCCGAGCCGCCAAGCACAGCGAACAGGCCGAGCGCGACGCCGAACGTCGCGGCGGCCGCCGCCAGGAGCCGGAGAGGGGCCGCGTGGCGCGGCCCCTCCGTCAGCGTGCTCACGCGGGGTTCTCCGCGCCGGTCGGGTCGTGCTTCGGCTCGTCGCGCTTGATGCTCGAGTCGAAGCCCGACTTCAGCGGGGCGACGTACGGGAACGACGACAGGAAGTCGACGTCGTTCTTGTCGACGCCGTCGCCGAGCGGCAGCTTCTTGCCGATCAGGTAGCCGCCGACGACTCGCAGCTCGATGTCGACCACGTCGTCACCCAGCCGGCGCCCGTTCGGGAAGCCCGCGTTGTCGCCCCCGATGACGCCGAACCGGTTCTCCTTGTCCGCCGGCGGCACGCCCAGGTTGATCTTCAGCGTGTCGGCGGGGACCGGGTTCTTGGCGGTCGGGTCGATCTGCGTGACCTTCGGGATGCCGGTCAGCAGGGCCTGGACGATGTCCGTGCGGCCGGTCTCCTTGATGCCCAGGTTGAACAGCTGGTTGAGCACCGCGGCGAGGTGGAGGTTGACCACGTACTTGCCGTAGTTCTTGGCGTCGTCCTGGGGCTGCGTGCGGTTGAACTTGTCCTTGTCCTTGAGCGGGATGACGACCTCGTTGACCAGCGGGTTGCCCAGGCGCGAGACCTGGACCCAGTCGGTGGCGCGCTTCGCCGCGGAGGCGCTGGCGGTCACCTGCAGCCGCCGGCGACCGGCTTGCCGTCACGGGTGACGGCGGCCTCGGGGACCTGCAGGACGATCGAGTGCACGCCGTAGCCGGCGAGGTCGTCCTTGCCGCCGCCCGCGTTGCCGGTCGCGTTGCGCAGGTTGATGCCGTCGAACGTCGCGCCGAGGTCGACGAAGAACGGATCTTCGCGCTGGCCGGCGAACACCTTGCCGCCGCCGCTCAGCGACTTGATCGCCTCGTTGGCGACCTTGTCGTAGTCGGGGATCGTCTTCGGACCGACGTTGTTGGGCGCCACGGGCAGGTTGCGCCCGACGATCTTCGCGGAGACCACGCGCCCCTTGCGGTAGCGCAGCCGGGTGACGTCGTAGAACTGCTTGACGTTCAGCTTCGGGTCACTGATCGACTGCACGCCGGGCAGCGCGTAGAGGAACGTCGACTTGTTGCCGATCTTCGTGTGGAACGTGAACAGGTAGCGGACGTCCCACGCGCCGTCGCCGGTGTTGTCGACGTTGATGTAGTAGTGCGCGCGGTCGTCGAACCGGTAGAAGTTCGGGCCGCCCGCGGGATCCTCGAACGGGATCCAGTTGGCGACCACGGTCAGCGCGCCCGGTGCGTCCTTCGCGGTGAACGCGTAGACGTCGGTGTCGTCGCCGGTGGGGTCGAGCGAGGTCAGCGGCGCCTCGCGGTGACTGGAGCCGACGCCGACGGCGACGGCGATGGCGCCGGCGGCCAGGGCGACGACGAGGGCGCCGACCAGTCCGTGGACTCTGCGCATGGTGCTCCTTTCGGGAGTCGGGGTGGGGGTGGGGCTCATGAGGCCGAGGCGGTCCGCGCGCCGAGGCGCTCCTCGAGGCGGCCGAGCCGCCAGACGGCGAGCGCGACGAGCCAGGTGAGGGCGAAGAGCGCGACGACGGCGAAGCCGATCGCGTTGAGATCGAGGCCGGCGGCGCCGTGCCACACCAGCCCCGCCAGCTCGACGCCGCCGACCAGCAGCGCGACGCCGGCCGACAGGGCGGTGAGGACGAGGTTGTAGTAGAGGCGGCGCGCGGGCCGGGCGAGCGCCCAGCCGTAGGCGCGGCTCATGAACACTCCGTCGAGGGTGTCGAAGAGCGTCATGCCGGCGGCGAAGAGGACGGGCAGCGCGAGCACGCCCCAGACCGGCAGCCCGCTCGAGACGGCGCCGGCCGCGAGGATCAGCAGGGCGACCTCGGTGGCCGTGTCGAAGCCCAGCCCGAAGAGCACGCCGAGCGGGTACATCTGCCACGGCCGGCGCACCGCGCGGGTGGCCCGGCCGTAGAGCCGGACGAGCAGGCCGCGCGGCGGGCCCGCCTCGCCGCCGGCGCGCATCGCGCGCACGCTCTCGGCGAGCAGTCCGGCGTTGAGCGCGGCGATGACGAGCAGGAACGTCCCGGAGACGCCGGGGCCCACGATGCCGGCGACGGCGTGCAGCGCGTTCGCGTCGTCCGCGACGGCGCCGACGCCGAGCGCGACCAGCCCCGCCACCGCGAGGACCACCGTCGAGTGGCCGAGCGCGAAGAAGAAGCCGACGCCCACCGGGCGCCCGCCGTCGGCCATCAGCTTGCGGGTCGTGCCGTCGATCGCCGCGATGTGGTCGGCGTCGAACGCGTGGCGCAGCCCGAGCACGTACGCCGTCAGCCCGAGGCCGGCGCCCACGGCGCCGGCGCCCAGCGCGCCGAAGCCGATCACGTGTAGTGCGACGATCACCGCCGCCAGCCCGGCGACCCTGACCCGTTGCATTCGCCAACTCCCTCAGTCGTGGTGCGGTCGCGGGCCTATTGCGAGCGCTCCGCCGCAACGGATCAGTTCTGGTGAGGAAGTTCCCCGACCGGGCCGGGGCCGCGTCAGCGCGGCGCCGTGCTCAGTCGGTCGCCGGCGGCCACGACGCGTCGCCGGTGATGGCGCCGCGCAGGACCTTGAGGTTGAGCAGCGCGCACTTGCGGCGCGTGGCCGAGATGGGGATGCCGAGCAGGTCGATGAGCCATTCGCCGTCGAGGTCGGCGACCTCCCCGAGCGGCATCCCGATGTACTCCTCGGAGGCGATCGACGCCGATGCCTGAGAGATCGCGCAGCCCTGCCCGTGGAAGCGCAGGTCGGTGATCTTTCCGTCCTCGACGCGGACGTGAACGCCCATCTCGTCGCCGCACAGCGGGTTGTGGTCGTGGGCCTCGAGGTCGTGCGGTTCGAGCTCGCCGAAGTTCCGCGGCCGCTTGTAGTGCTCGAGGATGTAGTCGCGGTACAGGTCGTCCATCAGACCCTGAAGACCTCGCGGGCGCGCGCGACGGAGTCCAGCAGCGCGTCGACGTCCTCGGCGACGTTGTACGGGCCGAACGACGCCCGCGCCGTCGCGGCGACGCCGAGCTTGCGCATGAGCACCTGCGCGCAGTGGTGCCCCGCACGCACGCACACGTTGTCGCGGTTGAGCAGGTCGGCGACGTCGTGGGGGTGCATGCCGTCGATGGCGAACGAGATGACGCCGCCGCGGTCCTCGACGCCGGGCGGGCCCACGACGGTCACGCCGTCGATCGCCCGCAGCCCGTCGAGCGCCCGCGCGGTCAGCTCGCGCTCGTGCGCGCGCAGCCGCTCCATCCGGAGCGCGTCCAGATAGTCGACGGCGGCGCCCAGCCCGATCGCCTCGGCGATGACGTCCGTGCCGGCCTCGAACTTCCACGGCAGCTCGGTCCACTCCGAGCTGTCACGGTCGACGCGCGAGATCATGTGCCCGCCGCCCAGCCAGGGGCCCATCTCGGTGAGGATCTCGGCGCGCCCGTGCAGGACGCCGACGCCTGTCGGGCCGAGCGCCTTGTGGCCGGTCCACGCGTAGAAGTCGGCGCCGAGCAGCGGGATGTCGACAGGGAGCTGCGGCACGCCCTGGCAGCCGTCGACGACGCTCAGCGCGCCCGCCGCCCGCGCGCGGGCGGCGATCTCGGCGACCGGGTTGATCGTGCCCAGCACGTTGCTGACGTGGACGAAGGCGACGACCTTGACGTCGCCGCGCGCGAGCTCGTCGTCGAGCTGGTCGAGCGAGATCCGTCCGTCGTCGTCGACCTCCAGGTAGCGCAGCTGGGCGCCGACGTCGTGGCAGAGCATCTGCCAGGGCACGAGGTTGGAGTGGTGCTCCATCTCGGTGACGAGCACCGCGTCGCCGCGCCCGACGTTGTCCTTGCCCCACGCGCGCGCGACGAGGTTGAGCGCCTCGGTCCCGTTGCGGGTGAAGATCGTCGTCTGCGCCTCGCCGCCGACGAACGCCGCGATGCGCGCGCGGGCGCCCTCGAAGAGCTCGGTCGCCTCCTGGGCCAGCGTGTAGACGCCGCGATGCACGTTGGAATAGCTCGTCCGGTAGAAGCGGTCCATCGCGTCGAGCACGGCCTCGGGCTTCTGCGCGCTCGCCGCCGAGTCGAGATAGACGATGCGCTTGCCGTCGATCTCCCGCGAGAGGATCGGGAAGTCGGCGCGCACGTCGAGGACCGGTGACGCCTGCGTGGCCATCAGCGTGCCGCCGCGTAGGCCTCCACGTCGGCCGCCGCCGCGCGGAGCTTTTCGCCGATCTTCTCGCGGACGAGCTCCTCGAGCCCCTCGTCCTCGAGCTCGCCGATGAGCGGCTCGAAGAAGCCCTCGACGATGACGTGCACCGCGTCGGCGCGCGACAGGCCGCGCGAGCGCATGTAGAAGATCAGCGCCTCGTCGAGCTCGCCGACCGTGCCGCCGTGCGACGCCGACACGTCGTCGGCGCTGACCAGCACCGAGGGGATCGCGTCGACCTTGGCCCGCGGCGAGAGCATCATCGTGTGGATCTGCAGGTAGGTGTGGCTCTGCTGGGCGCCGGGGTTGATCTGGATCAGCCCCTCGAAGGACGCCTTGGCCTGGCCGGTCGCCGCGCCGCGCCAGTGCACGTCGCCGCCCGAGGGGCCGGTCTCGTGGAGGTCGACCGCGAACAGGTCGAGGTGCTCGTCGCGCTCGGCGAAGAACACGCCGCGGAACGCCATGTCGCCGCCCGGCTCGGCCACCGAGAGCTCGAGGTGCTGGCGCGAGAGCGAGCCGCCGAGGTAGGAGGGCAGCCAGTGCACATAGGCGTCGCGGCCGACCTGCACGACCTGCGTGGAGACGTCGACGACCTGGCCCTCGCCCCAGTCCTGGACGGGCGCGAACCGGCAGCGCGCGCCCGCCTCGAGGTAGACCTCGACCTGGCCGGCGTGCAGCGCCGGGCCGTCGAGGTCGGGCGCCAGCTTGAAGTGGCGCAAGCGGAAGTCCGCGCCCTCGTCGCCGATCGCCAGCGTGTGGCCGTACTGCGCGGTGCCGGGCTCGTCGATCGCGTACACGACGTCGAACGGCTTGTCGACGACGACGCCGCGCGGCACGTACAGGAACGCGCCGCCCGACCACAGCGCCGCGCTCGCGGCCTCGAGCTTGTCGCGGTCGAGCGGCAGGCGCGCCATGAAGTAGCGCTCGACGAGCTCGCGCGGGGCGTCCTCGAGGGCGCAGAGGATCACGCCGCGCTCGGCCAGCTCGGGGTCGAGCTCGGCGCGGATCACGGTCGAGCCGTGCTGGACGAGGCGGCCGGCGACGGCGCCGCGCGGCAGCCCCTCGGCGACCGCGGCAGGGAGCGGGCCGCCGGGGGCGTACGTGCGCTCGATCAGCGCGTCGAGGTCGAGGTCGCGCAGCGACGTGGTCCAGAAGCCCGAGCGCCGCCACGTCGGCAGCTCGAGGCGCTCGTAGGCCTCGCGGGCGCGCTCCCGCAGCTCGTCGACGGGCGCGGGCCCGGCGCCCGCGCCGTTGAGCGCGCGGTAGAGGATGGCCTCGCGATGGGCGCCAGGCTTGACCGCCGGCTTGGCCTGCGTGGCGACGCCGTCAGGCACGCGCGCCGACCTCCTCGCGGATCGGGTCGTAGCCCTCGCGCTCGAGGCGCTCGACCAGCTCCTCGCCGCCCTCGATGACGATGCGCCCGTCCATCATCACGTGCACGAACTGCGGCGTGACGTAGTGCAGGATCCGCTGGTAGTGGGTGATGATCAGCGCGCCCATGCCGAGCTCGGCGTGGAGCTTGTTGACGCCCTCGGCGACGGTGCGCAGCGCGTCGATGTCCAGGCCCGAGTCGGTCTCGTCGAGCACCGCGACCTCCGGCCGGAGCATCGCCATCTGGAGGATCTCGGCGCGCTTCTTCTCGCCGCCCGAGAAGCCGTCGTTGAGGTGCCGCGACGTGAACGAGCGGTCGACGTCGAGCAGGTCGACGGCGTGCTGCAGCCGCGTCCGGAAGTCCTTGACGTTGATCGGGTCCTCGCGGCGCGTGTTGATCGCCATGCGCAGGAAGTTCGCCACGGACACGCCCGGGATGGCGACCGGGTACTGGAAGGCGAGGAACAGGCCGGCGTGCGCGCGGTCCTCGGGATCCGCCTCGGTGATGTCCTCGCCCCGGAAGGTCATCGTGCCCTCGGTCACCTCGTACGACGGGTGGCCCATGATCGTCGAGGCGAGCGTCGACTTGCCCGAGCCGTTGGGGCCCATGAGCGCGTGGATCTCGCCCTTGCTGACGTCGAGGTCGACGCCCTTGAGGATGTCCCGGTCCTCGACGCGGACGTGGAGGTTGCGGATCTCGAGGTCTGCCATCTGTCTCCTACGCGACCGGACGGGCCGCGGCCTTGGGTACGAGTTCGGAAAGCGTGGTGTCCTGCAGCGTGCGCACGATCGAGAAGCGCACGCGCGTCCACAGCAGCTTGGTCGGGCAGCGGTGGCCCGGGTCGGTCTCGCGCGCGCACACGATCGACCCGTCGGGGTCGGCGGTGATGCACTCGATCGGGGCGATCGCCCCCTCGAGCGCCTCGACGACCTCGGCCATCGTGATCTCGTCGGCTGGACGCGCGAGCAGGTAGCCGCCGCGCGCGCCGCGCCGGCTCTCCACCAGCCCGGCCTTGCGCAGGCGCGCGACCAGGTGCTCCAGGTAGGCGAGCGGGAGCCCGTTGGTCTCGGCGATCTCGGCGAGCGGCACGGGGCTCTCCCCGTTGCGACCGGCGAGCTCGACGAGGACGCGGATGCCGTACTCGGCTTTGGTGGAGAACATCATGGGCGCGAAAACCTACCTCGCGGGTAGGGTATCAGTGGCAGTCGCTGACGGCCCGCGCAGAGCGCGGGCTCAGTGGGCGGCTATGAGGGCCACTCCGGCGATCGCGGCCGCGATGCCCGCCGCCTGCGTGCGGCTCACGCGCTCGCCGAGCAGGGCGAGCGAGAGCAGCACGGTGACCACCGGGTTCAGCGACGCGCAGACCGACGCGATGCTCACCGCGCCGTGCTCTGTGGCCAGGACGTAGAGCAGCGTGCCGGCGATGAGCAGCAGGCCGGGCACGGCCAGCCGCGGCAGCGCGGCGGGCGGCACGCGGGGCGACTCCCGGCGGCCGAGCACCAGCACGACGAGGAAGGCGACGAGCGCCAGGCGGGCGTCGAGCAGCGCCCAGAAGCGGCCGTGCTCGGAGGCGGGTGGGAGCGCGACGAGCAGGACGCCGAAGCCGATCGCGCCGGCGACGGCGAAGGCGACGCAGCCGCGCAGGTCGCGCGGCGGCGGGTGGTCGGGCCGCTCGGGCACCCGCGCGGCGAGCACCGCGCCTCCGATCGCCAGGACGATGCCCGCCGCCTCGAGCGCGCGCAGCGGCTCGCCGGTGGCGATCCCGTAGACGACCGGGAGGATCGTGCCGGTGTTGCCGATCGGCGCGGCGATGCTGACCGGGCCGAGCTCGGTCGCGCGCAGGAAGGCGGCCAGGCCGATCGCGTTGCCGACGCCCGCGACCGCCGCGAGCGCGATCGCGCCGCCGTCCGGGGCCGCCTCCCCGGCGGCGGCGACGGCCACCGCGGCGACGGCCATGGCCGCGACCTGCCCGACGAGCAGGACGCCGCCGAGCGGGAAGCGCCGCGTGAAGAGCGGCCCGAGGAAGTTCGCGACGCCGTAGCACGCGGACGTGCCGAGGGCCAGCGCGATCGCCACGAGCTAGTGCCCCGAGTCCCAAGTTCGACGGCATTCGGCGGCGCCGGCCCGCCCCTGCCGGCACCCGGCACCCGCACACGTACCACCAGTATGCGAGCGGGTGCCGGGCACCGGCAGGAACGAGCCGGCATCCGCCGGCGATGCCGCCGAACTTACGACTCGCGACACTAGGCGCCGGCGCCCAGCGCGCGCACGTCGTGGGCGACGCCCTCGGGCGTGAGCTGGTCGGCGAGGAAGCCCGTGCGCTGCACGCCGCGCGCGTCGAGGATCACGGTCGACGGGGTGTGGTCGTCGCGCCGGGCGTTGACCACGCGCTGCGGCTGGACGCCGAACTGCCGCCACACGGGCGCGAGCTGCGCGGCCGTGCCGAGCAGGAAGTGGGCGCGGCCGGTGAGCGCGTGGCGCAGCAGGAACGCGCGCGCGCTCGCGCGCGTGTCGTTCGCCGGGTCGACGCTGACCGCGACGTAGGGCACGGCGCGGTCGCCCAGATCGTCGAGCGCGCCGCGGACCTGATCGGCGACCAGCGGGCAGGTGTCGCGGCAGCGGGTGTACAGGAACGACACGATCACCGGCCGACCGCGCAGCGACGCGGCGGTCACCGTCGCCCCGTCCTGGTCGCTCAGCGAGAAGCGCGCCGGCGGGATCCCGGCCGGCCGCCGGAAGCCCGCGAACCCGGTCTTCGCCCTCGTCGTGTCGTGGCGCGCGGCGTACAGTCCGATCACCGCCGCGAAGGCACAGGCGGTGACCGTGGCGGCGGCAAGATGGAGGCGGGTCACGCCCCTTCAGGGTACGGATGCCGATCGCTATACTTTCTGAAGTACGAAAGCCGACAGGTCTTAGGGAGAATCCGCATCGTGTCCCCCACCGGCGCCGACTACATCCGGCAGGTCAAGCAGCAGATCGACGAGATCGACCCCTCCGAGGTCCACGGGCTGCTCGGCGACTCCGTCGCGATCGTCGACGTCCGGGAGACCGAGGAGTGGGACCAGGGTCACGTCCCGGGCGCCAAGCACGTCCCGCGTGGCTACCTCGAGTCGCGGATCGAGGGCGCGGTCCCCGATCGCGACGCGCGGATCGTCCTGTACTGCGCCTCGGGCAACCGCAGCGCGCTCGCCGCCAAGACGCTGCGCGACGAGCTCGGCTACGCGCGCGTCGAGTCGATGACCGGCGGCATCACGCTGTGGAAGGACCGCGGCTACGAGGTCGAGGTCCCGCGGCGGTTCACCGCCGAGCAGCGCGAGCGCTACTCGCGCCACTTCCTGCTGCCGGAGATCGGCGTCGAGGGCCAGCAGAAGCTGCTCGACGCCAAGGTCCTGCTCCTCGGGGCGGGCGGCCTGGGCTCGCCCTCCGCGCTGTACCTGGCGGCGGCGGGCGTCGGCACGCTCGGCATCGTCGACAACGACGTGGTCGACCTCTCCAACCTGCAGCGCCAGGTCATCCACACGACCGATCGCATCGGCGTGCCGAAGGTCGACTCGGCCGAGGAGTCGATGAAGGCGATCAACCCCGACGTGAACGTCGTCAAGTACGCCGAGCGCCTGGACGCGTCGAACGTGATGCGGATCATCGAGGGCTACGACGTCATCGTCGACGGCCTCGACAACTTCCCCACGCGCTACCTGCTCAACGACGCCAGCGTGCGGCTGCAGATCCCCGTGGTGAGCGCGTCGATCCTCGGCTTCGACGGGCAGCTGAGCGTCTTCAAGCCCTACGACGGGCCGTGCTACCGCTGCCTGTATCCCGTGCCGCCGCCGGCCGAGCTGGCCCCGTCGTGCGGCGCAAACGGCGTGCTCGGCGTCCTTCCGGGGACGATGGGCCTGCTGCAGGCGACCGAGGTCGTCAAGCTGATCGTCGGCGCCGGCGAGCCGCTCGTCGGGCGCCTGCTGCTCTACGAGGCGCTGAGCGCGACGTTCACCGAGCTCAAGGTCCGCCGCGACCCGGAGTGCCCGGTCTGCTCGCGCGAGCCCGAGGACATCTCGGACGAGGAGATGGGGGTCTTCCCCGACTACGAGGCGTTCTGCGCCGCTGCTGGGTAGCCTGCGCCGCTGCCCATGGCGACCGTCAAGATCCCACCCGTCCTGCGTCCCTCCACCAGCGGCGAGAAGGAGGTCTCGGCCGGCGGCGCGACCGTCGGCCAGGTCCTCGGCTCGCTGGCGGAGGACCATCCCGCGACCCGCAGCCAGATCTTCGGCGACGGCGGCGAGCTCAACCGCTACGTGAACGTCTACCTCAACGACGAGGACGTCCGGGTCCTGCAGGGCCTGGAGACCGAGGTGGGCGAGAGCGACGTGCTGGTAATCCTGCCGGCGATGGCGGGCGGGGCGATCGACTTCGTCGATCGCCAGCGCGAACTTCGTTCGCGCGCGTCGCTGACGTCTGCAGGTTGCGGCTTGCCAGCGGGCCACTGATCCAGTAGGCCTCCGTTCAACCGAAAAGACGGGGGTGGGGTCAATGCAGGGGAGGCTCGTCGTCGCCGTGGTCGTGATCGCGGCCGCGTACGTGCTCGCGCTGGCCGGGCTGGCGTTCGCAGCCGGCGAGACGCAGGTCGTCACGCACGACAACCAGAAGGACTGGAAGATCGACGTCTTCAACGGGACGGTGACGTTCGATCCCCAACCGGCGGACTGCACGAACACCCCGCCGGCCGGCGGCGCCGGCGCGTTGCACCTGACGGTGGATCCCGGCGACGGCTGGGCGCGGCTGCGCAACGGCCGCTTCGACAACGCGCCGCTCGCGAGCCTCACCAAGCTCGACTACTGGACGTGCGACCGCACGAACAACGGGCAGCAGTGGCCGTTCATCCTGCTCGACGTCGACTGGGACGGCAACCACACGGTCGACGACTTCATCTTCTTCGAGCCCGCGTACCAGAACCCGGCCGAGGGTGGCCTGTGCGGCATCCAGAGCGCGCAGGGGCCGGAGATGCTCCACCAGTGGCAGGAATGGGACGCGCTGCGCGGCACGAGCGGGGCGACCGCCAACGCGTGCTGGTGGTCGGCGAACGACCCGGCCTTCCCGCCGGGCTTCACGATCCGGTCGCTGAAGGAGTACGTGGCCGCCCATCCGGGCGCGACGATCGTCAACCCCGACGGCAACCACGGCGGCGTGCAGATCGTCCACGGGTTCGCCAGCCCGTCGGATCGCTTCGACGGCTACGCGGACCTCTTCAGGATCGGGGCGCGCAACCCGAACTTCGACGTGACCTTCGACTTCGAGCAGTAATTCCGTCCAGGCGAGTCCGTAGCGTCGCGGCGTCCATCGGTCCGTCCACAGGAGGAACCGCCGTGGGAACCATCAACAAGACCGAGCTTGCGCGCGCGGTCGCCGAGGAGACCGGGCTGAGCAACGGCCAGGCCAAAGAGGCGATCGAGGTGACGCTCGAGCAGATCGCCGGCGCGCTCACCCGGGGCAACGAGGTCAGCCTCTCCGGCTTCGGGAAGTTCGCCATCTCCGAGCGCTCGGCGCGCCAGGGGCGCAACCCGCAGACCGGCGAGACGATCGAGATCGCCGCAACGCGCGTGCCCCGCTTCCAGGCCGCCGCACCGCTCAAGCAGGCGATCAAAGCCTGACGAGAATCCGGTGCCCGGGTTGACCGAGAGGCCAGCCCGGGCACTATCCTTCGTGAAGTGCCCCTCCCTCCGCTCGAGAATCGTCCCTGCGGGGGCCGGTACGCCGATCTGGTCCAGGCGATCGGCAACACGCCGCTGGTCGAGCTGCGGCGCCTGAGCCCCAAGCCGGGCGTCCGGCTCTGGGCCAAGATGGAGTCGTTCAACCCGACCGGGTCGGTCAAGGACCGCGTCGCCCGAGCGCTCATCGAGGACGCCGAGGAGAAGGGCCTGATCGGCCCCGGCCAGACGATCCTCGAGCCGACCTCGGGCAACACCGGGATCAGCCTGGCGATGATCTGCTCGCGCAAGGGCTATCCGCTGAAGGTCGTGATGCCCGACAACGTCACGCCCGAACGCACGCAGCTGTTGCGCATGTACGGCGCCGAGATCGTCTCCTCGCCCGGCGACCAGGGCTCCAACGGCGCGGTGGCCATGGCGCTGGAGATGGCTGAGGCCGACGCCTCGTACTACATGCCCTACCAGTACGGCAACCCGGCGAACCCGCGTGCCCACTACGACGGCACGGCGCCAGAGATCCTCGAGGAGCTCGGCGGCGAGGTCGACGCGTTCGTGGCAGGGCTGGGCACGGGCGGCACGCTCATGGGCCACGCGCGGCGCTTCAAGGAGGAGCTCGGCGACCGCGTCAAGATCGTCGCGGCCGAGCCCATGCAGGGCGAGCCGGTCCAGGGGCTGCGCTCGCTCGACGACGGCTTCATCCCGCCGATCATCGACCTGAGCCTGCTCGACCGGAAGATCTTCGTCACCAACCGCGACGCGATCGTCTGGACGCGCCGGCTGCTCGACGAGGAGGGCGTCTTCGCCGGCGTCTCGTCCGGCGCGATCGCGCGCGTCGCCCACCGCATCGCGGGCGAGCTCGACGAGGGCAACGTGGTGTTCATCGTCGCCGACGACGGCTGGAAGTACCTGTCGTCCGGCCTGTACACCAAGCCCGTCGACGAGATCGAGGCGCTCGAGTCGACGCTGTGGTGGTGATCCGTTCGACGGGGTAAGGCGTTACCCCGGTGACCACTCGACTCGGAAGGTAGGCGCCTTGGATCGACGGCGGTTCTTCCACGTTGCCGGGCTCGGCGGAGCGACGCTCCTCGTCGGCTGCGGCAAAGAGAACAAGGGCCAGGGGCCG
Organism: Actinomycetota bacterium; assembly: GCA_005888335.1. Next base: position 16,965 of record VAWY01000134.1, read on the forward strand.
ATCGCCGGCGAGAAGCCGCAGGAGTCCGCCCCCGAGCCCGCCGAGTCGGACGTCAACGACGTCAACGTCCTGAACTCGGCGCTGGACCTCGAGCACCAGGCGGTGGCCGCCTACACCGCCGCGCTGAAGGTGCTGCGCGGCGAGAACCTGCGGGCGGCGCGGACGTTCCGCGACCACGAGCGCGCGCACGTGCAGGCGCTCTCGCAGGCCATCAAGGGCCTCGGCGGCAAGCCGAACCAGGCGCAGCGCAGCTACCGCTTCCCGCGCCTGGCCACCGAGGACGACGCGCTGCGGTTCGCCATGACGCTCGAGAACACGGCGATCGCCGCGTACATCGACGCGATCCCGCGGCTCAACACCGCCGACCTGCGCGCCGAGGGCGCCGCGATCGTCGGCGCCGAGGCCGAGCATCTCGCGGTCCTCAACGGCGCGCTGCGACAGCGCTCCGCGCCGGCCGCCTTCGTCACGGGGCAGGCGGGGCGATGACCCCCGATCGCCTGGTCATCCGCGACGGCGACGTCGACACCGCCGTCATCGCCGGCTACGAGCGCTCCCGGCGCGAGCTGGTCCGCCGCGGCCTCGTCGCCGCGGGCACCGTTCTCGCGGCGAGCACGGTCCCGCTGCTCGTGCGCGCGCGCGACGCCTTCGCGCGGGCCGACGACGACGCGGCGATCCTGCGTGCGGCCATCGAGCTCGAGCAGGCGCTCGCCGAGGCCTACCAGCGCTCGCAGTCCCAGCTCGGCGGGGTCGCTCGCCTGTTGCGCAACCAGGAGCGCCAGCACATCGCCGCGCTGACCGCGGCGCTGCGCCAGATGGGCGGAACGCCGCCGGCGCCGAACGTCGGCACGGCGCTGCGCGGTCTGGCCGGCGCGAGCGGCCGGCGCGACCGCGCGCTGTTCGCGATCGACCTCGAGAACATGGCCGTGCGCGCCTACGAGGACGCCCACCGCAAGCTGCGCGACGCGCGCCTGATGCAGGCCGCCACGACCATCCTGGGCAACGAGGCGCAGCACCTCGTCATCCTGCGCCAGATCGCCGGCCGGCCGCCGGTGACGTCCGCCTTCGAACGGGGCCGGTCTTGACGACCGACGGTAAAGTGGCTCGAACGTCGTTCTACGGAAGGCCCCGCAATGCCCGGCTCCATCGGACCCTTCGAGCTCATCATCGTCCTGGCCATCGCGCTCATCGTGCTCGGCCCCAAGAAGCTCCCCGAGGTCGGTCGGTCGATCGGCAACGGCATGCGCGAGTTCAAGGAGTCCCTGAGCGGCGAGCGGCGCGACGAAGATCGCACCGACGTGGAGTCCGTCGAACGCCAGACCGGGCTGTAGCCTCGCGGGGGCATGGAGTTCGCCCCCGAGCACATCGAGGAGATCGTGGCCCACGCCCGCGACGAGGCGCCCAACGAGTGCTGCGGCCTGCTCGCCGGCCGCAACGGCCGCTCCGAGCGCGTCTTCCGCATGGCCAACGCGGCGCGCAGCCCGCTGCGCTTCGAGGTCGCGCCGCTCGAGGTCATGCGCACGCTCGAGACGATCGACGAGGCTGGGCTCGAGGTCGCCGCGCTCTACCACTCCCACACGCGGACGGCGCCCTACCCGTCGCAGACCGACGTGACCTTCGCGGAGGCCTGGCCGGGCACCCCGTGGATCATCGTCGGGCTCGCCGAAGGCGACGCCGAAGTGCGGACGTACCGGATCGATGGCGCGAACGTCGCCGAGCTCTGAGCCGCGGCCGCTCGTCTGCCCGTCCTGCGCGACGACGCATCCGCTCAGCGAGCGCTTCTGCCCGGAGTGCGGGATGCCGTTGACCTACGCCGGTGTGGAGGAGGAGCCGGTGACCGCGCGACAGGAACGCGCGCGCAAGATCAAGCCGCAGCTCTCCGAAGGCGCGCTGGTCAAGGTGGCCGGGGCGCGCAACCAGGCGGAGGCCGAGTTCCTCCAGGGGCTGTTGCTCGAGGAGGGCGTGCCCTCCACGCTGCGACGCGCCCGCGGCTTCGACGTCCCGGACTTCCTGGCCGCCGGCCCGCGCGACGTCCTCGTGCCGGTGTCGGGCGCCGACGTCGCGCGCGACGTGCTGCTGCAGGCCGACCTGGGGCCGGTGCTGCCGGCGACCGGCGTCGACGCGCCGCTGCGCGTGCTCGCCGGCGTGCTCATCGCCGTGGCGCTCGTGGCGATCATCGCCTGGCTGGGCACCGAGCTCTTCGTCTGAGTCGTCTACGGCGACGTTGCCGTCAGCCGCTCGAGGTGCGTGCGCCACCGCGCCTCGATCTCGCGCAGCGGCGCGCCGCCGAACGCGTGGCGCAGGACGCCCTCGTCGACGAGGCGGACGGCCTCGGCCTCGTCGCGCTCGCGGACGAGCAGGTCGATGACCGTGCCGCCGAGCAGGCGCGCGTCGCGCAGCCCCGGCGGGAAGGCCGGCGGGCGCCCCTCGCGCAGGCGCCGCGCGATCGCCGGGCGCGCATGCGCGGTCTGGCCGGAGAACCACTCGGCCGCGCCCCACGCGAGCCACGCCGCGCGCCGGGCGCGCCGGCGCGAGCGCAGCGCCCGGCTGCTCGAGCCGACGACGAGCCGCGCGTACAGGCCGGCGGGGGAGAGCAGGACGAGCTCGCGCGAGCCCGGCACGGCGCTGGCGCGCTCCTCGAGGCGCCGCGGCGCGAGCACGTGCAGCTCGCGCCGGCTCCACGTGCCGGTCACGTAGCGCCGCGCGGCCGGGGCGGCGACCGCGCGGTCCAGCGCGATCCCGGGCCGCGCGACGAGCAGTTGCGCGTCCGAGCCGTGCAGGATCACGTCGACGCCCGCCGGCACCACCGCGAACGCGCGCGCCAATCGCGCGCGCGTGGCCTCGAGCAGCTCGAGGACCCCGGCGGCGTCCTCCGCGTCGGCCTCCTCGTGGCGGGCGGCGAAGTGCTCGGAGACGGTCTCGGACCACGCCAAACGCGCGCTACGGCCGGTGGCCCTGCACCTCGACCGCCTGCTGGTAGGTCGGCCGGTTGACCCACTCGATGAGCGGCTGGGTGACGCCGCCGGTCGGGACCTGCCGGATCGCCTCGGTGCACATCTGGAGGTCCGGCATCTCCTTGGCCGGGCACAGCGGGTCCTTGTAGAGCTCGCTCGCCGGCACGCCCATCGCGGCCCGCAGCGAGCTGAGCAGCGCCGCACGGCAGCGGCTCAGGCGCCCGCGGCCGCAGTAGACCTGCGAGTACGCGCCCCGCTCGTGGTGCCCGAGAACCCTCCGCAGGTCCTTGTTGGCGTAGCTGAACCACCCGTCCTGGAAGGCCGAGCCGACGTGGTCGTCGCGGTTGTGGTCGTCGAAGGGCACCTGGGCGTGGATGGCGTCGAAGGCCCGCCGGCCGAGCGCGGGCTCGAACATCGCCTCGAGCATCCGCGGCCACCAGGCGTCCATGAGCCGGATGGCCTCGGACTGCTCGTAGTGACCGTTGCCGTCGCGGTCGCGCCGGTGCGCGCCGCTGATCGCCCACGCGCGCAGGAGCTCGACCGCGCCGGCCAGCGCGCGGTCGGCGGGCCGCAGGCGGGTGGGCGGCCCGATGACCTTCAGCGCCCACGGCAGGACCTGCGTCCCGCGCAGGTCGACGGTGCCCGCGTCCTCCATGCCGTTGACGAGGTCGACGAGCGACATCTTGCGCCCGCCGGCGATGCCGTTGCGGATGACGAAGTCCAGCGACTGCGACCGGTAGACCGGCCCGTAGCCGCCGAAGCCCGAGGCGCGATAGCCGCGCGCCGGCTTGTTGTTCCAGCTCGTCAGGAAGTCCTGGTCGATCGCCTGGGGGTGCGCCTCGAACGCGGTCTGCGGCGCGGTGTTGTCGTCGGCGTTCCAGCCGCGCCACTCGTAGCGCTCGCGGGCGAGCGTCGGCAGGTTCTGGTCGACCCCGGGCGGGCGGACCGGGTTGGCGCCCGAGTTGAAGTAGGCGATGTGCTTGTCGTCCGCGTAGAACCAGTTGAACGTGTAGAGGATCTTGTTCGCCGCTCGCTGGAAGTCCTGCGGCGAGCGGATCGCGTCGGGGTTGTTGAAGTCGGCGAAGCCGAAGCCCGAGTCGATCTCGTGGAAGTACGTCCGGCGCAGGTTGGTGAAGGCGACCGGCTTGCCGCGCACGGTCCCGCGCGCGATGACGAGCCCGTACTTCGTGCGCTGGACGCGCAGCGTCTCGGTGCCCGCCGGGGTCGGGTCGGCCAGGTTGGGCTCCCACGAGTTCTTGCGGACCAGGTCCTCCATCGGCAGGCACCGGCCGTGGAAGAGGTAGCCGTTGGAGTCCTTGGCGGCCGGGCCGCCGCCCGGGTCGCAGAGGCTGACCGCGTAGGTGTCGATGATGTCCTGGCCGGCCGACGTCGCGCTCCACGCGTAGTCCCGGCCGTGGCCGAGCTCGACGTAGAGGTTGGTCCCGGCGAACGCGGCGCCGCGCGCGTCGATCGCAGGGCCGGCGTCGGAGGCCGGCGCGTGGACGTCCTGCTCCATGAGCAGCTGGGGGGCGAAGTAGCCGGTCTGCGGGCCGAAGACGGCGAGCGGGTGGCCGGACTGGCTGTGCGCCGCGGAGACGAGCAGCGCGTTGGACATCCCGTGCTGCCAGATCCGCGCGCCGCCGAGGCCGCCGAGCGCCAGACCCGCGCCGAGGCCGCTCGCGCCGCCGCCGCCGCCGGTCTCGTTCGCCACGATCTTCGCCGGCGTCACCGAGCCCGGGTCGGGCATGGCCAGCCCGCGCGGCCGGCCGGGCGGCACGCCGTAGCGGAAGACCTTGCCCTTCACCGTGGTCGGCGCCTCGGGGTCGTCGAGCTCGCGGAAGTCGCGCCAGACGCGCTTGCCGTGCCGCTTGCCGAGCGCGCCCTGCAGCGCCTGGAGCGTCTGCGCGTCGGCCAGCTCGCCGCCCCCGCCCTTGCCGAAGATCCCGCCGACGAGCGCCGCCGTGGCGATGATGTCGGTCAGCTTCCACGGGTCGGGGCCCTGCGGCCGCCCGAGCGCCGCGTACTCGCCGGGCATCTTCGTGGGGTCGAGCTTGGCCTCGTCGATGTACTGGTTGACGCCCGCGACGTAGTTGAGCGAGTCGCGGCCGATCTGCAGGCCCTCGGCGCCGTAGAGCTGGGGGAACTGGTCGACCTGGCGCTGGAGGTCGTCCTCCGTGTACGGCGCCACCGACCACTGCATCTGGTCGAAGTCGCGGTTGCCCTGCGCGCCGCCGGCGAAGCTCGAGAGCTCGGCGCGCCCGACGTGGCGCAGCGCGTCCATCAGGAACAGGCGGTCCTCCGCCGCGGCGTAGCCGAGCCCGAACATCGCGCCGTCGCGCGTGGCGCCGTAGATGTGGGGGACGCCGAACTGCTTGTCGCGCACGATGACGACGTCGTCGCGCGGCGAGTACGTGCGCTCGACCTGGTCGGGCGGGACGCCGAAGGTCGAGTCCTTGAAGTACTTGTCGAGCTGGTCGGCCGGCAGGCCCGGCGCCGCGTGGACGAGGTCGCCGTACATCGGCAGCTGGGTGGCGTTGTGCTCGGGCCGCTGGCCGAGCGCGAGGAAGGCCGTGAGCTGGGCGGCGTTGGCGGTGCCGTTGGTGCCCGGCGGGAGGATGTCGTGGAAGCCGCCGAAGTCGTTGGTGCCGAACGGCTCGGGCGCCGGGGCGGCCGCCGCGGCGGGCGCGAGCACGGCGAGCGCGCAGAGCACGGCGATGGCGACCCGGGCCGGCACGGCGCGGGAAGGTACCTCAGGAGCTGCGCTCGTACGCCACAACACCGGCACGGATGCCGGTCGACGGCATTCATGCCGCGAGCTCCGTGCGGACGCCGCGCGCGGTGAGGATCGCGTCGGCGTCGGCGAGCGAGCCGGCGTCCACGACCGCGGCCGCGAGGTGCGCAGCGCTCGCCAGGCAGGCGGCCGGGTCGAGGTAGAACGTCAGCGCGCCGGCCGGGCCGAGCTCGACGGCGCGCCGGCCGTCGCGGATTGCCGTCGTGCCGAGCTCGCCGCGGGCGCAGCGGACGGCCATCGCGCTCGCCTCGGTCGGCACGTGGGCGATCACGCGCTCGAGGCGGTCGGCGGCGTCGGGCGTCAGCGCCCAGGCGCCCAGCCAGCCGCCCGCCGCCGCGACCTCGGCCACCCGCGCGAGCACCTCGGCCGGGCGCAGCTCGCCGTCGCAGCCCGCGCCGAACACGCCGAGCACCGAGCGCGTGCGCAGGTGCGCCGCCGCCGCCAGCAGGACCGCGTCGGCCAGCGGGCTCGCCAGGCCCGGCTCGTCGCCGTGCGCGAGGACGTCGCCGCCGACGTCGATCATCACGATCAGGTCGCAGCCCAACCGCTCCGCGGCGTCGTCGAGCCCGGCGGCGACCGCGCCGGGGCCGGGGTTCGGGTCGACGAGGAGGGTCGGGACGCCGAGCGCCTCGGCGACACCGCTCTCGGCGAAGCGAAAGCCGCCCGGCCCGGTGGTGGACGGGCCGGCGAGCGCGGCGACGTCGTTGACCCGCTCGACGAGCCCGTCGGCCTCGTCGAGCGTGCGCGGCCCGGCGAGCGGGTCGATCGGCCGCCGCTCCCAGGTCAGCCCGCCGACCACGGCGGGCGCGCCGAGCCGCTCGGCCAGGTCGGCGGTCGCCAGCGCGCCGACGACGTCGCCACCGCCGCCGATGCCGATGCACAGCGCCCGTCCGGCGCCGCGCAGCAGCGTGTCGATCGCCGGCAGGCTACGCGTAGGCGGGGACGCCGCCGCTCTCGATGATGCCCTGGATCTCCTCGGTCGCCCGGTCGAACTCGTCGTCGCAGAGCACGGGCGTGCCCTCGAAGGGCAGGTCGCGCGTGATCTCGAGCCACGAGCGGCCGCCATTGTGCTCGTCGCGGACCTTGACGGTCACCGGCCGCGGGATCCGGTATGTGCGCAGCAGGATCACGTGCAGTGGGTGGCGGCGCCGCCAGGCCAGGCGCTTCTCGGCGTAGTCGGTGGTCCACACGTAGTACGGCGAGAGCGCGTCCACGCAGCGCGGATCGTCGATCGTCCAGTGGCCCGCGACCTCCGCCCAGGCACGGATCCGGACGCGATCGGGCTGCTCGATGCCCGCGTCGTAGCCGAGGCCCTGCAGGGGCGGCTCGCCGTCGGCCCAGACGCCCTCCTCGAGTGCCCGGCGCAGCTCCGGCTGGTGGGACTCGCGGACCAGGTCGCTGCGCTGGTGGTCGAACGTCGGATACAGGAAGAAGCGGTCGTGCTCGAGGCGGAAGTGCTTGCCCGTCTCGCGCATGCCGCCCTTGCGGAGGGTCACCAGCTGCTCGCCCTCAGCGAGCGCGCGGACGGTGACCGCCCATTCCTTGAAGGCAATTGGCATGTGTCGGGGAGGAAGTCTGGATCGGGATCTGGAACTAAAAGCGCCCCGCGCGCAACCCCGGACTGAGGGCGGCTGGGCGGGACGGCCGGCGGGCATCGTTGCACGATTTCGCCGGAACTCCAAATGGTCTTTCAGGGGAGATGTTTCCCCGCGTACCCCTCGAGGACTTCGACCAATCCGGCGAAGTCCGCGTCCCCAAGCCCCCGGCCCATGCCGGCCGAGAGAACGTCGCGTACCGCCGCTGCGGCCGGGAAAGGAACCCCGTTGCCCTCGGCCTCCTCGAGGCACAGGCGGACGTCCTTGAGCATGTGCTCGAGCTTGAACAGCGTCGTGTAATCGTGCGCGCGCATGGGGCCCGCCTTGAGCGTGAGCATGGTGCTGGCGCCCGATCCGGCGGCCATGATCGTGGTCAGCGCGCCGAGGTCGACCCCGGCGCCCGCGCCGGCGATCAGCGCCTGGGCGACCGTGGACGCGTTGGCGGCCGCGACCGCGTTGTTGATGAGCTTGATCGCCTGCCCGTGCCCGAGCGGGCCGACGTGGAGGACGAGCTCGCCCATCTCGCGCAGCAGCGGCTCGGCGCGGGCGTAGTCCTCCGGGCGGCCGCCGGCCATGATCGTCAGCGTCCCGTCGGCGGCCTTGGGCGCCGAGCCGGTCACGGGCGCGTCCATGAAGGCGATGCCGCGCTCGCCCAGCCTGCCGCCGATCTCGCGCGCCGCCCGGGCGCCGATCGTCGACATGTCGACGCACAGCAGCCCGTCCGCCGGCTCGATGCCCTCGAGCACGGCCGCGACCTGGGGCCCGTCGACGAGCATCGTAAACACGATCTCGGCGCGCGCGGCGGCCTCGGCCGGGCTGCCGGCGACGACCCCGCCGTGCTCGCGCGCCCACGCCTCGGCCTTCTCCCGGGTGCGGTTCCAGACGGTCAGCTCGTGCCCCGCGCGCGCCAGGTTCGCGGCCTGCAGCGAGCCCATGATGCCGAGTCCGAGCCAGGCGACGCGCACGAGGCCGGAGGCTAACCGCTCGACGGGGGGCTCAGCCGTCTGTGAGCCCGAGGCGGTGCGCGACGGCGGCGGCCTGCGTGCGGCTGCGGACGTCGAGCTTGGCGAGGATCCGCGAGACGTGGACGCTCGCCGTCTTCTCGGCCATGTAGAGCTGGGCGCCGATCTCGCGGTTGGTGGCGCCGCGGGCGACGAGCGCGAGGACCTGGCGCTCACGCGGCGTCAGCCCGAAGGGATCGTCCGCCGCCGGCTCCCCGTCGGCCGCCTCGACCGGCTCGGGGGCGCCGTGCAGCCGCAACCGCGCCCGGGCGACGAGCCCCTCGACCTCCCCGGCCAGCCAGCTCGCGCCCAGCCGCCGCGCGATCGCCAGCGCCGCGCCGGCCGCGCCGGCGGCCGCCTCGCGGTCGTCGGCGGCGACGTGCGCCTCGGCCTCGCGCCAGCGCGCGAGGGCCGCCGGGTACGGTCGCTCGATCGCGTCCCAGGCGGCGGCGGCCTGCGACCAGAGCGCCGGGTCGTCCTCGCCTGCCGCGCGGGCGGCGTCCGCCCGCGCGCTCGCTCGCCAAGCGACCTCGACCGGGCCCTCGGCGTCGGCCGCCGCCTCGACGCGGGCGACCAGCAGCTCGATGTCGGCGAGCGCGCGGCGCGCCTCGTCCGCGTCGCCGAGGTCGCGCCCGCGCTGGGCGCGATCGGCCTCGACCCGCACGCCGGTGGCCGACACGCGCGCGAGCCGGGCGACGTCCTCGGTGCAGAACTCGATCCGGTCCAGCGCCTCGTCGACCGCCGCGCGGGCGCCGTCGAGGTCGCCCTGGCGGCGGCGCAGCTCGGCCAGCGCCGACCCGAACGGGCCGTGCCACTGCGGCTCGGAGGAGCCCATCACGAGGTCGTGGACCCGCGCGAGGCGCGCGGCGGCCGCGTCGTGGTCGCCGTGGCCGAGGTCGAGCTCCGCGCGGCGCAGCTCGAGGTTGACCAGCTCGACGCCGACGAACCGCCGGTCGGGGTCGGGCAGGGAGCGCTCGGCCTCGTCCCACTCGCCCAGCTCGAAGGCGAGCTCGGAGATCACCGCGTCGAGCCAGTTGACGCGGTAGCCCATCTGCCGCGACTCGCCGCGCGCGGTGCGTACGACGTCGAGCGCCTCGCGGCTGCGCCCGGCCATGTGCAGCGCGTCGGCGAGGTTGACCTCCGCGCTCTCGATCTCGATCGACCGGTCGTGCTCGCGGGCGATGTCGATCGCGCGACGCAGCGCCGCCGTGCCCTCGTCGACCGCGCCCTGGGCGGCCAGCGCCACGCCCATCGCGTTCAGGGCGGCCGAGAGCGCGGCGCGATTGTCGGTGGCCTCGGCGGCGTGCAGCGCGTCGCGGGCCGCGCGCGCCGCGTCGCGGTAGCGGCCCTGCAGCATCCGCGTCTTGGCCCACCACGCGAGGATCGCCGCGCGCTCGGGGGACGGCTCGCCGCCCTGGACGAGCTCGAGCGCTCGGCGGGCGTTGGCCAGCGCCTCCTCGCTGCGCCCGAGCCGCCAGCGGGCGCGGGCCAGGCGCTCGAGCAGCACGGACGCGCGCCGCGGCTCCTCGCGCTCGTCCACCAGCTCGAGCGCGGCGCGCAGCAGCGGCTCGGCGCGCGTGTCGTCGCCCGCCTGCAGGTGCGATTCCGCGGCGCGGAAGAGCAGCTCGCCGCGGTCGCCGCCGCTCAGCACCTCGGCGTCGGGCACGCGGTCCCAGAGGTCGAGCGCCCGCTCGAGCAGCGCCGCGGCCTCGCCGTGGGCGTGGACCGCGTCGGCGGCGACGGCCGCGCGGACGCTCGTCGCCAGCGCCGCGGGCTGGTCGCCCGCCGCCGCGTAGTGGTGCGCGATGCCGGCGAGCAGCTGAGCGTCGGCCGGTGCCTTGTCGGCGCGCCGCTCGAGCGCCTCGGCGAGCCCGCGGTGAAGGTCGGTGCGCTCACCGGGCAGCAGGTCATCGACGACGACCTCGCGCAGGAGCGCGTGTCGGAACGTGTAGCGGTCGTCGGGCTGCGCGACGACGAGGTGGCTGGCCACCGCCTCGCGCAGCGCGGCGCGCAGCGTGGCGGGATCCAGGCCGCTGGTCTCACTGATCAGCTCGTGGTCGAGCCGCTGGCCGACGGCGAGCGCGCGCAGCAGCTCCTGCGCCGGCTCGCTGAGGCGCTCGATGCGCACCATCAGCGCGTCGCGGAGCGTCGCCGGGAGCCCGCCGCGACCGTCGAGGCCGGCGGCCAGGAGCTCCTCCATGAACAGCGGGTTGCCCTCGCTGCGCGCGTAGAGCCGGCCGAGGAGGTCGCCGGCCGGAGGCGCGCCGAGGATGTCCTCGAGCGCCGCGCCCAGCTCCTCGCGCGACAGCGGCGCGAGCGTGATGCGCCGCACCGCGTTGTCGCGCTCGAGCTCGGCGAGCAGCGGACGCAGCGGGTGGCGGCGATGCAGCTCGTCGAGGCGGTAGGTGGCGACCACGAGCACGCGCTCGCGACACAGCGACCGCGCGAGGAAGGCCACGAACGCCCGCGTCGAAGGGTCGGCCCAGTGGAGGTCCTCGAGCGCGACGACGACGGGCGCCTCGGCGCCGAGGCGGTCCAGGAGGCCGAGCACCGCCTCGAACAGGCGGCCCTGCGCGGGGGCGTCGGCCTCGCCGTCCGCGGGCGCCGCGCCGGCCAGCCCGGGGAGGAGACGGGCGAGCTCGGCGCGGGCGCGCGGATCGAGAGCGTCGAGGGCGGGATGGCCGGCGCGGGCGAGGGGCCGGAGCGCCGACACGAGCGCGGCGTAGGGCAGCTCGCCCTCGCCGAGCTCGACGCAGTCGCCGCTCAGGACCTCCGCGCCGGATCCCTCGGCGCGATCCAGCAGCTCGCTGACCAGGCGCGTCTTCCCGACGCCCGAGTCACCCGCTACGAAGGCGAGCGACGGCCGGCCTTCGGAAGCGTCGGCCAGAGCCGCCTCGAGCTGCTGGAGCTCGGCCGTCCGGCCGATCAGCCGGCTGCTCGTGACCCGCGTGGACACGCGACCAGTATCGCGCGGGCGCGGCGGCGTCACGGCCGATCTCGTCGGCGCGGGCGAGGGTGAGCGGGGAGGCGAGGAGATTGACCATGGTGTGTTCCCTTCTGGTGTCGTGCCGAGCACAGCCTCGATGGTGCCGCTGAGGCCCCGGTGCGCGCATCGGGCGGACGGAGCGACTTGCGCCGCCCGACCCCTTACGCGCGCGGCGGGACCCCTTACGCGGCCGGCCGCAGGCGCGGCAGCGGGAAGACCGGGCGCCGGCGCGACTTGCGGGCGGCGGCCTGCCAGGCGATGCGCGAGCGCAGCAGGCGCACGACGTCCTCGGTGCGGGTGAACGGGTCGGCGACGATGCGGCCGTCGCTCAGCGACACGGCGGCGACGGGCTGCCCGTCGACGACGGCGAGCACGGCGGGGCGCTCCACCGGCTTGGCCGAGTCCAGCTCGGAGAGGTCGCGCAGGACGCGGTCGTCGTCGGCGGTGGCGGGGCGGAAGGCGATGATGGAGTTGGTGGAGTTGGTGTTGGTCATGCGGACATGGTCGCCCTGAGGGGTGGGTCCGCACATCGGGCGGATGGAGCCTCTTACGGGGTCTGACCCCTTAGCCTGGATCCACCGATAGATCGTGGATGCGAGGCGTCCGGAGGCCGAGTCAGACGGTTTCGGCCGCGCATCCGCAGGGTGACCCCTTCGGTTCGCGGCCGAAGCCGTATGACGAAGGCATCCGGGCGGCTCGCGCCGCGAGAATCGGAGATCCAGGCTTAGGTGGGCGCGTATAGCGCGACGGGCTCTGACTTGCCTTTAAGGGGGATCGGCGGGCGGCGCTGCCACGCGCAGTGCTCGCGCTGCAGGCGCTCGCGCGTGGCCTCGGTGATGAGCACGTCGTCGTCGGTCTCGCGCGTCGCCGCCTCCACACGCGCGGCGGTGTTCACCGGGTCGCCGATGACGGTGAAATCCAACCGTCCGCCGCCGCCGACGGTGCCGACGAGCACGCGCCCGGAGTTGACGCCGAGCCCGACGCGCAGCTCGCCGCCGAAGGCGTCGCGCACCGCGCGGGCGATCTCCAGCGCGGCCTCGACCGCGCGGTCGGCGTGGTCGGCCAGGCGCTCGGGCGCGCCGAAGATCGCGAGCATGCCGTCGCCGATGAACTTGTTGGCGTGCCCGCCGTGGGCCAGGACGATGGGCACGACGCGCTCGTAGAGCGCGTTCAGGCGGGCGACGACGTCGCGCGCGCCGGTGCGCTCGGCCAGGCTCGTGAAGCCGCGCACGTCGAGGAAGAGGACGCTGACCTCGACCTCCTCGCCGGCGAGGTCGGTTCCCTCGCGCAGGATGCGCTCGCCGAGCTCGGGGTCGACGAACGTGCCGAACGCCTCGCGCAGGCGCTCGCGCTCCTCGAGGCCGGTGACCATGCGGTTGAAGCCGGCCTGCAGCAGCCCGACCTCGCTGCCGTCGTCGACCGGGCAGCGGGTGTCGAGATCGCCGGCCTGGATGCGCTGCAGCGCCACGCGGACCGAGCCGATCGAGTCGGCCAGCGACCGGATGACCACCAGGTTGGCGAGCAGGCCGACCAGGAGCGCAGTGAGGATGAGGAACAGGACCGCGCCCGCCAGGTCACCCGACTTGAAGTCCGCCCCGGCGAGGTCGGCGCCGATCAGCACCACACCGCCGAGCAGCGGGACCGCGGTGCTCAGCGCCCACGCGGTCGCCAGGCGAGCCGCCACGCCGACGCTCGCCGCCTCGGGAGGCGGCCCGCCGGCCAGCGCCCGTCCCACGAGCGGGCGCAGGAGGCGCTCGCTGAGAATGAGGCACAGCGAGGAGGCCACCGTGCCGCCGAGGACGGCGGTCACCGCGACCGCGACCGCCGCGCTCGGCGCCACCGTGAGGTCCACCAGGGCGATCGCGCCGCCGCCGATGACCCAGCACGCCGTCGCGGTGCGCAGGAACTCCAGCGGGTAGCGAAGCAGCCGCTCGCGGTCGGCGTCCGTGGCCGGGCGCCCGTCGGCGGCCCAGGCCGTGGCACCGCGGTAGAACCCCACCGTGCGCCGGCGCCCGAGCCACAGCGCGACGACGAGGACGACGGCGAGCGCCGCTGCCGTGCGGACGAGCACCTGGTGGTACTCGTCGCGCGACAACGTGCGCGGCACCAGCACGGTGACGAAGACGAACAGGACGAGCGCGCCGAGCCCGTTGGCGCCGTAGCCGACGATGTCGAGCCGCCGGTAGGTGCGGGCGACGAGCTCGGGTCCGGTCATCGGGCCCCGTGGCCTCCGCCGCCCGGCGTCTCCAGCCGCAGGCGCTCCCCGGCGCGCAGCGTGCCCGTCGCCTTGGGCCCGACCTCCGCGCCCGCGACGACGTTGCGCCCGCGCTCGCCGTCCTCGCCGCCGTCGGCCCCGGGCGGCGCGTGGCGGCGGCGTTCGGTCAGCAGCGACCACGTCACGTCGTCGAGCGCCTCCACCTCGCGCACGACGCCGTCGCCGCCGCGCCGGCGCCCGGCGCCGCCCGACCCCGGCCGCAGCGCGTACTCGACGACGCGCAGCGGGAAGGTCTGCTCGAGCGCCTCGACCGGGGTGTTGAGCGTGTTCGACATGGCCACGTGCACGCCGCTGGGGCCGTCGGCGTCGGGGCAGGCGCCCTGGCCGCCGCCCAGCGTCTCGTAGTACGTGAAGCGATCGTTGCCGAGCGTGAGGTTGTTCATCGTCCCCTGTCCGAGCGCGCGGCCGAAGGCGCGCAGGACGAGATCGGCGACGCGGCTGGAGGTCTCGACGTTGCCGGCGGCGACGGCGGCCGGCGGGCGCGCGTTCAGCAGGCTGCCTTCGGGCGCCTCGACGGTCACCGGGCGGTAGGCGCCCGCGCTCGCGGGGATGTCCGGATCGGTCAGCACGCGCACGGCGAAGTACGCGGCCGACCGCGTCACGGCGAGAGGGCAGTTCAGGTTGCCGTCGTGCTGCGGCGGGGCGTCGAAGCGCAGGCGGAGCTCGTCGCCCGCCACGGTGGCGGTGACCGCGAGCTCGAGGTCTGCGTCCGCGGCCTCGAGGACGTCGGTGGCGGTGCGATCGCCGTCTTCGAGCTCCTCCAGGCACGTGCGCGTGCGCCGCTCGGCGTAGTCGAGCACGGCGGCGAAGGCCTCGCGCACCCCGTCCACGCCGACGCGCTCGACGAGCTCGGCGAGGCGATTGACGCCGACGCGGTTGGCCGCGAGCTGGGCGCGCAGGTCGGCGCGGCGCTCGGCGGGCTGGCGCATGCGCTTGGCGAGCTCCTCGACGGCGGCGTCGTCGAGCACGCGCGGCGCGATGACCACACCCTCCTCGTCGAGCGTGCGCGAGTCGGCGGGCATCGAGCCCGGCACGCGGCCGCCGACGTCGGCGTGATGGGCGCGCGAGGCGGCGAAGCCGAGCAGCTCGTGCGCCGCGCGCGCACGGCGGCCAGGGCGACCCGACGGCCGCGGGCGCGCGCCGCGTGCCGCGAACACGGGCGTGATCACGGTGATGTCGGGCAGGTGCGTGCCGCCCTTGTAGGGATCGTTGAGCACCCAGGCGACGCCGGGCTCGTGGTCCTCGCCGAGGACGGCCGCCACCGCGGCGGGCATCGCGCCGAGGTGGACCGGGATGTGCTCTGCCTGCATCACCATCTCACCGCTCGCCTCGAAGAGCGCCGTCGAGCAGTCGCGGCGCTCCTTGATGTTCGACGAGTGCGCCGCGCGGATCAGCACGGCACCCATCTCCTCGCACGCGGCGCGCAGCGCGCCGGCGGCGACCTGCAGGCCTATCGCGTCCATCGCTCGAGCACGATCGTCCCCGCGGCGTCAACCTCGCCGCGCCAGTCGTCGGGCACCGCCAGCGTCGCCTCGGGACCCTGCCAGACCGCCGGACCCTCGATGCGCGTGCCCGCGCCCAGCTCGCCGGCGAAGATCGTCGTCGTCCCGAGGTCGGTGTCGCGCGTCCCGGCCGGCTCGCTCGGGCTCGCGGGCACGGTGAGCTCGACGTCGGGGCCCGGCCGGTAGGCCGACACGCGCACGGTGACGAGCTCGACCTCGCCGTCGGGCTCGCGGTAGCCGTAGCGCTCCTCGTGGGCGGCCTCGAACGCCTCGGCGGGATCGTCGCCGCTCACCGTGAGCTCGAACGACTGGCCGCGGTAGCGCAGGTCGCGCGCGACGCGCACGCCGGCGCGCTCGTCGCCGAGCGCGGCGCGCGCCTCCGCGGCCAGCTCGTCGACCGGGGCCTCGCGGCCGAGCACGGTGCGGCGCACGTCGGCGCGCCGCTCGGCGACCGCGAGCCCGAGCGCGCTGAGCACGCCCGACGCGCGCGGGCACAGCACGCGGTCGATGCCCAGCTCGTGGGCGATCGCCGCGGCGTGCAGGCCGCCGGCGCCGCCGAAGGCGAGCAGCGCGTAGCGCCGCGGGTCGACGCCGCGCTCGACGGTCATCACGCGCAGCGCGCGGACCATCTCGGTGTTGGCCACCCGGACGATGCCGCGCGCGCACTCGAGCGTCTCGAGGTCGAGCGCGCGGGCCAGCTCGGCGACCGCGCGCTCGGCCGCGCCGCGGTCGAGGGCGACGCCGCCGGCCAGCGGCGCGTCGGGGTCGAGCAGCCCGAGCAGCAGGTTGGCATCGGTGACGGTCGGCTCGGTGCCCCCGCGCCCGTAGCACGCGGGCCCCGGGTCGGCCCCCGCCGAGTGCGGCCCCACGCGCAGCGCGCCGCCCGGATCGCGCCAGCCGATCGAGCCGCCGCCGGCGCCGACGGTGTGGATGTCGACCATCGGCAGCGCCAGCGGCCGGCCGCCGACCTCGCGCCCGGCGGTCTCGCGCACGCGACCGCCGTCGACGACGCAGACGTCGCACGACGTGCCGCCCATGTCGAAGCACAGCAGGTCGGCCTCGCCGGACTGCGCGGCGAGCAGCGCGGCCGCGGCGGCGCCGCCCGCCGGACCCGACAGCACGGTCAGCGCGGCGTGCCGCGCGGCGAGGTCGATCGAGGCCAGCCCGCCGCTGGACTGCATGATCGCCGGCTCGGGCAGGCCGGCCTCGCGCGCGCTCGCGGCGAGCGCGCGCAGGTAGCGGCGCAGCAGCGGCGACAGCGCGGCGTCGACCTCGGTCGTGGCGGCGCGCTCGTACTCGCGGAACGTGCCGACGACCTCGTGCGACAGCGAGACGTGCACGTCGGAGGCACGCTCGGCGAGCGCGGCACCCAGCGCGCGCTCGTGGCCCGGGTGCGCGTAGCTGTGCAGCAGGCAGACGGCGACCGCCTCGACGTCGGCCTCCTCGACGGCCCGGACCACGGCGTCGATCCCGTCGTCGCCGAGCTCGCGCAGCACGCCGTCGGGGCCGGTGCGCTCGCCGGCGGCGATGCGGCGCTCGGCCGGCACGAGGGGCGCGGGGTGGGCGGCGCACAGGCGGTAGAGGTCGGCGCGGTCCTGGCGGCCGAGCGCGACCAGGTCGGTGAAGCCGGCGGTGGCGACGAGCGCGGTGCGCGCGACCTTGCCCTCGAGCAGCGCGTTGGTGGCCACCGTCATGCCGTGCGCGAACGCCTCGACGTCGCGCGCGCCACGGTCCGCGCGCTCGAGCGCGGAGCGCACCGCGGCCATCACACCCTGCGACTGGTCGCCGGGCGTGCTCGGCGCCTTGGCGGTCACCAGCCGGCCGTCCTCGAGCGCGAGCACGGCGTCCGTGAACGTTCCTCCGACGTCGACCCCGAGCAGCACGCGCTGGAGGCTTGCACGCCGTCCGCGGCGGGCGTAGCGTCGGCTCGTGAGACACGCGAGCGTGGCGGCCCTGCTCGGGGCGCTGCTCGCCGCGGCGTCACCCGCGGCGGCCGCTCCGCCGCAGCTCACCCGCGGAGCGACCGCCTACCAGCTCGTCATGGCGGACGGCGCCGACTCGCTGCGCACGCTGGGCAGATCGGGACCGCCGCCCAAGAACGCGTTGCTCCAGCTCATCCCGTCGGGCGCCGACGCCGCGCCGTGGTCGGTCGGTCCCAAGAACTGCGCGCAGGACCAGCGCTCGTACTCGGTCAGCTGCACCGGGGACTCGGCGCCGCTGACGATCCAGGCCGGGGGAGGTGCGGACCTCATCGATGGCTCGGCCTCACCGGTCGCGCTGAACATCGACGGCGGCCCCGGCCAGGACTACCTGACCGGCAGCGCCTTCGATGACTCGTTCACGGTTCGCGACGGCGAGGTCGACATCGTGGACTGCGGGGCGGGTCAGGACACCGTCGTCGCCGATCCCGACGACGCGCTGTACGGGTGCGAGCGCGTCGACCTGCCGCCCCCGCCGCCCCCGCCGCCCGCGCCTCAGCCCGCGCCGGTGCCGCCGCTGGTGAGCCCCGCTCCCGGGCCGGCGCTTCCGTCGCCGGCGTCGACCGTGGCGTTGCGCATCCCGGGCGTGATCGCCTACCGCCTCACGACCACGCCGGCGTCCGCGCGCTTCTCGCGGCTGACCGTGCGCGGCCTGCCGGCCGGCGCGAGGGTGCAGGTGCGCTGTCGCGGCCGCGGCTGCCCGCGCCGTCGCCTGGAGGCGCGCGGGACGGACGCGACGTTCAGCGCGGCGCTGCGCAGGGTCCGGCTGCGGCGCGGGGCCGTGCTGGAGGTGCGCCTCACGGCACCCGGCTTCGTCGGGCGCGTGGTGCGCTTCACGGTCGGGCGCGACCGCGTGCGCTCGGCGACGCTGTGCCTCGCGCCGGACGCGCGGACGCCCGGGCGCTGCTAGCGGCGCTACGCCGCGACGGGCTCCTCGATCTCCTCGGTCGCCGCCAGGTGCTGGTGCGACGGGCAGTAGCCGTTGTGCGGCAGCGGAACGCGCTGGCACGGCGTCCCCTTGCGGGTCGTCGCACGGCATTGCAGGGGGTTGCCGTTGACGTCGTATCCGTGCTGGGGCTGGCGGTCCAGCCACTCCGTCGCCACGTCGAGATAGCGAATCACCGTCACGCACACCCGCTCCTGCTGGCCCATCGGGAAGAACATCCGGATGTCCTGGAACAGCGTGCGCGCGGGGCGCTTGAAGTAATGGCGGTCCGTCGCGAGGCGCTCAACGGTCGCCTCACACGCGCGCAGGACCGACGCGTGAGCCTCGCCACGACTCGTGGCCGCGTCGTCCGTGATGTACGGCGCGAGCTCGCGGTAGATCGCTCGAGAGAACTGGTACATCTGACCCTTGGCCGCTCCTCTCTAGGTCCCCTCGGCGGTGCATCGTGCGCCGCCCTTGTGAAGGACAGAACGTCCGCTCTGTTGAGTTCGCGTTAAGCAGCGAATTCCTTGAGCGGACCCGTCATTCCCACAGGTCGAACGCGCGAACCTCGTTCGACGCATGTACGAGATGGCGGTGGTCGAGCGCCGGGTCGCGCTCCGGGAAGTCGGCCCGGCGGTGGGCGCCGCGCGATTCCTCGCGCTCGAGCGCGGACGCGGCGATCAGCCGCGTGAGCGGATAGGGGTCGTCAAGCAGCGAGCTCAGCGAGTCGGCGGTGCGCTCGATGCCCGCGCAGCGGTCCATCGCGGCGCGCGTCTCGCGGCTGGGCGCGGGCAGCGGCTCGGCGGTCGGGGGCTCGCCCGCGGGCGGCGGCGGCTTGTCGAGCGCGGCCAGCGCGGCTCGCCGGCCGAACACGAAGCACTCGCTCAGCGAGTTGGACGCCAGGCGGTTGGCGCCGTGCAGGCCGGTGCACGCGGTCTCGCCGACGGCGAGCAGGCCGGGCACGGTCGAGCGCGCGTGCAGGTCGGTGACGATGCCGCCCATCCCGTAGTGCGCGGCCGGGGCGACGGGAATGAGCTCGCGCGTCGGGTCCAGGCCCGCCTCCTGCAGCGCGACGACGACGTTGGGAAACAGCGCGGGATCGATGTGGCGCATGTCGAGGCCGACCGAGCGCGCGCCGGTGCGGCGCAGCTCGCGCGCGATCGCCTGCGCGACCTCGTCGCGCGGCGCGAGCTCCTCGACGAAGCGGTCGCCCGTGTCGGGCGCATGCAGCGTGGCGCCCTCGCCACGGATCGCCTCCGTGACGAGGAAGCCCTCGCGCCCGCGCACGCCCGCCACCGCCGTCGGGTGGAACTGCATGAACTCGAGGTCGGCCAGGCTCGCGCCCGCGCGCTGCGCGAGAAGCAGCCCCGTCCCGAGGCTGCCCGGCGGGTTCGTGGTGCGCGCCCACAGCGCCGCCGCGCCGCCCGTGCACAGCACGACGCCGCGGGCGGCGATCGCGCGGCCGTCCTCGACGACGACCCCGACGCAGCGCCCCTCCTGGGTCCAGAGCCCCGCCGCACGGGCGCCCTCGATGACGTCGATCTGCGGGTGCTCGGCGGCCAGCGCGGACAGCTGGCGCACGACCCGCCGGCCGGTCGCGCTGCCGCCGGCGTGCACGACGCGCCGGCGCGAGTGCCCGCCCTCGAGACCGAGCGCGAGGCGGCCATGGCGGTCGGCGTCGAAGCGCACGCCGAGCGCCTCGAGGTCGCGGACGCGGTCGGGCGCCTCGGCGGTCAGCACGACCGCCGCGCTCGCGCGGGTCAGCGAGCGCCCGGCGCGCTCGGTGTCCTCCTGGTGCAGGTCGGGCGCGTCGTCGGCGGCGAGCGCCGCGGCGATGCCGCCCTGCGCCCAGTAGCTGGCCGTGTGGGCGAGCGGAGTCGCCGAGACGAGCGCCGCGCGGGCGCCCGCGCGCGCCACGGCGAGCGCGGTGAACAGCCCCGCGGCCCCGGCGCCGACGATCGCGACGTCGGCGCGCTGGACGGACGGCTCCGGCATGGCGCCGGTACGGTAGAGCGCGGTGTCGGCGCCCGTCTTCCTGCACCACGAGTCCTCGCTGCACCACGACCCCGGGCCGCATCCGGAGCGCGCCGAGCGGATCGTGGCGATCGAGCGCGAGGTCGCGGCACGGGGCGGGCTCGGGTGGGAGCTGCGGGAGTCGCGGCCGGTCGAGCGCGAGGCACTGCTCGCCGTCCACCCGCTCGACCACATCCGGTTCATCCGCGAGCTGTGCGAGTCGGGCGGCGGGCCGATCGACCTGGACACGTCGGTGTCCCCCGACTCCTACGAGGCCGCGCTGCACGGCGCCGGCGGCGCGTGCATGGCCGTCGACGCGGTCCTCGACGGTGCGCGCTGCGCGTTCAGCGTCCACCGGCCGCCGGGCCACCACGCCGAGCCGTCGCGCGCGATGGGCTTCTGCCTGTTCAACTCGATCGCCGTGGGTGCGCGCTGGGCGCTGGACCGGCGCGGGCTGTCGCGGGTGCTGATCCTCGACTGGGACGTGCACCACGGCAACGGCACCAACGAGATCTTCCACGCGAGCGACGAGGTGCTGTTCGTCTCGATCCACGAGTCGCCGCTGTACCCGGGCACCGGCCCGGCGGGGGACGTCGGCTCGGGCGACGGGGTCGGCTACACGGTGAACCTGCCGGTCCGCGGCGGGTCGGGCGACGACGTGTGGGTCTCGCTCGTCGCGCACGTCGTCGCGCCGCTGGCGCGCGCGTTCGCGCCCGAGCTCGTGCTCGTCTCGGCGGGCTATGACGCCCACGAGCAGGACCCGCTCGCGGGCTGTCGCGTGACCGATGCGGGCTTCGCGGCGATGGCCGCCTGGGCACGCGCGATCGCGGCCGAGGCCGGCGCGCCGCTCGCGGTGTCGCTGGAGGGCGGCTACGCGCTCGGGGCGCTGGCGCGGTCGGTCGCGGCGACGATGGAGGCCGTCGGCTCCGAGCGCGCGCCCGATCCTCCGGCGGTCGATCGGCACCCGGTCGCCGAGGCGGCGCTGGAGCGCCTGGCGGCGGGGCGCTGGAGCGCGGCGCTGTCGCGCAAGTGGGCCCGTCCGTAAGTCCGGCGTGGCGATCGCCGTTCCTGCGAAGGACGCAGGGAGGGCACAGTGACGGAGTCACGGGCCCGACCGAGGACGCACGCAGGGGCGGCGAGGGCCCGTCGGTTCCCCGTCGGATTTGTGGACGGGCCCACTAGGGCTAGGGCGCGGTCGTCGTCGTCGGGCTGAACGGCGACGGGCGCGGGGCGGCGGGCGCGGTCTCTGGCGGGGTGGCCGGTGGGACGTCGACGGCGGGGGGCGGCGAGGTCGCGGCCGTCGTGGGGGCGGGGGCGGGGTTCGCCGCGGCTGGCGCCTGGGTCGCCGTCGCCTGCGCCGCGCGCACGTCCTGGTCGGTGTTCGCGAGGCGGACGAACGCGAAGGCGAGCGCGGCGCCGGCAAGCGCGATGACGACCGCGACGAGCGCGACCGGCGCCTGCCACGCGTGTGCGCGCGCGAGGCGCGTGCGGGCGGCCGCGCCGCAGTCCAGGCACCAGTCCTGGTCGTCGCGCAAGGGCGCGCCGCAGCGCGGGCAGCGGTCGTGCGGCTCGGTCACGTGCCGGGCAGGTCGCTCGTCGCCGCCGCGGCGCCGGGGACGTGCTCGGGCTCCGTCTCGGGCGCAGCGCCGGCGGTGGCGGCGTGGGCGGTCGCGAGGGACACGCCGCAGCTCGAGCAGAAGCGCGCCTCGCTCGCCACGAGCGTGCCGCAGCGCGCGCAGCTGGCCAGGCCGGGGCGCCGCAGGACGTCGAATCCGGCCGGGTCGTCGAGCGCCTCCTGCAGCGCGCGGCGCTCGCGATCGAGGTCGGCGAGGGCGTCGAGCTTGGCGGCGACGAGGTCGGGCCGCTCGCGGCCGAAGCGATGCAGGTCGAAGACAAGCCCACCGAGGTCGCGCAGCGCGAGCTCCCGAGCGGCGCGCAGGTGACGCAGGCGGCGCCGCGCGCGCCCGCGCAGGCGCCAGGCGGGGGCGGGGGTGGCGGCCGCGGCGTCGCCGGCCGCGCCGCGCTCGGCGGGCACGGGCTCTTGGGCGGGCGCGGGCACCATCGCGGTCGTGGCCGGCTCGCCGCCGCGGGTGGCCGCGGCGTCTCCGGTCGCGCCGTTCTCGTCCGCCTGGCCCGCCTCGCCGGACGCGGGCTCCGCCTCGGCGGGCGCGGGCTCCGTCGCGGTCGTCGCCGGCTCCCCGCCGCGCGCGGCCGCGTCTCCGGTCGCGCCGTCCTCGCCGGGCGTGGACCCCTCGGCGGGGGCGGGCTCGGGCGCGGCGGCCGGGGCGGCCGGCGCCTGCCCGCCGCGCAGGATGCGCTTCAGCGGGTTCGCCATCCGGCGCCACAAGCTAGTGGACACGTCCGCAAGCCCGACGGGTTCCGGACGGCGCTGGCAGCCGCCTGGACCCACCCGTCGGTCCTCGGACTCTTCCCCACCCGCCCACACCTTCGGACGCCGGGCGGCGGGTGGGTGGGCGAAATTCCGGCCGGCGACGCCCGGCGACCCGCCCGACTTACGGACGCGCCCGCACGCCGCTCGCAAGGTCGCGCCACGCGATGGCGACGCGCTCGGCCATGCGGTCGGCGGAGAAGAGCGCGGCCCGCGCGCGGCCGGCGACGCGCGGGTCGTCGGCGGCGACGTGCGGTCGCAGCGCGTCGCGCCAGGCGGCGGCGTCGAACGGCGCGCACAGCGTGCCCGCCAACCCGTCGAGGGCGACCGCGTGGACGCCCACCGGCGTTGCGAGCACCGGGACGTCACAGGCGAGCGCCTCCAGGACCGCGAGCCCGAATCCCTCGGCGTCGGACGGCACGAGCACCGCGTTGGCGGCGTTGATCCACAGCGGCACCTCGGAGGACGGCGCGGCGCCGAGGCTCGCCAGGCGGACGTCGCCGGCGGCCTCGCGCGCGCGGTCGAAGCGCTTGACCGCGCGCGCCGGGTCGGCCGGGAAGAGCAGCAGCGGCTCGGCGGCCGGCAGCCCGAGCGCCTCGCGGGCCTCGGCACGCGGGATGGGGCGGAAGCGCTCCATGCTCACGCCGCACGGCAGAACGGCGACGCGGCGCGTGGTCCCGGCGCCCGGCACCTCGCGCGCGAGGCTCGCCGATGCCGTCGCGGCGAGGTCCATGCGGCCGAGCGCGGCGAGCGTGATCCGGCGCGTGCCCGGATGTCGCAGGTCGGTGCCGTGCAAGGTGACGACGCGCCGCGCGCCGCGCACGGCCAGCGCGGGCCAGGCGCTCAGCCCGTAGTGCGCGTGGACGATGTCGAACCCGCGGCGGCGCGCGCACCGAGCGGCGAGCGCGGCGAGCGCGCGGGCGCCGGGCGGGGCCTCGTCGAGTTCGACCTCCAGGCCCGGCAGGCGGCGCAGGGCGGCGACCTGGTCGCGCACGAAGACGCCACGGCCGGGCGCGCCGGGGTCCGCAGCCATGTCGGAGATCACGAGCGCGCGCATCCGCCGGCGAGGCTACGCAGAGTCGTTGCAACCGCGTGTGGCGCCGTCACACGCTCCCGCCCAGACTCGCCGCCAACCCCAGCCACGAACGACGGGAGGCACGAGATGGCGTATCGACTGATGGGACGACTGCACGCATGGGCGCTTCGCCTGCGCGGCGAGACGGGACAGGGCACCGTGGAGTACGTGGGTCTCCTGCTGCTCATCGGCGCGCTGCTCGCCGCGGTGATCGCGGCCATGCACAGCCACAACTGGGGCCTGGCCGAGGTCATCGTCAGCAAGCTCAAGGCGGCGATCGACAAGGTCTCGAGCGCGAGCGGAAAGGGCTGACTTCGCCAGCCGCGCCCCTCGGCCGGCCGGCGGCCGTCCCGCCGCCGGCGCGGTCGACGGCGCCAGGCGGCCGAGGGTCGCGCCGGCGCGGCGAGGGCCGATCCGACCCGTCGCCGCGCGATCTCACTCGAGGCGACGGGCGTCGCTCCGTGCAGAGGCGCATCGTCGCTCATCACTGAGGCGCGTCAACAGTCGCTGACGAGGCGCATCATCGCTCGACTTCCGGGCGCACCGTGCCGAAAAGAGACCGGCCGGTCCCTCCCCGACCCCCGGTCTCGACATGCGCACGCTGCCTCTTCTGCTGGTCCTCGCCTGCCTGCTACCCGCCTCCGTCGCCGCCGCCAACACCAGCCACGAGGGCTGGCCCGCGATCAACGGCATCCTTCTCATGAACAAGTCCGACGGCTCCCGGCCGCTCGATGCGCGCCCCGGCCAGGATCCCTTCGGGGGCCTCGACGAGGACTACTCGTGCGACGGGGTGCACCTGCGCGGCGCGTGCCAGCGGCGGTTCGTCCGGCGCGGTGACCGGCGGGTCGTGTCGTCGCGCACGGGACACAACGAGCTGCTCGGCGGCCACGGCAGCGACACGATCTACGCCGGCCCGTGGGGAGACGTCCTCTGGGGCGACTACAAGCCCTCCGGGCAGGGCACGAGCCAGAGCGATCGCCTCTACGGCGGCGCCGGACGCGACTTCATCTACGCGAGCCACGGCTGGAACCTGATCGAGGCGGGCGCCGGCAACGACTGGATCAAGGCCCACTTCGGGCGAGGGGTCGTCGACTGCGGCCCGGGCATCGACACGCTCTACATCAGCCGGCGGGCGCAGAAGCACTACAGGATCCGCGGCTGCGAGCGGGTCTCGCACAAGACGCTGGGGTACTAGGGGCCGGCCGGCGGCGGGCGGAGCGTGGCGTGGCGCGCCGCCCGCTTTGGCGCCGAGGGTCGCGGCCGGGTCTGTGGCACCGAAGGGAAGCGGATCGTGGTCCGCGCCCGGGCCGAGCGGCAACATGCCAGGCGCGGAGACCCGGGGCAACCGAGTGCGGATTCCGACGGCCTGACGGACTCCTACGCGGCCCGTGTTCCCGCATAGCGGGAAGGATCCTGCTCTGGTCTCGGCCTCAGCGGCAACGCGCCAGGCGCCCGGGCTCGACGTATCGAGTGCTCGATCGACCGCCTATATCGCGGTCGATCGCGCCCTCGACTCGCGGACCGACCGCTCGAACGCGAGCCAGCCAAGGCGCCGCGGAGAGCGCTCGACAGGTGCGGTCACACGGACAAACCGCTCCTTTCCCTCGGTGCAATCCGACGACGCCACAGCCCGCCACCAACGCCCGAGCGGCGCGCCACGCCCGCGAACGCCACGCGCCCTGCCAACATGCCGACCCGTGACCCCCATCCCCCGCAGCCGCCCCATCGGCGTCTTCGACTCCGGCGTCGGCGGGCTGACCGTCCTGCACGAGCTGCTCGTCGCGCTGCCGCACGAGGACTTCGTCTACCTCGGCGACACGGCGCGCTTCCCGTACGGCGGGCGCAGCCCGGAGGAGCTCGAGCGCTTCAGCCTCGAGGTCGCCGAGGAGCTCATCGAGCGGCGCGTGAAGCTGCTCGTCGTCGCCTGCAACAGCGCGACCGCGGCGGCCCTGCCCGCCGTGCAGCGGCGGATGATGGAGACGACGCTCGGCGTCGACGTCCTCGGTGTCGTCAAGCCCGGCGCCGTGCAGGCGGTCGGCGCCACGCGCAACGGGCGCATCGGCCTGCTGGCCACGCCCGCCACCGTCCGCAGCGGCGCGTACCAGAGCGCGATCAAGGACGTCGACCCGCACGTCGACCTCGTCGCGGTCGAGTGCCCCGACCTCGCCGGCATGATCGAGGAGGGCTTCCCGGTCGACGAGCGCGTCGTCGCGACGGTCCGCGCCTACTGCGAGCCGCTGCGCGCCGGGCGCGTGGACACCGTGATCCTCGGCTGCACGCACTACCCGCTCGTGCGCCCGATGCTCCAGCGCTCGCTCGGACCGGGCGTCGCGATGGTGACGTCCGGCGCCGCGGCGGCTCGCCAGGTCGAGCACGCGCTCGCGTCGCGCGGGCTCGACGCCCACCGCGAGCGCGAGGGCGACTACCGCTTCCTGTGCACCGGCGACGCCGAGGTCTTCCGCGCCGTCGGCACGCGCTTCCTGCAGCTGCCGCTCGGGACGGTCGAGACCGTCGTGCCGCGCTCGTCGAGGGCCGCCGCGTGACCGCCGCCGCCCCGTCCCGGCGCTCGTACGACCGCGGCGCCGCCGACCTGCGCCCCACGAAGATCGAGAGCGGCTTCGTCGCCACCGCCACCGGATCGGCGCTCATCACCCAGGGCGAGACGCGCGTGATCTGCACGGCGTCGGTGCAGGGAAGCGTCCCGCGCTGGCTCGCCGGCCAGGGCCGCGGCTGGGTCACCGCGGAGTACGGGATGCTCCCGGCGTCCACCGGCGAGCGCAAGCAGCGCGACGTCACGCGCGGGCGACCGGACGGGCGCACGGTCGAGATCCAGCGGCTCATCGGGCGCTCGGTGCGCGGGGTCGTCGACTTCCAGGCGCTGGGCGAGCGCACGATCTACCTGGACTGCGACGTGCTGACCGCCGACGGCGGCACCCGCTGCGCCTCGATCACCGGCGCCTTCGTCGCCCTCGACCTCGCCTGCCGGCGCCTCGTCGCCGAGGGCCTGCTGGAGCGCTCGCCGCTCACCGGCTCGGTCGCCG
Organism: Actinomycetota bacterium; assembly: GCA_005888335.1. The sequence goes on from VAWY01000134.1 coordinate 43,491, forward strand.
CGATCTCGTGCGGCATCGTCGACGGCACGGCGCTGCTCGACCTCGACTACCGCGAGGACTCCACCGCCGAGGTCGACGCCAACGTCGTCATGACCGGCGAGGGCGGGCTCGTCGAGGTCCAGGCGACCGCCGAGCGCACGCCGCTGCAACGCGCGCATCTCGACGAGCTTCTCGCGCTCGCCGCCGCGGGCATCGAGCAGCTGCGCGCGGTGCAGGCGGCCGCCGTCGACGCCGGGTCGCCGACTTGAGGCTGCTGCTCGCCACGCGCAACCCGCACAAGGTCCGCGAGTTCGGCGGGCTGCTCGCGCCCCACGACGTCGACCCGCTCCCCGCCAGCGTCCTGCTCCCACCGGAGACCGGTGCGACGTTCGCGCAGAACGCCCTCGACAAGGCGCGCGCGGCGGCGGCCGCGACCGGCCGGATCGCCATCGCCGACGACTCCGGCATCGAGGCCGCGGCGCTCGGCGGCGCCCCCGGCGTGCGCTCGGCGCGCTACGCCGGCGAGCACGCCACCGACGCCGAGAACCTCGCCCTGCTGCTGCGCGAGGCGCCGACGGGCAGCGCCGTGGCCTACGTCTGCGCGCTCGCCTACGTCGACCCCCACGCCACGGTCGAGCACGTCGTCGAGGGCCGCTGCGCCGGCACGCTCGCCTCCGAGCCGCGCGGCACCGGCGGCTTCGGCTACGACCCCGCGTTCATCCCCGACGACCGCGACGACGGCCGCACGATGGCCGAGCTCGCGCTTGCCGACAAGGATGCCATCAGCCATCGCGGGCGCGCCGCCCGCGAGCTCCTCGCCTGGCTCGAACGCGAGACCGGCTGAAGCGACGAATCGCGAATACCCATCGCTCCGGCGGGCAGCCCCTGGGGATGCAGGAGGAGACAACCACCCCCACCATCCCTGACGAACGCGGCCGCGAGCGCGAGCTGCCGCCACGCGAGGCCGCCGGCCAGGCGCGTCCCGATCAGCAACCCCCGCGCGGCAACCAGGACCCCGACACGGGCGAGGTCGATCGCGGCCGCGAGAAGCTCGAACGCGTCCTGTAGGGGCTAGCGGAGGTTGATCGCGGCCGAGGCGCCGACGACGAAGGCGAGCACGCCGTAGCCCGTGTAGCCGTTGAGCAGGAGCACGAGCCCGGTGATGGCGGCGAGGATCACGGTGGACAGCCAGGCGATGCGCGAGAGGGGCACGGGCGCCTATTCTGGCGGCGCCCGCCCGACATGAGCGCCCTGCCCCCGCAGCTGGCCGTCGCCTACCTGCGCGCGCTGTCGTGCGACGTCCGCGCCGTGGCCGTCCACGGCCCGGGCGGCGCGGTGCTCGCGCAGGACGGCGTCCTGGCCGGCGACATCGTCCGCGCGCGCCAGGCCGACCACGAGATCGCCGTCGCCATCGGCCCCCACGCGCTGCCCGCCCTGGTCGGCCACGACGCCGAGCGGACGCTCGAGCTGGTGCTGCATCCGGAGCATCCGGCATGATTCGCGGCGGTCCGGCCGGAAATCCGCAAAGAGCGAAGATCGACGCCGGAGCGGGACGCGAGCGCTGCAGGGCGCTGTTAGCGTCGCGCGCTGTTCGAGAACTGCAAGGAGGAAGGCTGTGACGAAGTCCGAGTTCGTCGACCAGGTCGCGTCAACGTCGGGCCTGGCGAAGGGTGATGCGACCAAGGCGGTGGACGCCGTCCTGACCACCATCGAGGACACGCTCAAGCGGGGCAGCGAGGTGAACTTCTCGGGCTTCGGCAAGTTCAGCGTGGCCGAGCGCGGCGCCCGCCAGGGTGTGCACCCGCGCACGGGCGAGGCGATCCAGATCGCCGCGTCGCGGGTTCCCAAGTTCACGCCCGGCTCCGGGCTCAAGAAGGCCCTGAAGGGATAGAAGCGCACGCCGCCCGCGCCGGCGCGCCCGTGACCGGCGGCTTCGGCGCGCGGCTCGCGGCGCGCGTCGCGGAGCGCGAGTCGCAGGTCGTCCTCGGCCTCGACCCCGATCCCGCGCGCCTCTGGCCGGAGGCGCTCGAGGCCACGCCCGCGCACGGCACCCCGGCCGAGCGCGCCGCGGCGGCGGTCGCCGTGCAGTGCGCGGCGCTGATCGCCGCGGCCGGACCGGCCTGCGTGGCGGTCAAGCCGCAGGTCGCCTGCTTCGAGCGGTTCGGCCCGCCGGGCTGGATCGCGCTGACCATCACGTGCGAGCGCGCGCGCGAGGCGGGCCTGCTCGTGCTCGCCGACGCCAAGCGCGGCGACATCGACGTCACCGCCGCGGCCTACGCGCAGACGTTCCTCAGCGGCACCCCGACGCCGTTCGGCGACGTGCAAGGCCTCGCCGCCGACGCCCTCACCGTCAACCCGTATCTGGGGCGCGACGCGCTCGAGCCCTTCGTCGCCGCGGCCCGCAGCGCCGGCGCCGGGCTCTTCGTCCTCGTGCGGACCTCGAACCCCGGGGCCCGCGACGTCGAGGACCTGCCGGTCGCGCCCGACGGCGCGCCGGTGTGGGAGCGCGTCGCGCGGATCGTCGACGAGCTCGGCGCCGGCGACGGACCGCTGAGTGACATCGGCGCGGTCACCGGCGCGACCGCCCCCGAGCACCTCCAGCGCGCGCGGGAGCTCATGCCGCGCGCGCCGTTCCTGCTGCCGGGCATCGGCGCCCAGGGCGGGCGCGTCGAGGACGTCGCGCCCGCCTTCGCGCCGGGCCGCGCGGGCGGGCTGGTGACCGCCTCGCGCTCGATCGCCAACGCCTACGAGGCGACCGGCTCCCCGCGCGCGACGGCGGCGCGGCAGGAGGCCGAGCGGCTGCGCGCGGCAGCGTGGGCCCTGTCCTGAGGACCGGCGGAGCGGCGCTGGGCCCGGGGCTATCCTCCCGCTGGCCATGGCCCACAGCTCGCCCGCGCGCTGGCTGGCGCCGCTCGCGCTGGTGGCCGCCGCGATCGCGCTGGGGGCCGTCCTGAAGGCGGGCCTGTCGTCGTCGCCGACGGACACGCCGCCGGCGACCCCGGCGCCGGTGACGCGGACGGGACACAGCGGGCCGCAGAAGAGGACGACGACCACGACGCGAACCCAGCCCTCGGGCGCCGCGAAGACCTACACCGTGCAGCCAGGCGATTTCCTGTCCGACGTGGCCGACAAGACCGGCGTCCCGATCGAGCGCCTGCGCGAGCTCAACCCCGGCCTGGACGCCAACTCGATGCACGTCGGCCAGAAGATCCGGCTCGCTCCGTGAGCCGGCGCGCCGCCAGCGTCCTCGTCGCGCTCGTCGCGGCGCTCGCCCTCGCGCCGAGCGGGACCGCGGGCGCGGCCCCGCCGCCGCTGCGCGCGCGAGCGGCGATGCTCGTCCAGCCCGACACCGGCGACGTCGTCTACGCCCGCAAGCCCGGCCAGCGCCGCCCGATCGCCTCGACGACCAAGCTCATGACGGCGCTGCTGACGCTCGAGCGCAGCAACCTCGACGACGTCGTCCCCGCAGCCCCGTACCACCCGCAGCCGGCGGAGTCGGTGGCCGGGCTGCGCGCGGGCGAGCGCCTCACCGTGCGCGACCTCCTGCGCGCCCTGCTGCTGCAGTCGGCCAACGACGCGGCGGTGACGCTCGCCGTCGACGTCGGCGGCTCGCAAGCCGCATTCGTGCGCGCGATGAACGCGCGCGCCGCGCAGCTGGGCCTGCGCAACACGCACTACGCCAACCCCGTCGGGCTCGACGAGCGCGGCAACTACTCCAGCGCGCGCGACCTCGTCACGCTCGCCCGCGTCCTGCTGCGCAACCGGTTCTTCGCGCGGACCGTCGACCGCCCCCGCGCGACGCTGACGAGCGGGGCGCGCGTGCGCCGGATCGTCAACCGCAACCTGCTCGTGCGGCGGGTGCCGTTCGTCGACGGCGTGAAGACCGGCCACACCGCGCAGGCCGGCTACGTCCTGATCGGCGCGGGCGAGCGCGGCGGGGTGCGGCTCGTGTCCGCCGTCCTCGGCGATCCGAGCGAGGCGGCGCGAGACGACGACACGCTCGCGCTGCTGCGCTACGGGCTGACGCGCTACCGCGCGCCGGTGGTCGTCACGCGCGGCGCGGTGCTCGCTCGCCCGAAGCTGAAGGACCGCGACGGGCACGTCGACCTCGTCGCGGCCCGCTCGCTGCGCGTCGTCGTGCGCCGAGGCGAGCGCGAGCGCGTCGAGGTCGCCGGCGTCCCAGCCGAGCTCGACGGCCCGTTGCCGGCCGGCGCGCGCGTCGGCGACGCCGTCGTCGTGCGCCGCGGCCGGGCGGTCGCCCGCGTGCCGCTGCTCACGCGCGCGCCGGTGGCCGCGGCCAGTCTCGGCGATCGCGTGACGAGCTTCTTCGGCAGCCCATTGACGGTGTTACTGGTTGCCGTCCTGGCGGGCAGTACGCTCCAACTGGCGCTGATGCGGCGTCGCGCTACGCGACGGCGACGCGCGCGCAGCCGCCGGCGCAGGGGGACGGAGGCCGCATGATCATCACCGTCACGCTCAACGCGGCGATCGACCGGACGCTCGCCGTGCCCAACTTCCGGCTCGGCCGTCGGCACCGCACGGTCGAGCAGCGCACGATGGCGGGCGGCAAGGGCGTCAACATCGCGCGCACGCTGAAGACGCTCGGCCAGCCGGTGATCGCGACGGGCTTCGCGGGCGGTCCGACGGGGACGCGCATCGTCGAGCAGCTCACCGAGGAGTCGATCCTCAACGACTTCGTGCGCATCCGCGAGGAGTCGCGCACCAACCTCTCGGTGCTCGACCCGACGACCGGCGAGCAGACCGAGATCAACGAGCGCGGGCCCGCCGTCTCGGGCAAGGAGCTCGAGCTCTTCCGCGACAAGCTGCTCTACCTCGCGCGCGGGGCCGACATGGTCGTCTTCGCGGGGTCGCTGCCGCCCGGCGTCGAGGCGGGCGCCTACGCCGAGCTGATCCGCGAGCTGCACAAGCTCAACCTCACGACGATCGTCGACACCGACGGCGACCCGCTGCGCCTCGCCGTGCGGGCCGAGCCCGACGTGGTGTCGCCGAACGTCCTCGAGGCGGAGGAGCTCGTCGGGCACGAGTTCAACGACGACGAGGACCGCACGATCGCGGTCCGCGAGATGGTCCAGCTCGGCGCGCGCGAGGCGATCATGACGGTCCACGACGGCTGCTTCGCCTCGGTGCTGGCTGACGGCGCGCCGTGCCTGTACCGCGTGTCGATCGAGCCGCGCGAGCCGGTCGCGGCGGTCGGCTCGGGCGACGCGTTCCTCGCCGGCTACGTCTCTGCGCGCTACTCGGGCGGGCGCCCCGCCGAGTGCCTGCGCTACGCCGTTGCCTGCGGTAGCGACTCCACCCAGCAGCTCGGCGCGGGCGTGATCGATCCGCGCGGGGTCGAGAAGCTGCTCGGGGAGATCGAGGTCGAGCGCCTGGCCCTGCCCGCCGAGGTCGGCTAGGGCGAAAGGGGTTAGTAGCCTGCGGGCGACCTCCAGTTCCGTCCGCCTCCGAACGTAAGGTCGCCGCCATGGAAGTTGAGATCGGCCGCGGGAAAAAGGCCCGCCGAGCCTACGGATTCGACGACATCGCCATCGTCCCTTCGCGTCGCACGCGGGACCCTGACGACGTCGACATCACCTGGAAGCTCGGCGACTACCGCTTCGAGCTGCCGCTCATGGCCTCGGCGATGGACGGCGTCGTCTCGCCGCGCACCGCGGGGATCGTCGGGCACCTCGGCGGCCTGGCCGTGCTCAACCTCGAGGGGATCTGGACGCGCTACGAGGACGCCGGCGAGCAGCTCGAGCGGATCGCGACGCTGCCCAAGGAGGTCGCGACCCGCGAGATGCAGGCGATCTACCAGTCGCCGATCCAGCCTGACCTGATCGCCCAGCGCATCCGCGAGATCAAGGATCAGGGCGTGGTGGCCGCGGCGTCGCTGACCCCGCAGCGCGTGCGCAAGTACTACGAGCTGGCGCTCGAGGCGGGCCTGGACATCCTCGTCATCCAGGGCACGGTCGTGTCGGCCGAGCACGTCTCGCAGGACGAGTCGCGCCCGCCGCTGAACCTCAAGGAGTTCATCGGGCAGGTGCCGGTGCCGATCGTCGTCGGCGGCTGCGCGTCGTACCACACCGGCCTGCACCTCATGCGGACGGGCGCCGCCGGCGTGCTCGTGGGCGTGGGGCCCGGCGCGGCGTGCACGACGCGCGGGGTGCTGGGCGTCGGCGTCCCGCAGGCCACGGCGATCGCCGACGTGGCCGCGGCGCGCTCGCAGCACATGCTCGAGACCGGCGAGTACTGCCAGGTGATCGCCGATGGCGGGATGCGCAACGGCGGCGACGTGGCGAAGGCGATCGCCTGCGGCGCCGACGCGGTGATGATCGGCTCGCCGCTCGCTCGCGCCTACGAGGCGCCGGGACGGGGCTTTCACTGGGGCATGGCGACGTTCCACCCGACGCTCCCGCGTGGCGCGCGGGTCCAGACCGTGCAGAACGGCACGCTCGAGGAGATCCTCGTCGGCCCGGCGCACGAGAACGACGGGACGTTCAACCTCATGGGTGGCCTGCGGACGTCGATGGCCACGTGCGGTTACCGCGACATCGCGGAGTTCAACCGGGCGGAGCTGATGGTCGCCCCGGCGCTGCAGACCGAGGGCAAGCAGCTGCAGAGCGCGCAAGGGATCGGGATGGGCTCGCGCGGCGCGGCCGCCGCGGCGCACCCCGAGCGCGAGGAGGTGCTCGCCGAGGCATGAGCGACCCCGGGAGCCAGCGCCGCGTGGCCCGTACGCCGAGGACCGGGGACCCCCGCACCCGGGCGGTGGCATGAGCGAGCTCGTCACCGCGGGGCGCGCGTCGACCCAGGTCGTCGCCGAGGCGGCCACCGAGGTCGAGGCGCCGCGCGCGGTCGACGAGGTCGTCGTCCTGGACTTCGGCGGCCAGTACTCGCAGCTCATCGCGCGCCGCGTGCGCGAGTGCGGCGTGTTCTCCGAGCTGCTGCCGCATCACGTCGGCGTCGAGGAGGTGCGCCGGCGCCGCCCGCGCGGGCTGATCCTCTCCGGCGGGCCGGCCTCGGTGTACGCCGACGGGGCGCCGAAGCTCGACCCGGCGCTGCTCGAGCTCGGCATTCCGGTGCTCGGCATCTGCTACGGCATGCAGCTGCTGGCGCTTTCGCTGGGCGGCCGGGTGGAGGGCGCCGAGGTCGGCGAGTTCGGCCGCTCCGACCTCACCGTCCGCGAGCCCGGGCGGCTGCTGGCCGGCACGCCGCCCGAGCAGACGTGCTGGATGTCGCACCGCGACACGGTCTATGCGCCGCCCCCCGGCTTCACGGCGCTGGCGTCGTCGACCGCGTCGCCGGTGGCGGCCTTCGAGGACGTCGAGCGCGACGTCTACGGGATCCAGTTCCACCCCGAGGTGGTCCATACGCCCTACGGCCAGCGCGTGCTGACGACGTTCCTGGAGGACGTCTGCGGCTGCGCGCGGACGTGGACGGCGGCCTCGATCGTGGACGAGCAGATCGCCCGCATCCGCGACCAGGTCGGTGACGGGCGTGTGATCTGCGGGCTGTCGGGCGGGGTCGATTCGTCCGTGGCCGCGCTGCTCGTCCACCGCGCGGTCGGCGAGCAGCTGACCTGCGTGTTCGTCGACCACGGCCTGATGCGCAAGAACGAGGGCGAGCAGGTCATCGCCGCGTTCCGCGATCGCTTCCACATCCCGCTCGTCGCCGTCGACGCCGAGGACCGCTTCCTGCGCAAGCTGCGCGGCGTCACCGATCCCGAGGCCAAGCGCAAGGCGATCGGCGCCGAGTTCATCCGGGTGTTCGAGGAGGAGGCGGCGCGGCTCTCGGGGGCGCGCTACCTGGTACAGGGCACGCTGTACTCCGACGTCATCGAGTCCGGCGGCGGCACGGGCGCAGCGACGATCAAGTCGCACCACAACGTCGGTGGGCTGCCGCAGGATCTCGAGTTCGAGCTCGTCGAGCCGCTGCGCCAGCTGTTCAAGGACGAGGTGCGCAAGGTGGGGGAGGAGCTCGGGCTGCCCGAGCGCCTGGTCTGGCGCCAGCCGTTCCCCGGTCCCGGGCTGGCCATCCGCGTGGTCGGCGGCGAGGCGACCAAGGAGCGCCTGGACGTCCTGCGCGACGCCGACGCGATCCTCCAGGACGAGATCCGCAAGGCCGGCCTCTACCGCGAGCTCTGGCAGTCGTTCTGCGTGCTGCCCGACGTGCGAACGGTCGGCGTGCAGGGCGACGAGCGCACGTACGGCAACGTCATCGTCATCCGCGCGGTCACCTCCGACGACGCGATGACCGCCGACTGGGCGCGCCTGCCCTACGACCTGCTCGAGCAGATCGCCTCGCGCATGATCAATGAGCTGCGCGAGGTCAACCGCGTGGTGCTCGACATCACGTCGAAGCCACCGGGCACGATCGAGTGGGAGTAGGAGTCAGCCCGCGGCGCGGATGATCGCGCAGGCCTCGCGGTGCGACCGCGGCGACGGCGAGTAGCCGTACATCCCGAACTGGAACGTGCGCGCCGTCCGGTGGCGGGCGCACATCGAGTAGGCCTCGGCGAACTTCTCCTGCGGCGGGTCGCTCGCGGCGCTCGCCGCCCACGGCCCGCTTCCGTGGACGAGCGCCTCGAAGCGCGCGCGCAGCGGATCGGTCATAGCCGTCGCGTCGAAGATGTGCCCGAGCTCGTGGAAGAAGCGCGCCTTCGTGCGCGCCTCGGGTCCGAGGTAGATCGTGCGCGCGGCCATGTCGGCACAGCCGCCGGCCCACTCGGGGCCGGTGGGGCACGGCGCGAGCTGGAGGGTGACCGTGCCGGGCGGCGTGGGGACCTGCGCGGCGGCGAGCCAGGCCTGGTAGCGCGCCGGGGCCGGAGCGGCGTCGGGGGTGACGAGCGTCGTGGCGGGCGCCGGGGCGGCGTGCGCCGCGGCGAGGAGGAAGGCCAGCGGCAGGAGGGCGCGTCGCACCGGGGGGTGTTGGCCGGTGGGCGCGTGGCGCTACCTCGTACATGCGTTGAGCGCGCGGCGGGGCGCGGCTGGGCGCGGTTCGCTCCGCCCGCTGCGGGGCGGCGGGTCGCGGCGTGGTCTGTCGCACCGAGGGGAAGCGCTTTGGGGTCTGCGCCCGGGCCGCGCGGCGTCGTGGGCGTTCGCGGCTCCCCGACCGCGAGCCGCTGCGCGCCAGCCCGGAGCCGCTGTCCTGCCTAGTGCTCGCTATGTCGACGTCAGGCAGGACAGCGCCCGGGCCGTGGGCGTTCGCGGCTCCCCGACCGCGAGCGGCTGCGCGCCAGCCCGGAGCCGCTGTCCTGCCTAGTGCTCGCTATGTCGACGTCAGGCAGGACAGCGCCCGGGCCGCGCGGCCGCCGTGGTCGCGGTTGGCTCCCGGGGGCGAGCGCCTACGCGCCGGCGCGGGCCGCTGCGTCACTTAGCGTTGACAGTGTCGGCATCAGGTGACACAGCCCGCCCACGCTGGCCGCGAGCGCGGCCGAGACGGGCGGTCACAAGGACGACCGCCTCCTTCCCCTCGGTGCCACAGACCACGCTGCGACCCGCCGCCCGACGCCCGAACGGAGCGCCAGCAATACCCAACGCCCGAGCGGAGCGCAAGCAAGCAGACAAGCAGGCCGCCTACGCCGCCCTCCGCACCCTCCACGTCACCGCCGACCGACAAGCCGTGGACTGGAAGCTGATGCGAAACGACGCCCGCCCCGCGCCCTGCTCGCCCTGCAGCCGGCCCGCCATGGCCGCCCGATACCGCCCCGGCCCGAAGCCGCGGAACGTCGCGCGGCCCGTCTCGGAGTAGTAGAAGGACCCGTCGGACTGCAGCACGGGGCGCGCGGGCTCGGTGGCGACCGTGGCCTCGGTCTGGGCGCCGTCCTTGCAGCGCAGCAGCAGCTTGAACGTCGCCAGCAGGTGGTCGTCGGCGGCGATGCGCAACGCCTGGCGCTGCGACGTCGAGCCGCGGAAGACGAGGCCGCCGGCGGGCTTGGCCTTCGGGAGCCGGACCGGGCGGTCGGCGCCGCCGCCGCAGCCGGCGAGGGCGACGCAGGCCAGCGGCAGCGCGGCGGGGCGGCGCACGGCGGTCACGCTACGGCACGGTTCCACGCCCGGCCGACCGGTCCTCCGGACGCAAGTGTCCTATCATGGCGCCCGCCGCGCGGAGGTGAGCGCGGCTTCGCCGTGCCTATGAAGACCTTCGTCGCCACACCCGCCACCGCCGAGCGCAACTGGTATGTCGTCGACGCGACCGGCAGGACGCTCGGCCGCCTGGCCACGCAGATCGCCAACACGCTGCGCGGCAAGCGCGCCGAGAAGATCGCGGTGACCGGCGACAAGCGCACGGAGAAGCTCTACCACCGCCACTCGGGGTATCCCGGCGGGCTGAAGACGCGCACGTTGCAGGACATGCTCGACCGCCGCCCCGAGGAGGTCATCCGCCTGGCCGTGCGCGGGATGCTGCCCCGCAACCGGCTGGCCCGCAAGCAGCTGACCAAGCTCAAGGTCTACGCCGGTCCCGACCACCCGCACGCCGCCCAGAAGCCGCAACCGCTCGAGATCGAGGACTAGCCAGTGGCAGGAGACGAGGAAACCCCGCAGGACGAGCGCGAGGTCGCGGCCGACGAGGCGACCGAGGTCGCCGCCGCGCCCGTCGAGGACGCGCAGGCGCCCGCGGCCGAGAGCGAGGAGGCGCCGGCCGCCGAGGCGCCGGCCGCCGAGCCCGAGGCCGCACAGCCCGAGGCCGCCGCCGAGGCCGCACAGCCCGAGGCCGCACAGCCCGAGGCCGCCGAGGAGGAAGAGGAGGACGAGGAGCCGCCGGCGCCGCGCCAGCGCCCGGAGATCCCCGGCGCCGACCTCGAGGTCGACATCGTCCGCGAGGGCGAGGACCCGCTCTCGGCGCAGGAGCGCGCATACCTCGAGGCCGAGGAAGAGGAGCGCGAGGTCGCCGAGGGCGTCGAGGAGCCCGAGGAGGTCGCCGACCAGCCCATCGCCGAGGCCGCGATCGATCTCGCCGCGACCGCGCGCTACCGCGCGACCGGCAAGCGCAAGACGGCCATCGCCCGCGTGACGCTCAAGCCCGGCGACGGCACGTACACGATCAACGGCAAACCGCTGAACGTCTTCTTCCCGCGCGCCACGCTGCAGCGCACGATCCGCCAGCCGCTGGAGGCGGTCGGCTACGAGGACCGCATGGACGTCGTCGCGCGCATGGACGGCGGCGGCGTCTCCGCGCAGGCCGGCGCCCTGCGCCACGGCATCTCCCGCGCGCTGCTCGAGGCCGACCCCAACCTGCGCGGCGAGCTCAAGCGCCGCGGCTTCCTGACGCGCGACGCACGCGCGAAGGAGCGCAAGAAGGCCGGGCTCAAGAAGGCCCGCAAGCGGCCGCAGTTCTCGAAGCGTTAGCTTGGCGCGCCGGCTGTTCGGCACAGACGGCGTGCGCGGCGTCGCGGGCGAGTTCCTCACCGCGGAGCTCGCGCTCGCGCTCGCCCGCGCGGCGACGACCGGCGCGCGCGAGCGGGGCGTCGAGCGCCCGCGCGTGCTGGTCATCCGCGACACGCGCGAGTCGGGCGAGATGCTCGAGGCCGCGGTCGCCGCGGGCGTCGCCGCCGCCGGCGGCGAGGCGCTGCTCGGCGGCGTGCTGCCCACCCCCGCCGCGCCGCTCCTGCTGGGCGCCTACGGCTTCGACATGGCCGCCGTCCTCAGCGCCTCGCACAACCCCTACGAGGACAACGGGATCAAGTTCTTCGGCCCCGACGGCTTCAAGCTCTCCGACGAGGCCGAGCACGAGATCGAGGAGGCGCTGGACCGCCCGCCGGCGACCACGCGCCGCGTCGGTCGCATCCGCGCGCTGCACGGCACGCGCGAGGACTACCTGCGCGCGCTGCACAGCCGCTTCGCCGAGCTGGACCTCTCCGGCCGCGACATCGTCATCGACTGCGCCAACGGCGCCACCGTGCACGTCGCCGCCGAGGCCTTCCGCCGCCTCGGCGCGACCGTCACGGCGATCGCCGTCGACCCCGACGGGCGCAACATCAACGCCGGCGTCGGCTCGACGCACCTGGGCCCGCTGACCGAAGCCGTGCAGGCGGGCGGCCACGACCTCGGCTTCGCCTTCGACGGCGACGGCGACCGGGTGCTCGCCGTCGACCGCACGGGCGCGGTCGTCGACGGCGACGAGCTGCTCGCCCTCGCCGCGCTGCACCTCCGCGACCGCGGGCGCCTGCCCGGGACGGGCGTCGTCGTGACCGTCATGACCAACTACGGCTTCCACACCGCCATGCGCGAGGCGGGGATCCAGGTGGCCGCCACGGGCGTCGGCGACCGCTACGTGCTCGAGGAGCTGCGCGCCCGCGGCTGGGGCCTCGGCGGCGAGCAGTCCGGGCACGTGATCGAGATGGGCTTCAACGCCACCGGCGACGGAGTCGCCACCGCGCTGCTCACCCTCGAGGCGCTCGGCGAGCGCGACCTCGCCGAGCGCAGCGCCATGCGCAAGCTGCCCCAGCGGCTGGTCAACGTGCGCGTCGGCGACCGCGACGCGGTGATCGCCTCGCCGGACCTCGCGGCGGCGATCGAACGCGAGGGCGAGGCGCTGGCCGGCCGCGGCCGCGTTCTCGTGCGCCCCAGCGGCACCGAGCCGCTGGTGCGCGTGATGGTCGAGGCCCCCGACGCCGGCGAGGCCGACGAGATCACGGCTCGTCTTGTTGACGCGGTCGAACACGTGGCCACTCCTGCCTAGCGCCAGGCGCCTTCGTTGCTACTTTGAAAGCCGGTTCGGGGGTCGTTGCGGCGGCCCTCTCGTCGTTGGAGAGGAGGTGCCCGGATGTGCGGCATCGTCGGTTACGTCGGGCATCGGCCCGTTCAGGAGCTCCTCCTCGAGGGGCTCCGCAAGCTCGAGTACCGCGGGTATGACTCGGCCGGGATCTCGCTGATCCGCGACGGCGAGATCGACTCCGTGCGCGCGGTGGGCAACCTGTCGCAGCTCGACCGGGCGATCGCTGAGCGCGAGAGCGGCGGAGTGGCGCTGGCCACGCGCCCCGCGACGACCGGGATCGGGCACACCCGCTGGGCCACGCACGGGCGCGTCAGCGAGGAGAACGCGCACCCGCACTTCGACACCACCCACCAGGTCCACGTGGTGGTCAACGGGATCGTCGAGAACTACCTGGCCCTCAAGCGCCGCCTCGCCGACATGGGCGCGGTGTTCACCAGCGAGACCGACGCCGAGGTGATCGCGCACCTCGTCGCGCACCACCTGGCCACCGGCGACCTGGTCGAGGCCGTGCGGCGCACCTACGCCGAGCTCCAGGGTCACTTCGCGTTCGTGGCGATGTCGCTCGAGGACCCGCAGACCTTGGTCGGTGCGCGGCGCGAGTGCCCGCTCGTCGTGGGCCGCGGCGACGGCGAGCAATTCGTCGCCTCGGCGGTCCCGGCGTTCCTGGCCCATACGCGCCGCGTGCAGGTGATCGACAACGGCGAGCTGGTCGTCCTGCGCCCCGACGGCGTGACGCTGCTGACCCCGGACGGCGAGGAGATCGACCGGCCGGTCACCGTGGTCGACTGGGACGAGGAGGCCGCCGAGAAGGGCGGCTACGAGACCTTCATGCTCAAGGAGATGCACGAGCAGGCCGACGCGGTCGCCGAGACGATCGCCGACCGGACCGCTCGCCGCGAGGGCGTCGACCTGCACGACCCGCTCGTCCTGGACGAGGCGCTGCTGCGCGAGGCGCGGCGGATCGTCATCGTCGCGTGCGGCACGAGCTACCACGCCGGCCTGGTGGGGCGCTACGCGATCGAGGAGTGGGCGCGCCTGCCGGTCGAGATGGACATCGCCTCGGAGTACCGCTACCGCAACCCGGTGGTCGGGCCGGGCGACCTCGTCATCGGCATCACCCAGTCGGGCGAGACGGCCGACACGCTGGCAGCGATGCGCCTGGCGCGCGAGCGCGGCGCCAAGGTGCTCGCGGTGACCAACGTCATGGGCTCGCAGGCCACGCGCGACGCCGACGGGATCCTGTTCACCCGCGCGGGGCTCGAGGTCGGCGTCGCCGCCACCAAGACGTTCGTCTGCCAGGTCGCCGCGATGCACCTGCTCGCGCTGCGGCTGGCCGAGCTGCGCGGGACGCTGCCCCCCGAGCGCATCGCCCGGCTGGTCAGCGAGCTCAAGCGCCTGCCGCACGAGCTCGACGCGCTGCTCGAGGCGCTCGAGCCGCGCATCGCCGCGATCGCCGACGCGTGGTGGCAGAGCGAGTTCTTCCTGTACCTCGGGCGCCATGTCGGGTTGCCCGTCGCGCTGGAGGGCGCGCTCAAGCTCAAGGAGATCTCCTACATCTCGACCGACGCCTACGCGGCCGGCGAGATGAAGCACGGCCCGATCGCGCTGCTCGACGACGACACCCCGGTCGTGGTGGTGGCCACCGACTCGCCGGTCCTCGACAAGGTCGCCTCCAACATGCAGGAGGTCCGCGCGCGCGGCGCCCACGTCATCGCCGTTACCACCGAGGGCAACGACGAGATCGCCGAGCACGCCGAGGTCACGCTCCCCGTGCCGCGCACCGACTGGATGCTCCAGCCCGTGCTGGCCGTCGTCCCGCTCCAGCTGCTCGCCTACGCGATCGCCCGCCGGCGCGGCCTCAACGTCGACCAGCCGCGCAACCTGGCGAAGACCGTCACCGTCGAGTAGCCGCTCAGCCGCGCGCGCAGGGGTGGAAGACGCGCCGGACGGTGACCGTGCGGCCGTCGCGCAGGCGCGCGCGCACCACGAGCGCGGCCACCACGCGCCGCAGGCCGCGCAGGTCGACGGTGAGGCGCACGGTGCGCCCGCGGCGCCGCACGCCGCTCACCGCCCGCCCGGCGAGCGTGGCCCGGATCTGGCGCACGCCGGCGCCGCGCGGGAGGCGAACGCGCACACCGAAGGGGCGGCGGTTCCTGCAGACGAGCGTCGCCGAGGGCGCCGCCGCGCTCTGCGGCCAGACGTCCTGGTTGACGCGCAGCGCGTAGAAGCCGCTCGTGCCGTCGGTGAACCAGATCTCGCGCCGCTCGGGGACGAAGGCCGGCTGCGACATCGCGAAGTCGCTGGCCTCCTCGCCGTTCTCGACGCGCGACCGGGTCGGCGCGACGAAGTAGCCGATCTCCTTCGGCGCGGTCACGTCGCTGATGTCGAAGACCCGCAGCCCCGAGGCGATGAAGGAGCACGCGACCACCTCGGGGTCGACGCGTGTCGGG
This sequence comes from Actinomycetota bacterium, assembly GCA_005888335.1. The sequence goes on from VAWY01000134.1 coordinate 58,640, forward strand.
ATGTTGCAGTAGTGCGCCGCGTAGCCCTGCGGGCTGCCGTGGCCCCCGGGGTCCTCGGCCGCCGCGTGGTGCTCGGCGGGCTGGTCGACCTCCAGGCGCAGGTAGGACACGATCCGCGGCGCGCGCTCGTCGGCGATGTCGATGATCCGCGCTGCGCCGACGTCGTCGGGGCTCCCGGTGCCGAGGGTCGAGGCGTCGTACTCGTCGAACTCGAGCACGTACGGGTGGCCGTCCCTGGTGAACGGGATCGCGTTCTGCGGGATCGACGCGGCGTTCCAGGTGATGCGGCTGATCTCGCGCGCCTGCGGGTCGGGCTTGCGCGCCTGGATCTCGCTGGTGTCGAGGATCAGCATGTCGCGACCGCTCGGGTCGGCGATGTAGGCCCGGTTGCCGTCGTCGCTCAGCGTCATCCCGTGCGAGTAGACGTTGCCGTGCCAGACCGGGTGCGGCGCCTTGGGGTCGGTCACGTCGATCGCCGTGATCGCGCTCACGGCGGTGCCGGTCGCGTAGAACGTCCTGCCGTCGGTGGTGAAGCCGCTCTCGTGCCCGAACCGGGCGTCCAGCGCGGTCGAGTCGAGGACCGGGTGGCGGCAGTCGGCGTGGACGTCGTAGATCGAGACGAGCCCCGGATACGTCGACGGGTTGCCGTCGACGGCGGCGAGCAGGCCGCGCCGGACGTTGAGGTTCAGCGACTCGTGCGGAGAGAGCATCGGCGGCTCGGTCAGCAGGTCGGTCTGGACCGGGTGCGCCGGATCGGCCATGTCGAGCACGACGACGCCCACGCCGCTGCTCGAGAGGTTGAACGCGTTGAGCGGGAAGAGCAGCGCGGTGTCGTAGAACGCGCACTCGTGCCCGGCCTCGTCGACGTAGCGGAAGACCTTGAAGCCGCCCGACGTCCCCTGGTGCGACAGCAGGGTGACGTTGCACCACAACCCGTCGGTCGCCGAGCCCGCCGGGACGCGACCCTGGACGCCCGGCTCCGGCTTCGAGCCGGGGTCGCAGTGCGCGCGCGGCGTCGCCACCAGCGGCGGCGCCGGCGGCATCTGCACGGGCACCTTGTCGGGCGTCTGCCCGCCGCCCTGACCGAGCGCGAGGAGGTCGTTCAGTGAGCCGACCGGCCCCTGCGCCATGCCCTCGGCCGGCACGGCGAGCAGCACCGCCAGGCCCGCGCAGGCGAGCGCGACCCGCACAGCCCGCGACAATCTCCCCCTGCGCGCCATCGGACCGCGAAAGGGTACATCGGGACCCGCGGCGGCACGCCAGGCGCCGCCTGCGGGTCGAGCTTGGCGGGATCAGCTCGGCACGGTCGCCGACGTGACCGGCGGCGCCGGCGCCGGCGCCGGCTGCTGCGGCGTCTGGGCCCTGCCGCCGGAGCGCAGCTTGCGGAACGCGAGCGCGCCCGCGCCCACGGCGGCGAGCACGACCGGCACCCGGCGAACGCCCGGGGTGCGCTTGGCGGCGGCCTTGCCCGCCTTGTACGCGGCGGTGCCCTTCGCGGCCTCGCGGGCGCCCTTGGCGGCCTGCCAGGCAGCGCCCAGCTTGAGGGCCTCGGTGACCAACTCGGCCGCCTGCGACCGGCGGCTCTTTCGACGGGGGATCAGCTTCATACGCCCGCCCTACCCCGTTAGGGTGCCCGTCCATGCCAGGGGCCGGGATCGATCTGCTCGAGATCGACCGCCTCGAGCGCGCGCTCGCCCGCCGCCCGAGGCTCGCCGACCGGCTGTTCACCGCGCGCGAGCTCGAGTACGCCCGCGGCCGGGCCCGCCCCGGACAGCACCTCGCGGCGCGCTTCTGCGCCAAGGAGGCCGTCGCCAAGGCCCTGCGCCTGCAGTCGTGGTCGTGGCAGGACATCGAGGTCGTCGAGGGCCCGAGCGTCGCCCTGCACGGAGCGCTGTCCGCGGTCGACGCGCAGATCGACATCTCGCTGACCCATTCGCGCACGATGGCCGGCGCGGTCGCCGTGGTCCGATGAGCCTGCCGATCTGGCTCGAGCCGCTCTACACGGCGCAGGAGATGCGCGACACCGACCGCTGGGCGATCGAGGAGCGCGGCGTGCCGAGCATGGAGCTCATGGAGCACGCGGGCGCCGCCGTCGCGCGCGAGGTGGCCGGGCTGCGGCCCGACGGACCGGTGGTCTTCGTCTGCGGCAAGGGCAACAACGGCGGCGACGGCTTCGTCGCCGGCCGGTTGCTGCGCGCGGCCGGCCGGGAGGTCCGCGTCCTGCTCGCCGGCGACGCTGAGGGCATCCGCGGCGACGCCGCCGAGGCGCTGCGCCGGCTCGGCCTGCCGCCCGACCCGTTCGTGCCCGAGGCGCTCGAGCACGCCGCGGTCGCCGTCGACGCGCTGCTCGGGACCGGCTCGACCGGGGCGCCGCGCGGCGCGGTGGCCGAGGCGATCGACGCGCTCGGGCGCGCCGGAGCGCCGGTGGTCGCCGTCGACGTGCCGAGCGGCGTGGACGCCTCGACCGGCGAGGTGGCCGGGCCTGCGGTGCAGGCTGACCTCACGGTGACCTTCCACGCGGCCAAGCCGGGACTGTGGATCGCGCCGGGCAAGGAGCACGCCGGCGAGGTGCGCGTCGCCGACATCGGCATCCCTTCCGGCGCGCCGGTCGAGTCGACCATAGGGCTCATCCACGACGAGGTCCTGATCGGCCTCCCGCGCCGCCTGGCGCCCGGCACGAAGTTCACGTCGGGGCACGTGCTCGTGTGCGGCGGCTCGACCGGCCTGACCGGCGCGCCCTGCATGGCCGCCGAGGCCGCGATGCGCGCCGGGGCGGGCTACGTGACCGCGTGTGTGCCCGCGTCGCTGAACGCGATCTTCGAGGTCAAGCTCACCGAGGTGATGACGCGGCCGCTGCCCGACGAGGACGGCGCGCTGATGCCCCCCGCGGCGCAGACGGTGCTGGGCGAGGCCGAGCGGCGCGGCGGCTCGCTCGTCCTGGGACCCGGCATGGGGCGCGCCGAGCCGACCGTCGCGCTCATCCACGACCTCGCCGCCCGCGCGCCGGGCGCGCTGGTCATCGACGCCGACGGCCTCAACGCCCACGCCGGCGAGCTCGAGCGCCTGCGCGGCCGCGGGGCGCCGACCGTCCTCACACCGCACGGCGGCGAGCTGGCCCGCCTGCTCGAGACCGACTCGGCCGCCGTCAACGCCCGGCGCCTGCACCACGCGCGCGAGGCGGCGCGAATCTCGGGCGCGATCGTCGTGCTCAAGGGCGACGACACGCTGGTCGCCGAGCCCGAGGGCCGCGTCGGCGTCAGCCCCGGCGGCGCGTCGGGGCTGGCCACCGCGGGCACCGGCGACGTGCTCTCCGGCGTCCTCGCGGCCATGCTCGCCAAGGGCCTGGAGCCCTTCACCGCCGCGTGCGCGGGCGTGCTGCTGCACGTGCGCGCCGGCCGCCTGGCCGCCGAGCGCCAGGGCGGCCCGGGCGGCGTGGTCGCCACCGACGTGATCCACGCGCTCCCAACGTCGCTCGGATCGGTGGGATGACGGGTCGCCCGGGCGTCGCCGGCGTCGGCTGGCGACGCGCGGCGTCCGAAGGCGTGCGTCAGCGCGTCGAGGACCGACGCGGTGGCGCCAGGCGGCGATCGGCGGCGTCCGGAACCCGTCAGCTCGCCTGTCCGAGGGACTAGCCTGGAGAGCGGATGACGACGGTCCGCGAGATCATGGACGCCGCGCCTGTGACCGTCCGCCCGGACGACGACGTGGAGGACGTCCTGCACCTGCTGCGCCGCCACGAGCTGCCAGGCGTCCCGGTCGTCAACGACGGCGGGCGCTGCGTCGGGATCGTCACGGAGTCCGACCTGGTCATCTCCGACGAGGAGGGCGACCTGCACCTGCCGCACTACATCGAGCTGTTCGGGGGCGTCGTCTACCTCGAGCCCTTGCGCCGCTTCGAGGACCGGCTGCGCAAGGCCTTCGCCTCCAAGGTCCGCGACATGATGACCGCGGACCCGGTGACGGTCGACGCCGACGCCCCCGCCGAGCGCGCCGCGCACCTCATCGCCACCAAGAAGCACAACCGGCTGCCGGTCGTCGAGCACGGCCGCCTCGTCGGCGTGGTCACGCGCGTCGACGTCCTCGAGGCGCTGTACGGCGAGCGCGCCGCGTCCTGAGCCGGTGCCCGTGCAGCGGGCTGAGGCCCGGGTCGACCTGGCCGCCATCCGGCACAACTGCGAGCGGCTGGCCGGCGAGCTGCGCGGCGGCGCCGCGCTGTGCGCGGTGGTCAAGGCCGACGGGTACGGCCACGGCGCCGTCCCGGTGGCGCGGGCGGCGCTCGACGGCGGCGCGGCGTGGCTGGCCGTCGCGAGCGCGAACGAGGCCGCGCAGCTGCGCGAGGCGGGCATCGAGGCGCGCGTGCTGGTCATGGGCGCGCTGACCCGCGAGGAGCTCGACGTCGCGCTCGCCGCGGGTGCGGACGTCGTCGCCTGGCGCGAGGCGTGGCTGCGCGAGGTGCTGGGCGACCGCCCGGCGCGCGTGCACGTCAAGCTGGACACCGGCATGGGCCGGCTCGGCACGCGCGATCCCGCGGAGGCCGACGCCGTCACCGCGGCGGCGGGCGAGCGCCTGACCGGTCTCATGACCCACTTCGCCACCGCCGACGAGCCCGGCGACGCATTCTTCACCGAGCAGCTCGAGCGCTTCCGCGCCTGGGCGCTGCCCCACAAGCGGCGGCGCGGCGACCTCGTCCTGCACGCCGCCAACAGCGCGGCGACGCTGCGCGAGGCCGCCGCGCACTTCGACATGGTCCGCTGCGGGATCGCCGTCTACGGGATGGATCCCTTCCACGAGGACCCGGCCTCCCGCGGGCTGCGCCCCGCGCTCGAGCTGCGCTCCTACGTCGCCGACGTCAAGCCGTGCGCGCCCGGGGAGAGCGCCGGCTACGGGCGGCGCTTCATCGCCGAGCGCCCGACCCGCATCGCCACCGTGCCGATCGGCTACGGCGACGGCGTGCGCCGCGGGCTGACCAACGCCGCCGAGGTCGTCATCGGCGGCCGGCGCTACCCGCTGGCCGGCACGGTGAGCATGGACAACATCACGGTCGACGTCGGCCCGGACGGTGCCGTGCGCCCGGGCGACGGCGCGGTGCTCATCGGCGAGGGCATCCTCGCCGAGGACCTCGCCCGGACGCTTCAGACGATCAACTACGAGATCACCTGCGGGATCACCGCGCGGGTGCCGCGGAGCTACGTCTCGTGAGCGAGGCGATCGAGCTCGCCCGCCGCGCCCTTCCCGGCGCCGAGGCGTGGGTCGTCGGCGGCGCGGTGCGCGACCGCCTGCTCGGGCGCGACACGGAGGACATCGACCTCGCCGTCGCGGGCGACCCCGCCGGGGCGGCCCGCGCGCTCGCCCGCGCCACCGAGCCCCGCGCAGCGTCCTTCGCGCTGTCGGACGCCTTCGGCGCCTGGCGCGTGGTCGGTCCCGGCCACGCCTGGCAGATCGACCTCACGCCGCTGCGCGGCGGCTCGCTGGAGGCCGACCTGCGCCTGCGCGACTTCACGATCAACGCGATGGCCGAGCCGCTCGCCGGCGGCGACCTCGTCGACCCGGCCGGCGGCGCGGCCGACCTGGCGGCGCGCCGCCTGCGCGCGGTCTCCGACGCGGCGTTCACGGATGATCCGCTGCGCACGCTGCGGCTTCCCCGGCTGGCCTGCGAGCTCGACCTCGAGGCGGAGCCCGGCACGCTCGCGCTGGCCCGCGCGGCGGCCGGGGGGCTCGCGCGCGTCGCGCCCGAGCGCATCTTCGGGGAGCTCAAGCGCGTCGTCGGCTCACCCCGCCCGCGCGCGGGCCTCGAGCTCGCCGGCGACCTCGGGCTGCTCGACCACGTGCTCCCGGAGCTCAGCGCCCTGCGTGGCGTCGAGCAGAACCGCTACCACCACGCCGACGTCCTCGGCCACACCTACGAGGTCCTCGACGAGACGGTCGCGCTCGAGCGCGACCCGGGAGGGGTCCTCGGCGACGAGCACGCCGAGGCGCTCGCCGCGCTCCTCGCCGAGCCGCTCGCCGACGAGCTCTCGCGAGGGACGGCGCTGCGCTTCGGCGCGCTCCTCCACGACGCCGCCAAGCCGCAGACCCGCGCGACGACGCCCGACGGCGAGACGCTCGGCTTCCCCGGCCACGACGTGCAGGGCGCCGACCTCAGCCGCGCCGCGCTGCGCCGGCTGCGGGCCAGCGAGCGCCTGCAGTCCCACGTCGCCGCCCTCGCTCGCCACCACCTCGCGCTGGGCTTCCTCGTCCACCGCGCGCCGCTCTCCCGGCGCGATGTGTACCGCTACCTGCTCGCCACCGAGCCCGTGGAGGTCGACGTGTCGCTGCTCTCGGTGGCCGACCGCCTGGCCACGCGCGGGCACAAGGCCGACGAGGCGATCGCTCGCCACCTCGAGGTCGCGCGCGCGATCGTGGGCGACGCGCTGCGCTGGCGCGCCGCGGGCGGCGCGCCCAGGCCGCTGGTGCGCGGCGACGAGCTCGCGCGCGAGCTCGACCTCACGCGCGGGCCCGAGCTGGGCCGGGTGCTCGCCGAGCTGCAGGAGGCGCAGTTCGCGGGCGAGGTGCGCGACCGTCAGGAGGCGCTGGCCGTGGCGCGCTCGCTGCTCGCCAGATCCTGAGCCGCCAGCTCGCGCACGAGCGCGTCGAGGACGCGGACGGCGTCGGCCAGGCACTCCATGATGATGTTCTCGGGCACGTCGGTCGGCTTGTGGTAGTGCGCGGGCAGCTTGAGGTGGTCGATGCCCCCGAGCAGCATCGTCGGATAGCCGGCGTGGACGGCGATCTGCGCGTCCGAGGCGAACACGACGTGCAGGTTGCGGACGATCTCGATGCCCGCGCCCCGGGCGCACTGAGTGGCGAGGTCCTTCAGCGCGCCGTCGTAGAAGTGCGGCACCAGGAAGCCCTCGGACTCGGCGACCGCCAGCCGCCCGGAGCCGAGGCACTCGAGCGCGACCACCGTGGTCGACTCGCGCGGCAGCGCCGGGAAGTGGCGCTCGCCGAAGGCCTGCATGCCCTCCGACAGCGACTCCTCCGAGCCGGTGGAGACGAGCAGCACGCGGATGCCGCGCACGGGGTCGTCGCGCAGGGCGCGCGCCAGCGCGAGCACCGCGGCGACCGCGCTGAGGTTGTCGTTGGCGCCCGGCGCGACCGGCGAGCGCGCCACGTCGGCGAGGGCGGCCAGCACGACCCCCGAGACGGCGGCGCCCGCGCGCCGGCGGCCGAGCGCGATGAGCAGCGGCCCGAGCACGACGCCCCACATGAGCGGCGGCCAGCGGTTGACGCGCTTGTAGAGGTTCGGGAAATGGTCCGCGACCGCCGCGATGCCGCGCGTGTCGAAGATCGCCCCGCCGTGGGCGGCGTCGTGGTGGGCGACGATGACCACCGTCCGGGCGGCGTCCGGGTCGCCCGCCTCGCCGACGACGTTCCACGTGCGCCGGCGCGGCAGGAACGCGCGCCGGAACCAGCGCGAGCGGTGGTCGAGGTCGTCGACGAGCGTCGCGACCGCCGCCGCGGCGAGCAGCCGCCCGATCGTGCGGCCCAGCGCGGCGCCGGCGAGCGCGATGACGTTGAGCAGCCCGAGCGGCCACCAGAACGTGCCGTGCGCGCGCTCGACCTCGATCCGCGCATCGACGCCGAGCTCGCGCAAGGACGCGGCGATCCACTCGGCGGCCACGCGCTCGCCGTCCGACGCGGAGGGGCGCTCGATCGCCGCCAGGTGCCGGAGGGCCTCCTCCATGAGGTCGCGGTCGGGCTGCACGAGGGCGGAACCGTACGTAATCTTCCGCCGCCATGGCCAGCGACCCCGACTGCCTGTTCTGCAAGATCGTCGCCGGCGAGATCGCGGCGACGCGCGTCGACGAGGACGAGCGCACCGTCGCGTTCATGGACATCAACCCGGCGACGCGCGGCCACGCGCTCGTCGTCCCGCGCGCGCACACGCGCGACCTGCTGAGCATCGACGCCGACGAGCTGGCCGCGGTCGCCAGCGCCGCCAAGCGCCTCGCCGCGCGCGCCAAGGAGCGCCTCGGCGCCGACGGGATCAACCTGCTCAACTCGTGTGGGTCGGCCGCCTGGCAGACCGTCTTTCACTTCCACGTCCACGTCATCCCGCGCTACGACGACGACCCGCTGCGGCTGCCCTGGGTTCCCGGGCCGGGCGACCCGGACGAGATCCAGGCCGCGGCGCGCGAGCTCACCGCGGCGTGACGGACGGCCCGGTCCGCCTGGAGCGCGACGGCGCGCTGGCCGTCCTGACGCTCGACAGCCCGCCGCTGAACCTCTTCGACCGGGCGATGTTCGACGGCCTCGCCGAGGCGGTCGGCGCGCTGGAACGTGACGCGCCGCGCGGCCTGCTGATCCGCGCCGAGGGCCGCGCGGTCTCCGGTGGCGTCGACGTCCACGTCTTCGACGGCCTCTCGCCCGCCGACGCGAACCGCCTATGGACCGAGCTCCTCGAGCTGATCCACCGCGTCGAGGCGCTGCCGTTCCCAACGGTGTTCGCCGCGCACGCGCTCACGCTCACCGCGGCGTTCGAGCTCTCGCTCGGCTGCGACCTGCTCGTCGCCGCCGAGTCGGCGCGCTTCGGGCTCGTCGAGCGCGTGGTCGGGCTCACGCCGGCGATGGGCGGGACGCAGCGCATGGCCGAGCGCGCGGGACCCGCCCGCGCGCGCGAGTTCGTCATGACCGGCGAGCTCTTCGATGCGGCCACGCTCGAGCGCTGGAACGTCGTCAACCGTGTGCTCCCCGACGAGGGCTTCGACGCGGCCGCTCGCGCCTTTGCAAGCGACCTCGCCGAGGGCCCGACGAAGGCCCACGCGGCGACCAAGGCGATCGTGCGCGCGGCCCTCGACGGCGGCGCGCGGCGCGCCGACGAGGTCGTCCCGCGCCTGGCCGGCGACCTGTTCGAGACCCAGGACCTGCAGGGCGCCGTGCGCTCGTTCCTCGAGCGCGGTCCCGGGCACGCGACGTTCGAGGGCCGGTGATGCTCGCCGAGGCCCACGACGGCGCTTGGCTGGCCTACGACGTCGAGGGCGACGGCGAGCCGCTGCTGCTCGTCATGGGCCTGTCGGGGTCGCGGCGCGGCTGGTACCGGCTGCGGCCCCGGCTCGTGCCGCACTGCCGGACGATCGCGCTCGACAACCGCGGGACGGGCGACTCCGACCGCGTCACCGGCCCGCTGACCATGGAGCACCTGGTCGGCGACGCGCTCGCGGTGCTCGACGCCGCCGGGGTTGACAGCGCGCACGTCCTCGGCGTCTCGATGGGCGGGATGGTCGCCCAGCACCTCGCGCTCGACCATCGCGAGCGCGTCCGCTCGCTCGTCCTCGGCTGCGCGACCGCGGGCGGGCGCGGGTCGCCGCCGTGGAGGCTGCTGGCAGCGACCGCCCTGCGGCCTGTCGTCGGCATCACGCGCACGTTCCCGCTGATCACGCCCGCGCTCTACGCGCAGCGCACGCGCGACGAGCAGCCCCGCCGCGTCGAGGAGGACCTGCGCATCCGCCTGGCCGACGCCACCGACGTCCGCACGACGCTCGCCCAGATGGCCGCCGTGGCGCGCCACGACACGCGCGACCGGCTGCACGAGCTCGCCGGACTCGAGGTGACGGTCATCCACGGCGCCGAGGACGCGCTCATGCCGCCCGACGCGGGCCGCACGCTCGCGGCGGCGATTCCGGGCGCGCGGTTGGTCATGATTCCGGCATGCGGTCACATGCTCACGACCGACGCCGAGGAGGAGGCGGCGCGCGCCGTGCTCGGGCACCTCGAGCGCGCCCGCTCGCTCTCGCCGGCGGAGGCCTGAGCGCGCTCGCGCTGCTCGGCGGCGCGCCGGCGGGCGGGCAGGAGCGCCCACGGGCGACGGTCGTGCGCGACGCAGCCGGTGACGTCGGCCAGGGCGGCCTGGATCTCACGCGAGTCTCGGTCGGCCGCGCCCCCGACGGACGCATCCGCGCCTCCGTGACCATGGGCGCCCCATGGGCCCCGCGCGACCTGCTGGCCGACTCCGGCCCGCCCGGCTCGGTCTGCCTGCGCGCGTGGCTGGGCGGCCGGCGCCCGAGCGCCAGCCAGCCCGACTACCTCGTCTGCGCGACCGTCGGCGCCAACAACGAGCGACTCAAGGCCAGCGTCTTCCACGAGCGCCCCGGCCGGCTCCCCGAGCGCGTGGCGGCCGCGTCGGCGACCAAGCCGACCGCCCGGACGGCCGTCCTGCGCTTCGGGCAGAGCGCGCTCGGGCGCCCCGCGGTGCTGCGCTTCGCGATCGAGGCGGCGCCCGGCGGCTGCCAGCGCCTCGCCTGCCTGGACACGGCACCGGACGCCCCTCGCTCGGCGCGCTTGGCCTTGCGTTGAAGATCTGAGGCTCCGGACTCAAGTCCCCAAGACACCGGACCGATGAGCGTGACGTGTCGCTCCCCGTCCGGTTCCTCCTGCTGCTGCCCGCCATCGCGCTGCTCGCGATCTTCGCGCCGACCCCGGCGCTGACCCACGCCGCCGCCCCCAAGGCGCCCCCGATCATCGGCATCGCGGACCAGAAGCCCGCGTTCCTCGCCGACCCGGCGTTCCTGTCGCTCGGCGTCAAGCATGCCCGCGTGGCGGTCGCCTGGGACGCGCTGACGAGCGACTGGCAGGTCGACGAGCTCGACCGCTGGATGAATGCTGCCCGCACGGCGGGGGTCGAGCCGCTCGTCACGTTCGACCACTCGCGTCTCGCCGGCCGCGTCCGCCTGTTGCCGACGCCCGCGCAGCTCCAGGCCCAGTTCCGCGCCTTCCGCGCGCGCTACCCCTGGGTGCACGAGTTCTCGACGTGGAACGAGGCCAACTTCCCGGGCCAGGCGGTCGGTCGCCGTCCCGAGCTGGTCGCCCGCTACTACCTCGCGCTCAAGCGCGCGTGCAAGGCGTGCCGCGTCCTCGGGGCCGACCTGCTCGATCTCCCGAGCACGCCGGCGTGGGTGCGCCGCTTCGTCAAGGTCGCCGGCCAGCCGCGCTTCTGGGGCTTCCACAACTACGTCACGGCCAACCGCCTGCAGACCTCCCGCACCAAGCAGCTGCTGGCGGTCACGCGCGGCCAGATCTGGCTGACCGAGACCGGCGGCCTGGTCGCCAAGCGCAACAAGTCGCTGATCTCGCTCCCGCAGGGCAAGACGCACGCGGCGAAGGTCACGCGCTTCATCCTGCGCGACATCGCCGGGCTGAGCCCGCGCATCGCCCGCGTCTACCTCTACCAGTGGGAAGGCGGCACGGCGTCCGACACGTGGGACTCGGGCTTCGTCGGCAGCGACGGCCAGGCGCGTCCCGCGCTCGGCGTCCTCAAGCAGATCCTCGCCGCCCCCCGGCCCGTCTAGTCGGAAGTCACTGCGCGCCCGTTCGGCGCATCCCGCGGATCGCGAAGGTCGCGAAGAACGCGAGCAGACCGGCGGCCGAGAGCATCGCCGGCCAGGTGTGCCCCCAACTCACCGAGCCGACGAAGCCCTGGCGCACGCCCTCGAGCACGTACGTCACCGGGTTGACGTCGCTGACCGCCTGCAGCCAGCCGGAGAGCAGGCGGTGCGGCGCGTAGGCGGTCGTGAACAGGACGGCGACGAAGGAGCCGATCTGCATCAATGGCGCCGCCTGCTGGGTGCGGAAGCGCAGCGCCACGGTGACGCCCCAGCACGCCGCGGCGGCGGCGATCGTCATGACGAGCCCGGCCGCGAGCACGAGGCCGGCCGCGCCGGGGGAGTGCACGCCGAGGACGAGCGCGACCGTGAGCAGCATGGTCGCCGGCAGCAGCGCGCGCAGCGACGCCGACGCGACGATCCCGGTCAGCAGCACGCCGCGCGGGGCGGGCGCGAGCAGCAGGCGGTCGAACCAGCCCTGCTCGATGTCGCGCGCCAGGTTGACGCCGGTCGCGGCGCCGGCGAAGCCCGCGCCCTGCAGGAAGCCGACCGGCACGACGAACGTGCGGAAGTCGGCGTGGTACCCGCGCAGGCGCGCGGCGGCGCTGAACACGCTCGAGAGCCCGAGCATGAAGATCGTCGGCGCCAGCACGCCCGGGATCGCCCCGCCGGGGACGCGGAGGATCTCGTTGAGCGCGCGGCGCATGAGCGCGCGGACGATGCGGGCGTCCTGGCTCATGCCTCGCGCAACCGCGTGCGCAGCGCGGCGACCGACAGCGCTATGGCGACGAGCGCGACCCCGCCCGCCGCGGCCAGCCCCTCGAGCACGGGCGCGGCGGAGATCGACGAGATGATGGGGTCGCGCATCCCGTCGGCGATGTAGCTCAGCGGGTTGTAGCGGGCGATCGCGTCGACCGGCGAGGCGAGCAGGTCGCGCGGGAAGAACGCCGACGAGACGAAGAGCACGACGAAGACGAGCGGGAAGATGCCCTGGACCGTCGAGGCGTTGCGCGCGCGCAGGGCGAGCATGACGCCGATCGCCCCGAAGCCGGTGCCCGCCACGGCGCCGATGAGGATGACGACCAGCACGCCGGGCGCCCCGGCGGCGATGTGCGCGCCGAAGATCAGCCCGACGGCGATGAACCACACCACCTGCAGGCAGGCGAGCGTCGCGGTCGCGGCGAGGCGCCCGAGCACGATGGCGACGCGGGGGATGGGGGAGGCGACGAGGCGGTCGAAGAAGCCGCCCTCGATCTCCAGGGCGATCGCGATGCCCGACGAGACGCCGCCGAGCAGCAGCGACTGCGTCATCGCGGCGGCGAGCTGGAAGTCGAGGAAGCCGTGCACGGCGGGGAAGCCCGGCAGCGTCGTCGTGCGGTGCAGGCCGCCGACGTTGACCGCGAGGAACAGGCTCGGGAAGGCGACCAGCGGCGCCAGGAACTGCGGCCGGCGGAACGTGTTGCGCAGGGCGCGGCGGGCGAGGGCGACGACCGCCCGCGTCATGTGACGACGGCGGGCGGCGGCGCCTCGGCCGTCTCGCGCGGCTCGGCCGCGCCCTCGAGGTGGCGGCCGGTCTTCTCGACGAAGACGTCGTCGAGCGTCGGCTGGACGAGCTCGAGCGAGGCGACCTGCAGGCCCGCGTCATCGAGCGCACGCACCACCGGCGCGATCTCGCCGGCGCCGTCCTGTAGCGCGATCGACAGATGGCAGCCCTCGGAGGCTGGACGGTGGTCGCCGAAGCGGACCAGCACGTCGCGCGCCCGCTCGAGGTCGGGCTCGCTGCCGGCGAAGGTCAGGTCGAGGTGCGGGCGGCCGACCTGCGCCTTGAGATACGCCGGCGTGCCCTCGGCGACGATCACGCCCTGGTTGATGATCCCGACGCGATCGGCGAGCTGGTCGGCCTCTTCGAGGTACTGCGTGGTCAGGAAGACCGTCGTGCCGTTGGCCTTCAGGCGGCGGATCTCCTCCCACAGCGTGAGGCGGCTGACCGGGTCCAGCCCCGTCGTCGGCTCGTCGAGGAAGAGGACCTCCGGGGCGTGGACGAGCGCCATCGCCAGATCCAGGCGGCGGCGCATGCCGCCCGAGTAGGTCGCGACTCGCCGCTCCTGGGCGTCGGTGAGGCCGACGCGGTCGAGCAGCCGCCGGGCGCGCGGCGCGACGTCGGCGGGCGCGATCCCGTGCAGCGTGGCCTGCAGCTCCATGAGCTCGCGGCCGGTCATCAGGCCGTCCAGGGCGGCGTCCTGCAGCGCGACGCCGATCTTGCGCCGGACGGCGTCGGGCTCGGTCGCGACGTCGTGGCCGGCGACGCGGGCGCTGCCGCCGGTGGGGCGCAGCAGCGTGACGAGCATGCGCACCGTGGTCGACTTGCCCGCGCCGTTCGGTCCCAGGAAGCCGTACACCTCGCCTCGCTGCACCGCGATGTCGATGCCGCGGACCGCGTGGATGCCGCCCTTGAACGAGCGCCGCAGGTCCGTGGTCTCGATCGCCGCCATGCGAGCGGCGCAGTCTACGAGCGCATCGTCCGCCGGTTCGGGGTGTTCAATGCGCCTGTGCACATGAAGACCACCGCCTTGTTCGTCGCGGTCGCGCTGCTCGCGCCGGCGGCGGGGGCCGAGGCGAAGATCATCGAGATCGGGGAGACCACGGACGTTCCCGCCACGCCCAGCTGCCCGCGCACGTGCAACGCGGTGTCGCGGACGACGGGCTACCAGGCCAAGGTCGGCGAGAAGCGCGGGCTGTTCCTCGTCCCGCAGGACGGGCGCATCGTCGCCTGGACGATCGTGCTGGCCAAGCCCGGCCCGTCGCAGATCAAGTTCTTCGAGCAGAACCTCGGCGGCGAGGCCTCCGCGGGGATCACCATCCTGCGTCCGGGCAAGCGGCTGTTCTCGCGCACGCTGCACACGAGCCCGGTCGAGCCGCTGACGCCGTACTTCGGCAAGACCGTCCAGTTCCCGCTGGCGCGCTCGCTGCTCGTCCACAAGGGCGAGCTGGTGGCCCTCAACGTCCCGACCTGGGCCCCGGCCCTCGCGGTCGGGTTGGGTGGCGACACGTCCTGGCGCGCCAGCCGCGCGGCCGACCGCTGCCGCGACACGCAGACGCAGACGGCCCAGCAGCCAGGCCAGGTCACGCAGTACCTGTGCCTCTACCGGACGGCGCGCCTGCTCTACTCGGCGACGCTGGTGACGGCGCCCGGGACGTAGGGGAGCGGCCGCGTCTCGCGCGCTGTGGCGCGGCGGGTCGCGACCGTGTTGGTGGCACCGAGGGGAACGGATCGTGGTCCGCGCCCGGGCCGCGCGGCGCCGCCGGCGGGCGGGTGACCCGAGCGGACGCCGGGCCGGTCCGGGCGTGGAGCAGCCTCGAGCGGTGTGGTGACCGCACGCGTCAAGAAGTGCATGACAGTCATGCGCTTCTCGACGCGTGCGATCGCGGCACCGCTCGGGTCACGCGCGTCAAGAAGAGATTGTTGACGCGCGCGCAGCGCGGGCCGGCCGGGGGACCCCGACCGCGCACGGTGCCGCGCGACGCGGGCGCAGGTTAGGCCGCGTTACCTCGGTGACACGAGCGCGGCTTCGTCCCGACAGGGCGTGCGCGCGGGCCGGCCGGGGGGACCCCGACCGCGCACGGTGCCGCGCGGCCCGGGCGCAGGTCAGGCCGCGTTCACCTTGGTGACACGAGCGCGGCTTCGTCCCGACAGGGCGTGCGCGCGGCCCGGCCGGGGAGCCCCGAGCGCCCACGGTGCCGCGCGGCTCGGGCGCAGACCACGATCCGCTGCCCTCAGCGACACGGACCCGGCCGCGACCTGAGACGGCGCAGCGCGCGGGGCGACGAGCCTCAGCAAGCCCCCGGGTTCTGCTGGCAGAAGCCCTGGAAGCCGCCGGGCGAGGCGCCGCCGGTGCCGCCGCCCTGAGTGCCGCCGCCCTGCGTTCCGCCGCCCTGCGGGGCGGCGCCGCCGCCGGTGCCGCCGCCGCCCGTCGCGCCGGCACCTGTCTGCGGCGCGCTGGGCTGGGCCGCGGTCCCACCGCCGGTGCTCGGCGCCGGCGACGCGGTGCCGCCCGAGCCGGTGGTCGATCCCGCCGCGCCGGTCGTGGTCGTCGCGGTCGTGGACGGCCCGCGGGGACGCTGAGCTCCGGGGTCGAGCGCGGGACGGCGATGTCGACCTTCGATCCGCCGCAGGCGCCGACCCCCAGGCCAAGGGCGAAGAGGACGACGAAGGCGGCGAGTGGGCGCGCGCGGGACATGATCGGCACAGAGGCTAGCCGCGTCGGCGGTCGGACGCGCTGCGCGCTGCGCGCTACGCGGCCGGCCGCTCGACCGGCGCCATCCGGCGCCCGCAGGTCGGGCAGTCGTTGAGGTCGATCGGCGCGAGCTGGTCGCACCAGTCGCAGAAGCGCAGGTACTCGACCGCCCAGGGCAGGTTCGACGTGTTGGGCGGCATGGGCAGGACCTGGCCGACGACCTCGAGCGGCTCGCTCGTCTCGCGGTCCACGTAGATCTCGCCCGGCTCGGCCTCGATGATGATCTCGCGGCCCGTCGAGGGCGTGCGCAGGCGGTAACGCTGACGTCGCATCGGGCTGGGACCATAGCCGACCGTGCGAGTCCTCATCTTCCATGGCTACCTGCTGCGCGGGACCGGGTCCAACGTCTACAACGCCAAGCTCGCGGAGGCGCTGCGCGGCGAGGGCCACGAGGTCCACCTGCTCTGCCAGGACGCCGAGCCGCAGGAGATGCCGTGGGTCGACGCGGTGGGGACGTGGCGCGACGGCGAGCTCGCCACCAAGGTCATCCGCGAGCCGGTGCGGGCCACGGTCTACCGCCCGCCGATCGGCCGCCTGCTGCCCGTCTACGTCGCCGACCGCTACGAGGGCTTCGACGCCAAGCCGCTGCCCGACTGCACCGACGAGGAGATCGCCACCTACATCGAGCGCAACGTGGCGGCTGTCCGGGAGGTCGCCGGGCGCGTCGAGCCCGACGCCGCGCTGGCCAACCACCTCGTCATGGGACCGCTCATCCTGGCCCGCGCCGGCGTGCCGTGCGCGGTCAAGGTCCACGGCAGCGCGCTCGAGTACGTGGTCAAGCGCCACCCCGATCGCTTCCTGGCGCCGGCGCTGGAGGGCCTGGACAACGCGCGGGCCGTGCTCGTCGGCTCGCGCCACACCGCCGAGAGCCTGTGGGCGACGGTCGGCGACGACGTGCGCGCGCGGACGCGGCTCGGGCCGCCCGGCGTCGACGTCGACCAGTTCGCGCCCCGCCCTCCGGCGGCTGCCGCCGCCGGCCTGCGCGGGCTGGCCGAGCGGCTGGCCGCGACGGCCTCGCCCGCGACCGCCGCCGACGACGCCTTCGCCCGCGACCACGCCGCCGCCGGGCGCGCCCTCGCCGCCCTCGACCCGCGCCGCGACCGGCTCGTCGTCTTCGTCGGCAAGCTGATCGTCAGCAAGGGCGTCGACCTGCTGCTCGCCGCCTGGCCGCTCGTCCTGGCGCGCGTCCCGGAGGCGCGGCTCGTCGTCGTCGGCTTCGGGGCCTACCGCGAGGGGCTCGAGACGCTCCAGGCGGCGCTGGCCGCGGGCGACCTCGACCGCGCGATCGCCCTCGCCGAGGCCGGCCGCGAGCTCGAGGGCGGCCCGCGCGCGCCGCTGCGCCACCTGCTCGCCTTCCTGCGATCGCCCGCTGCGGCGAGCGACGCCTACCGCGCCGCGGCGACGCAGCTGCCCGAGCGCGTCGCCTGGTGCGGGCGCCTCGAGCACGACGAGCTCGCCGACCTGCTGCCCGCCTGCGACGCCATGGTCATGCCGAGCACGTTCCCCGAGGCCTTCGGCATGGTCGCCGCCGAGGCGGCCGCGTGCGGCGCCCTGCCCGTCTCGGCCGGGCACTCGGGGATGGCCGAGGTCTCGCTCGTGCTGGCGGGCCCGGCGCCGGCGGCGGTGGAGGGCCTGCTCTCGTTCCCGGTCGACGACGGCGCGGTCGAGGCGATCGCCGAGCGCCTCGTGACGTGGCTGCACGCGCCGGAGTCCCTGCGCGAGCGGACCCGGGCGTCGCTCGTCGCCACGGCCCGCGAGCGCTTCTCCTGGACGGGCGTCGCCCGCGGCGTCCTGGCCGCCGCGCGCGGCCGCGTCGAGGACCTTCCCGAGCCGCGCTGACCGCCGGGAGAACGTGTAGGTTGCCGCGCGATGCGCCAGCCACCGACCCGCACGCTCCTCGCCCTCGCCGCCGCCGCGGCCCCCGTCGTCGCGGCCGCAGGGTGCGGCCAGCAGGCCGTCAGCGGCGACGACAACCTGGTCGCCGGCAAGCAGGGCTTCGTCCAGAAGTGCGGCGCCTGCCATACGCTGGCGCGGGCGGCCACCAAGGGCACGGTCGGCCCGAACCTCGACGCCGCGTTCCGCCAGGCGCTGAAGGACGGCGAGCGGCGCAGCACCGTCAAGGGGATCGTCTACGACCAGATCCTGCACCCCGCCCGGCTGGAGAACCACAGCACCGGCACGCAGATGCCGGCGGGCCTGTTCAAGGACCAGGACGCGTCCGACGTCGCGGCCTACGTGGCCACGGTCGCCGCCAAGCCCGGCAAGGACGCCGGGATCCTCGCCGAGGCGGTCAAGGCCGCGGGCGCCGGCAAGCCCGCGGTCGAGAAGGCCGGCGTCCTCGAGATCGACGCGGACCCGACGGGCCAGCTCGCCTACGTGACCAAGAAGGCCACGGCCAAGCCCGGTCCTGTGACGATCAAGATGAAGAACGACTCCGGCACGCCGCACGACATCGCGGTGTCGGGCAACGGCGTCAGCGGCAAGGCCCCGGTCACGCCGAAGGGCACCGTGCAGTTCAAGGTCACCCTCAAGCCCGGCACGTACGACTACTTCTGCACCGTGCCCGGCCACCGCGCGGCGGGCATGTCGGGCAAGCTGACCGTCCGCTGAGCGGTCGGCGACCGAGCGCGCTCAGAACAGCGCGCGGATGAGCAGCACGACGACCACGATCGCCAGCGCGACCGCCCCGACGTAGAGCAGCAAGCGGAACGCCTCCGCCTCGGAGCGCAGCGGGTTGATCACAGGATGTAGACCGTCGTGAACACGACGATCCACATGATGTCGACGAAGTGCCAGTAGATCCCCGGCACCTCGACGCCGCGGTGCTCCTGGGGCGTGAAGTGGCCGCGGAAGGCGCGGATGTTGGTGAACAGCAGCAGCGTCAGCCCGATGAAGACGTGCGCGCCGTGCAGGCCGGTGAGGCCGTAGAAGATCGATCCCTGGGCGAAGTCGTGCGGCGCGAAGCCGATGTGCACGTACTCGTTGACCTGGATGAAGAGGAACGTGAAGCCCAGCAGGAACGTGGTCAGGATGCCCGCCTGCAGGGCCATGCGGTTGCCGCGCTTGGCGCCCTCGAGCGCCCAGTGCATCGTGAACGAGCTCGACACCAGGATCACCGTGTTGAAGCCCGCGATGACCTTCGGCAGGTCCTTGCCGTCGACGGGGAACCAGTGATCGCCCTGCACGACCCGGATGAAGAAGTAGGCCGTGAAGAAGGCCCCGAAGACCATCACCTCGCTGATGATGAAAAGGAGCATCCCCAGCACCTGCGGGTCCACCCGCGACGAGCGGTTGGCGGGCGGCGGCCCGTGGTGCTCGGCGTGCGCGAGGGCGGCGGCTTCCATCAGGCGGGGACCTCCGTGCCGGACGACGCGGACTGCTCGGCGACGACGTGCTCGACCGTGCAGTTGGTCGCCCGCCGCACGCGCTCCACCAGGTCGGCCCGCAGCCAGCCCGAGCGCTCGGCGCCGAGCGTCGAGATGATGATGTTGTCGGCGTGGAAGAACTGCAGGCCCTGCATGGTCGCCGTGTAGGGATCGGGGTCGGCGACCATCCCGGCGACCATCACGTGCTCGCGGCGAAGGATGTCGAGCATCTGGCCGAGGCGCCCGCGCGCGGCCAGGAAGTCCTTGCCCGTGCCGCCCTCCTGCGGGACGACGATGACGAACAGGTGGGGGCTGTCCTGGCTGCTGAGCTCGCGGATCCGGTTGAGCAGCGCGGGCGAGCTCGTCGTGCGGTTGGCGACGACGAGCGTCTCGTGGTACGGCAGGCCCTCGCTCTCGATGTCGACGATGACGTGGTCGACGGGCAGCCCGGTCGCATCCTCGATGCGCTCGATGAGGTCGCGCTTCAGCCACCCCGACGACGTCGCCGGCTTGGTCGAGACGACGATCCGGTCGGGGCGCCACTCGCGCACGGCGTCCATCGCCGCCGTGTAAGGGTCGGGGTCGCCGACCTCGCCGACCGACTCGATGCCCATCTGCTCGCGCAGGCCCACGCGGGCGAGGTCGACGCGCACCTGGGCCGCCCCGTAGACGGCCTCGTCGTAGATGATGTTGCCGAACCTCGGGTTGGTCCGCGGGACGCAGATGACGATCTGCAGGCCGGGATCCGCGTCCTTGAGCTCGCGCGCCTTCGCGGCCAGCGCGCGCCCGCCGAGCGTCTCGTTCGCCACCACCAGCACTCGTGCCATCGTCGAAGCCCTCCTAATGCGGCTGCGCCACCGTCGGCGCACCGGTCGTGGCCGGGACCTTGGGCTCGCGGAACACCCCGTGCACCGCCCCCGGGACGCCGTACTCGTAGGGACCACCGACGACCGTCGGCACCGCGTCGAAGTTGAACACCGGCGGGGGCGACGAGACCTGCCACTCGAGCGTCAGCGCCCGCCACGGGTTCGCCGGCGCGCGCGGCCCGCCGCGCCACGAGGCGACCATGTTGTAGACGAAGACGAGCGTCGACAGCCCGAGCACGAACGAGGCGATCGAGATCGCCAGGTTCCATCCCGCGAACTGCTCGGCGTAGTCGGCGACGCGCCGCGGCATCCCCTGGATGCCGATGAGGTGCATCGGCCCGAAGGTGAGGTTGAACGCGATGAACGTCGTCCAGAAGTGCAGCTTGCCCAGGCTCTCGTCGAACATCCGGCCCGTCATCTTCGGGAACCAGTGGTAGACGCCCGCGAAGATCGTGAACAGCGATCCGCCGAAGAGCACGTAGTGGATGTGGGCGACGATGAAGTACGTGTCGCTCACGTGGATCGTGAACGGGATCATCGCCAGCATCACGCCCGAGATCCCGCCCAGGGTGAACATCGTGATGAACCCGAGGGCGAAGAGCATGGGCGTGTCCAATCGGAGCACCCCTCGCCACAGGGTCGCGAGCCACGAGAAGATCTTGATCCCGGTCGGCACCGCGATGATCGCCGTGGTGATCATCATCGGGACGCGGATCCACGCCTGCATGCCCGAGACGAACATGTGGTGCGCCCACACGGTGAAGCCGAGCACCACGATGGCCAGCAGCGAGAAGGCCATCATCCGGTAGCCGAAGATCGGCTTGCGCGCCTTCACGGCGAGGACCTCGGAGATGATCCCGAAGCCCGGCAGCATCATGATGTAGACGGCCGGGTGGGAGTAGAACCAGAAGACGTGCTGGTACATCAGCACGTCGCCGCCCTTGGCCGCGTTGAAGAAGTTGAAGTCCAGCGCGCGGTCGAGCAGGACGAAGAACTGCGACGCGGCGATGAACGGCGTCGCGATGACGACGAGCAGCGACGTCGAGAAGTTCGCCCACACGAGCAGCGGCATGCGGAAGAAGCTCATCCCGGGCGCGCGCATCGTGATGATCGTCACCAGGAAGTTCAGCGCGGTGGCGATCGACGAGGCGCCCGCGAACTGCACGCCCATCGTGAAGAAGACCTGCCCGATCGGCGCCGTCGTAGAGAGCGGCGCGTAGGCCGTCCAGCCGGTCGCGAACGACCCGCCCGGCGCCAGGAAGGACGCCAGCATCATGATCCCGGCGATCGGCAGCAGCCAGAACGACAGGGCGTTCAGCCGCGGGAACGCCATGTCCGGCGCCCCGATCATCAGCGGCAGCACGAAGTTCGCCAGCCCCGCGAAGACCGGGATGATGAACAGGAAGATCAGCAGCGACGCGTGGACGCTGAACAGCCCGTTGAAGGCGCCCGGGCTGACGAACTGCATGCCCGGCTGGGCGAGCTCGGCGCGCATGAGCATCGCGAACATGCCGCCGATCAGCAGGAACACGAACGAGTGGACCGTGTACTGGATCCCGATGACCTTGTGGTCCGTGTTCACGCGGAAGTAGTCGCGCCACGAGTAGGCGCCGTGGCCCGAGTGGTCCTCGGGGCGCGTCGGCTTGCCCGCCGCCCAGTAGAACCAGTAGTCGAACGCGCCCAGCCCGACGAGGAAGAACATCGGGGCGGCGATCAGGCCCACCTGCAGGATCGCGTTCCAGTCGTCCCACTTGTTCGGGTAGTGGTTGACCGTCCGCAGCACGCCGACGAGGACGTACGCGAAGGCGGCGCCGACCAGGAACATGAGCGCCGCCCGCAGCAGGTTCGGCCGCCGCCAGATCGGCCGCTCGTCGCGCGGGCTGCCCGCGTGGACCGGGGTCGCGGGGGCGGTCACCGCCATCAGCGTGTCACCTCCTTGAGGTAGGCCACGAGCGTCTTGATGTCGTCCTTGGACAAGGTCTGGCCGAAGTTTGGCGGCATGATGCCCGGCTTGTACCCCTTCTCGATGAAGGCGTCGGGCTTGACGATCGACTGCTGGATGAACGCGTCGGGCTTGCCCTTGAGGAACTTGTCGAGGTCGGGGCCGACCTGCGCCGTCGACCCTGCGTCCTTGAGCGTGTGACAGCCGCTGCAGCCGTTGTCCGCGAACAGCTTGCGGCCGGCCGCCGCCACCTGGGCGGGCGCGGCGCCCGACGGCGCCGCCGGCTTGGTCTGCTGCTGCAGCCACTGCTTGAAGCGCGCCGGCGTCACCACGGTGACCGAGTTGCGCATCGCGGCGTGGCCGAGGCCGCACAGCTCGGCGCAGACGATCTGGTAGTTCCCGAGCCGCTTGGGGGTGATGCGGTAGTGGGTCTCGATGCCCGGCACCGCGTCCATCTTCAGGCGGAAGGCCGGCACCCAGAAGTCGTGGATGACGTCCTTGGACCGCAGGCGGAAGTCGACCGGGCGCCCGATCGGCAGGTAGAGCTGGGTCGTCGTCAGCTCGCTGCCGGCCACGTCCTTGGGGTACACAAACGTCCAGGCGAACTGCTCGCCGAAGACCTTGACCTTCATCTCGCGCGTCGCCGCCTGCGCCGCCGTGGGCTTCTTCTCGATGTCGCGCAGGACGACGTACGCGTACGTGCACAGCCCGGCGATGAGCGCCGCGGGCAGCGCGGTCCAGACGACCTCCAGGCGCGTGTTGCCGTGGATCGGCGGCCCGTCCTCGAGCTCCTGCCCCGGGCGCATCCGGAAGAAGATCACCGAGAAGACGATGATCGACACGACGAGCACGAAGACGGGCACCGACGCGATGATCAGGACGTCGTAGAGCGTGTCGATCTTGTCCGCCTGCGTCGAGCCGGCAGGCGGGAACCAGTGGATGGACAGCCCGAGCGCGATCCCGACCGCCGACGCGATCAGGACGGCGCCGAGCACCCATTGCCCGCGCCTGCTACCCACCGCTGGCCACCCCTTGGTCCCTCATCGAGCACGGAACCCTATTCACGCCGAGCGACGGACGGCAAGCCGGCACGTTCGCCGCGTGTCAGGGCTGTCCGGCGCCGCTCGGGAGGAGGTCTTCGAGCCGCGTCTGGTAGCGTTGCCAGTGCTCGTGACAATTGAAACGAGGGGGTAGCCAAGGATGCATGTTCGCGACGGCATGAGCGATGTCGTCCTGACCATCGGCCCCGGCCACACGTTGCGGGCGGCGGCCAGGCTCATGGCCGAGCGCAAGGTCGGCGCGGCGGTCGTCATCGACCCCGAGACCCCCGGCCCGGGCATCCTCACCGAGCGCGACCTCCTCGAGTCCGTGGCCAAGGGCCAGGACCCCGCCCAGGAGCGCGTCGCCGACCACCTGACGGCCGAACTCGTGGTCGCGTCGCCGGCGTGGTCGCTCGAGGAGGCGGCGGTGGCGATGATCAAGGGCGGCTTCCGCCACCTGATCGTGGTCGAGGGCGGCGACATCGCCGGCGTGGTCTCGATGCGCGACATCGTGCGCTGCTGGACCGACGACGGCTCGATCTGCGAAGTCCCCGCGTCCGCGGCGGCGTAGCGGGGCGGCCGCGGCGCGCGCCGCGGCCGCTCAGTGGTGCTCGAGAGGGAGCTCCTCGATCTCGCGCTGCGTGCTGCGCACCCAGCGCACGATCACCACGAGCGCCACGATGATGCCCGGGACGTAGAAGACGAAGCCGAGCGTGATGCCCACGATGCCGGCGGTGATCGCGCAGGCGAGCAGGAAGGGCAGCAGTGACGGGCCGGGGAGGTGGACCTCCTCGCCGACCGGCGGGACCTCGGGATCGAGCGGACTCACGAGATGTAGAGCGCCGCGGCGACGAACGTCATCCCGAACATGAAGAGGACGACCGCCGCGGCGATCAGCGCGGTGCGGATGTTGCGGCGGGCGAGGCGGCGGTCCATGAGGCGCGCGGGAGTCTAGAGAAGCCTGGCGTCCGCCACCATGGCCACGAAGAGCAGCGCCAGGTAGGCGAGCGAGAACAGGTACAGCCACAGCGCCGCACGCCGGTCGGCGCGGCGCCACAGGCGCACGGCGCCGGCGATGAACGTCGCCCCGAGCGCCAGCGAGGCCACGAGGTAGCCGACGCCGAAGCCGCCGGCGCAGAACGGCAGCTGGCTGACCGCGTAGAGCAGCAGCGCGTAGAGGACGATCTGCCGGCGCGTCTCGGCCTCGCCGCGGACGACCGGCAGCATCGGCACGCCGACCTTCGCGTACTCGTCCTTCATCAGCAGCGACAGCGCCCAGAAGTGCGGCGGCGTCCAGAAGAAGACGATCGCGAACAGGTACAGCGCCGTGCCGTCGAGCCCGCCGGTCACCGCGGCCCAGCCGACCAGCGGCGGCACCGCGCCCGCCGCGCCCCCGATCACGATGTTCTGCGGCGTGCGGCGCTTGAGCCACATCGTGTAGACGAGCGTGTAGCCGAGGAAGCCCGACAGCGCCAGCGCCGCCGCGAGCACGTTGACCGCGGCCGTCAGCCAGGCGAAGGACAGCGCCGACAGCGCGCAGCCGAAGACGAGCGCGGCGCGCGGCGAGATGCGCCCGGAGGCCACCGGGCGCGAGGCGGTCCGCGCCATCCGCGCGTCGAGATCGCGGTCGAACCAGTGGTTGACCGCGCCCGCCCCGCCCGCGCTCAGATAGCCGCCCAGGCACGTCGCCGCGATGAGCGACAGCGAGGGGTCGCCGGCGATCTCCATCGCCGCGACGGTCGTGAGCAGCAGCAGCGACTGGACCTTCGGCTTGGTCAGCGCGACGTAGTCGGCGACGACCGAAGCGACCGGCGCCGGGATCGCGGTCAACGTGGCGCGCGGGCCGGTCACGTCAGCGCACCAGCGACTCGGGCGCCGGCGCCGCAGGCGCGCCGGTGCGGCCAGTGCGCCGGTCGATCTCGCGGCGGATGTCCTTCATCGGCTCCACCGAGCGCACGCGCGGGACGATGTCGAAATTGTTCACCGGCGGCGGCGAGGAGGTGAACCACTCCAGCGTGTTGCCCTTCCACGGGTCGGGCCCGGCGACGACCCCGCGCCTGGTCGAGCGCAGGAAGTTGATCACCGAGACGAGGATCCCGAGCCCGAGGATGAACGAGCCGATCGTCGAGATCAGGTTGTAGAGGTGCAGGTGGCCGATGTCCGGATACTCGTAGATGCGCCGCGGCATGCCCGACAGGCCCATCGAGTGCTGGACCAGGAACGTCGTGTTGAACCCGATGAACATCAGCAGGCACGACAGCTTGCCCAGCCCCTCGCTCAGCAGCCGCCCGGTGATCTTCGGGAACCAGTAGTAGGTCGCGGCGAAGACCGTGAAGACCGCGCCGCCCATGAGCACGTAGTGGAAGTGGGCGACGACGTAGTAGGTGTCGGTCAGCTGCCAGTCGACCGGGAAGATCGCCAGGAAGATCCCGGTGATCCCGCCGATGAGGAACTGCGCGATGAACGCGCAGCAGAACCACAGCGGTGTCTTGAAGTCGATCGTGCCGCGCCAGAGCGTGGCGATCCAGTTGAAGATCTTCACGCCGGTGGGCACCGCGATGAGGAACGAGCTCATCATGAAGAAGACGAGCACCACCGTCGGGCTCGGCGTCGAGAACATGTGGTGCGCCCAGACCAGCAGGCCGAGGAAGGCGATGACCACGGTCGCCGCGGCGACGGCCTTGTAGCCGAAGATCGGCTTGCGCGCGAAGACCGGCAGGATCTCCGACACGGCGCCGAACCCCGGCAGGATCATGATGTAGACCTCGGGGTGGCCGAAGAACCAGAACAGGTGCTGCCACAGCAGGGGCGAGCCGCCGTTCGTCGCATCGTAGAAGTGGGTCCCGAAGTGCCGGTCGGTGAGCAGCAGCGTCACCGCGCCCGCGACGACTGGCAGGGCGAGGATCAGCAGGATCGAGTACACGAGGACCGCCCACACGAACAGCGGCAGGCGCCCCCAGCCCATCCCGGGCGCGCGCATGTTGGCGATCGTCGCGTAGAAGTTGATCGAGCCGATCAGGGAGGACATGCCGGTGAGGTGGATGAGGAAGATCCACCCGTCGACGCCGGCGTTGGGCAGGTACGCGCTCGAGGACAGCGGCGGGTACATGGTCCAGCCGGCCTCGGGCGGGTTGAAGAACATCGTCGCGTAGAAGACGATGCCGCCGGCCAGCAGCAGCCAGTAGCCGAGCGCGTTCAGGCGCGGGAAGGCCATGTCCCGCGCGCCGATCATCAGCGGCACGAAGTAGTTGCCGAACCCCGCCCAGACCGGCACGACGAAGAGGAAGATCATCGTCGTGCCGTGCATCGTGAACAGCTGGTTGAAGGTCTGCGGCTCCAGCAGCGTGTTGTCCGGAGCGCCCAGCTGCAGGCGCATCATCAGCGCCTCGACGCCCCCGATCAGGAAGAACGCGAACGTCGTGACGAGGTAGAGGATCCCGATCCGCTTGTGGTCGGTGGTCGTGATCCAGCTCGTCCAGCCACGCGGCTCGGGCCGGACGTCGTGGGCGACGATCTGCGGGACGGCGGGCAGGGCGGTGGTCGGAGCGATCTCGGTGGCGGCCATCGAAGCGGTCTAGGGGTTGCCTTGCGGGTTGCGCTCGAGCTTGGCCCGGCTGCCCGCGGCCGCCGCGTCGGCGGCCTCGATCTGGGCCTTCTTGCTGGCCAGGTACTGCTCGAAGTCGGCGGGGGAGACCGCCCTGACGTGGGCGACCATGTTCGCGTGGTTGCGGCCGCACAGCTCGGCGCACTGGCCGCGGAAGATCTTGCCCTCCATCCCGTGCGGGATCTTGAACCACGTGTAGTTCGTGTAGCCCGGGACCGCGTCGAACTTGCCGCCGAGCTTGGGGATCCACCACGAGTGCGCGACGTCCTGGGCGACGATGTCGAGCGTGACCGTCGTGCCGGTCGGGACGACCATCTCCTCGTAGGAGAAGACCGAGTTCAGCGGCTGGTCCTTGCAGCGCGTCCCATACGTGTAGCGCCAGATGTACTGCTGGCCGTTGACGCAGATGTTCAGCGAGCGGCCGTTGGGCGGCAGGCGCTTGGTCGGGCCGGCCGCGTAGAGGATGCCGCCGTTGGACGCCCGGAAGCCGTTGGCGTCGGAGTTCTCGGGGTCGCGGATGCTGGGCAGCAGCGCGAAGGTCACGCCGGCGAGGACGACGAGGATCGCGGCCGCGCCGATCGTCCACCCGACCTCGAGACGCGTGTTGCCGCGGATCTGCGCGGCGACCGCGCCCTTGCGCGCGCGGAACTTGACCATCGAGTAGAGCAGCGCGCCCTCGACACCCACGAAGATGATCGCCGCCAGGACGAGGACGACCGTGTAGAGCGTGTTGATCCGGTCGGCGTTCGGCGAGCCGCCGTGATCGGGCGTGAGCACGTCCGCCACGGCCGCCGGCGCCAGCGCGAGCGCCGCCACGGCTGCCGCCGCAACGGCGACGAGAAGACCCTTGTGGCGGCGCGGGGCTCGCAAAGCGCGCGGCATCTTAGTCGGGAAAGCCGGGGGTCGCCTCGCCAGGGCGGGGGTCCCCGGCACACAGCGGTGCGGGCCGGCGAGGCGCGACTGCCGGGGTCACGCGCCGCGGAAGCCGGCCGCTCGTTTCTGGATGAACGCGGTGACGCCCTCGGCGAAGTCGCCGGTGGCGGCCATCTCCTGCTGGATGTCGGCCTCGAGCTCGAGCTGCTCGTCCATGCGCGCGTAGAGCCAGTTGTTGAGCTGGCGCTTGGTCCCCGCGTAGGACCGCGTCGGTCCCGCCGCGAGGCCCTCGGTCAGGGCGCGGACATGGTCGTCGAACGCGTCGTCGGCCACGACGCGGTTGATCAGCCCCCAGTCGAGCGCGCGCGCCGCCGGCACGCGCTCGCCGAGCATCGCCATCTCCGCCGCGCGGGCCATCCCCGCACGCGCGGGGACGAACACCGAGGAGCCGCCGTCCGGGACCAGGCCGATGTTCACGAAGGCGAGCATGAAGTAGGCCGACTCGCTGGCCACGATGAGGTCGCAGGCGAGAGCGAGCGAGCACCCGATGCCGACGGCCGGGCCGTGGACGGCGGCGACCACGGGCTTGGGCATCCGCCGCAGCCCGACGATGATCGGGTGGTAGACCTCGTGCAGCCGCGTCCGGACGTCCGGGTGGCCTTCGGGCGTGAGCTCCTGGCCGGTGATGTTGTCGCGCAGGTCCGCGCCGGAGGAGAAGGCGCGCCCCGCGCCCCGCACGCAGACCGCTCGAACCGCGTCGTCGTCGGTGACCCGGCGGACGGCCTCGAGCAGCTCGTCGCCGAACTGGCGGTTCCAGGCGTTCAGGCTCTCCGGCCGGTTGAGGAGGATCGTCCCCACGCCGTCGGCGATCTGCAGATCGATCGTTTCCATGGGCGCCGGACCCTAACTGGATGACGTCATCCGGGGGCGCCGGCGAGCGGCAGGCTGACCGCGAACGCGGTCTCGCCGTCGGGGCCGGACTGCAAGACCAGCCGACCGCGGTTGGCCTCGACAAGCCCGAGCGAGAGCGCGAGGCCGAGCCCGCCGCCCTCGTCCGACAGGCGTCCCTGGAAGAACGGCTCGAAGACGCGAGCGCGCTGGCCCGCCGGGATGCCCGGGCCGCGGTCGATGACCCGCACGGTGGCCCGCCCGCCGGCGGCTCCGCCCGTGACGCGCACCGGCGCGTCGGGCGGCGAGAACCTCACCGCGTTCTCGAGCAGGTTGCCGAACACCCGCTCGAGCTGGGCGCGATCGGCCGTCACTGCGGGGAGGTCGGCGGGCAGCTCGAGATCGATCGCGTGATCGCCCCGCGCGATGCGCGCGTGCTCGGCGGCCGCGGCGACGACCTCGTGCAGGTCGACGCTGTCCGGTGACGTGCGCAGCGTGCCCGACTCCAGGCGCGACAGGTCGACCAGGTCGTCAACGAGGCGCACCGCGCGCACAACCGGGGCCCGCAGCGCCTGCCACTGCTCGTCGCGCGCGGGCAGCGCCTCCGCGGCGTCGGCCACCGCATGGACGAGCGGGCGCAGGTCGTGGGCGACGACGTGCAGGACCGCGGTCTTGGCGATGTTGCCGCGCACCGCGGCCTCGGCCTTCGCCTCGAGCGAGTCGAGGCGCTGGCGCTCCAACGCGACGTCCATGATGCCCGCCAGCGGCTCGGCGACGCGGGCGGGATCAGCGCCGCCGGTCGCGTACAGCCACGCCGACTGGCCCTCAAGCGGCAGGCGCACCGTGCGCTCGCCGGGCCGCGCGGACGGGACCGAGGCGAACTCGATCCGCGCCGACTCGGCCCCGAGCGCCTCGGCGACCCGGGCGCCGATCCACCCCAGCTGCGGGGCGAGCGCGCCGTGGTGCAGCAGGCGCCGCGCCACCGCGGCGACGAGCGACGCCTCGCGCGCGCGCTCGGCCGCCTCGGCCGCCTGCGCGCGCGCCTCACGCCCGCGAGCGCGAGCTCGCAGCGCGAGGAGCACCGCGGCCGCGAGCAGAACGGCGAGCAGAGCGGCGAGCGCGGCCATCTCGGGGCGATCGTACGCCTGCGGGGTAGTGTGGTCCTATGGCCCGTCCATTGATCGGCATCCCCTCGCCGATCGAGCGTGCCCGCTGGGGCGCCTGGGACGAGCCGGCGCACGTGCTGAACCGCAGCTACGTCGACGCGGTCCACCGCGCAGGCGGCGCGGCGGTGATCCTCCCGGCCGACCCAGACTGGGTGACCGACCCCGACCAGGCGCTCGACCTCATCGACGGCCTGCTGCTCGCCGGCGGCGTCGACGTCGATCCGCAGTTCTACGGCGCGGAGCGCCATCCGGAGACCAAGCGGACCGTGCCCGAGCGCGACACGATCGAGATCGCGCTGGCCCGCCGCGCGCTGGAGCGCGACATGCCGCTGCTCGGCATCTGCCGCGGGATGCAGCTGATCAACGTGGCGCTGGGGGGCACGCTGCACCAGCACCTCCCCGACGTCGTCGGCCACGGCGAGCACCGGCGCGTGATCGGCTCGTTCGCGAACTCCGACCACGACGTCGAGCTGGAGCCCGGGTCACTCGCGGCACGCGCGGCGGGCGAGGAGGTCCACGTCACGAAGTCGCACCACCACCAGGGCGTCGACCGCCTCGGCGAGGGGCTCGTGGTCACCGGGCGCTCGATGCTCGACGACCTGCCCGAGGCGGTCGAGATCCCGGACCGCCGCTTCGCCCTGGGCGTGCAGTGGCATCCGGAGGCCGACGAGCGCAGCCGGCTCATCTCGGCGCTGGTCGAGGAGGCGGCGGCGGCCCGGGTCGCCTGAGGCTCGACCGCCTCTGCGCATATCCTCGGCCCGCCGTGCCCCGGAGCCGCGCCATGAAGGCGGCGGCGTGGGGCGTCGTCGCCGCCGGGGTGGCCGCCCCCGCGCTGCGCCGGCGCCTGCGCCTGCGCCCGCCCGCCGTCGCCGTCGCCGCCTACGCGGCGCCCGTCGCCCTGTGCGTCGCCGTCCGGCGCTCGCGCACGCGCGACGTCTTCACTGTTGCGCTGCACATGTGGGCCTACCTCGCGCTCTACGAGATGCCCCACGACGACCCGGAGGCGCTCGAGCGCCGCGTGCGCGTGCGCTACCCCGTGCTGATCGACCGCGTCCTGGGCTTCGGCGAGCTGCCCGGCGTGCGCCTGCAGCGGGCGCTGTCGCGGCCCGGGGTGACGACGCGCCTGGACGCGGTGCTCGTCTGGGCGCACTGGCTCTGGTTCCTGGTGCCGCACGGAACCATCGCCTACCTGCTGGCCTTCCACCGCGACCGCTTCCCTCGCGGCGCGGCGCTCATGTACGCCGTCTACGACCTCGGCGTGATCGTCTACTGGGTGCTGCCGACCGCCCCGCCCTGGTACGCGGCGCGCAACGGCGCGATCACCGCCGACCCCGCGCTGCGGCGGCTGATGGTCGAGCACGGCGAGCTGTTCTGGAGGGAGCGCTGGGAGCCGCTTTACAGTTTCCTCGGAGGCAATCCGCTCGCCGCCATGCCGTCCTTGCACTTCGCCACCTCTCTCATGGCCGCCCTGCTGCTCGCCGACATCGGCCCGGTCGAGGGCGCGCTCGGCTTCGGCTACGCGATCACGCTCGGCTTCGCGCTCGTGCACCTCGGCGAGCACTACGTCGTCGACCTGCTCGCCGGCGGGGCGCTGACGCTCGCTGTCCGGCGGCTCGAGCGGCCTGCGGGCCCGTTGCTCTCGCGCGCCTCGCGCGCCGTGGCCGAGATCGAGGCGAGGGCGCACGCGTGACCTCCGTGCCTGCCGCGACCGACGACCGGCGCGCGCCGGGCGCCATGGGCCAAGACGACGAGGAGATGCCCCGTCTGGGGCTGACGGGCCGCCGCGCGCTGCTTTTCGCCCTCTTCGTCGCCTCGGCGATCGCCTTGCTCTATTTCGTCCTGCCCCGGCTGGCCGGCCTGAAGGAGACGTGGCACCGCCTCAACCAGGGCGACCCGTGGTGGCTGGCCATCGCGCTGCTCTTCGAGGCGGTCTCGTTCTTCGGGTACGTCTGGCTGTTCCGGACGGTCTTCGTGCGCGGCGACACGCGGATCGACTGGAAGGCCAGCTACGAGATCAGCATGGCCGGCCTGGCGGCGACGCGACTGTTCGCGGCGGCCGGCGCGGGCGGCATCGCGCTCACCGCGTGGGCGCTGCGCCGCTCCGGGATGGAGGCGCGCGTGGTCGCCTGCCGGATGGTCGCCTTCCTCGTGCTGCTCTACGTCGTCTACATGCTCGCGCTGATCGTCGACGGGCTCGGCCTGCGCATCGGCCTGTTCCCCGGGTCGGCGCCGTTCGGCTTCACGGTCGTGCCGGCGATCTTCGGCGCCGTGGCGATCGGCGTCGCCGCGCTCGTCTGCCTGCTGCCGCGTGACGTCGAGCGCCGGCTGGAGCACTGGGCGCACCGCGGCGGGCGCGTTGCGCGGCTGATGAGCAAGGCGGTCACCGCCCCGGCGTCGGCGGCCAGCGGGTTGCGCACCGCGGTGCGGCTCATCGTCGCGCGCGAGGCGGGCGTGCTGGGCGCCGTGCTGTGGTGGGGCTTCGACATCGCCACGCTGTGGGCGTGCTTCCACGCCTTCGGCGAGGCGCCGCCGTGGGCGGTCGTCGTCATGGCCTACTACGTCGGCATGCTGGCCAACACGCTGCCGCTGCCCGGCGGGATCGGCGGCGTCGACGGCGGCATGATCGGCACGTTCATCGCCTTCGACGTCAACGCCGGCCTCGCGGTCATCGCCGTGCTCGTCTACCGCGGCTTCGCCTTCTGGCTGCCGACGCTGCCCGGCGCGATCGCCTACTTCCAGCTGCGGCGCACGGTGTCCGGGTGGCGCAGCGCGCGAGCGACGGCCCAGGCACAGGCACAGGCCCGCGCGTAAGGCGAGATCCGTCTCGCTTGCGCGAACATCCGGTTCGCGTAACGTCCGGGCCCAGGCACTATACTTTGTAAAGCGTATGGAGAACGTCATCATCATCGGCTCGGGCCCCGCCGGCTACACGGCCGCCCTGTACACGTCGCGCGCCAACCTCAAGCCGCTCGTCATCGAGGGCTTCTTCTGGGGCGGGCTGCTGCAGCAGACGACCGAGGTCGAGAACTACCCCGGCTTCCGCGACGGGATCATGGGACCGGAGCTGATGCAGATCATGCGCGACCAGGCCGAGCGCTTCGGCACGCAGTTCGTCACCGACCAGGCGACCAAGGTCGAGCTCGCCGACGAGCCCGGCGGCGTACACAAGGTCTGGGTCGGCGACGACCTCTACGAGTCGCGCACGGTGATCCTCGCCATGGGCGCCGAGCACAAGAAGCTCGAGTGCCGCGGCGAGACCGAGCTGTCGGGCCGCGGCGTGAGCTACTGCGCCACCTGCGACGCCGCGTTCTTCAAGGACAAGCAGACGATCGTCGTCGGCGGCGGCGACTCCGCGATGGAGGAGGCGATCTTCCTGTCGAAGTTCGCCGAGAAGGTCGTCGTCGTGCACCGTCGCGACGAGTTCCGCGCCTCGAAGATCATGATCGATCGCGCCCGGGGGATCGAGAACCTCGAGTTCAAGACGCCGTACGTCGTCGAGGAGTTCCACCCCGCCGAGGGGGGAGCGCTGGGCCACGCGACGCTGCGCAACGTCGAGACCGGCGAGACCGAGGAGCTGCCGATGGACGGCGCGTTCATCGCGATCGGCCACGAGCCGCAGTCGGAGATCGTCCGCGGCCAGCTCGACACCGACGACGAGGGCTACGTGATCGTCCAGGGCCGCTCGACGCGGACGAACAAGCCGGGCGTCTTCGCCTCCGGCGACCTCGTCGACCACACGTACCGCCAAGCGGTCACCGCGGCGGGGTCCGGCTGTCAGGCAGCGCTCGACGCCGAGTGGTACCTGCGCGACACGCCCGAGGTGCCGACGCCGGCCGGGCTGCCCGAGGGCGACCTCGCGGAAGCCCAGTGGGCGCCGAAGTCCTGAGGGGCCCTCGGCGCCCCTGCCATTGTCCTCGGTCGCTCGAGTGCCGAGCACGACACGCTCCCTGCGTCCTCGGCAGGGACGCCGATCGGCACCTCAGTTCCTGACGTCGCTCTAGACTTCAGCCCAGGCGCGGCAGGGCGCCGGACCCGTGGTCACGAATGATCTCTGCCCGCCGTCCCGACACTTCCCAGCGCCTGCGCGACATCCAGGCGGCGCGCTCGCGCCTCGCGCCGCTGCTGCTCGCCGACCTGCTCGCAGCGCTCCCTGCCGAGGCCGCGCGCGCCTGCGCGCTCGACCGGACGGTCCTGGTCGTCGTCCGCGACGACGAGCTCGTGCCCGCCACCGCCTTCGACGGCGAGCGCCCCGCACGGGCGGCCGACTGGGTGCGCGCGCCGAGCGCCCGGCTGGCCGACTGCCGGCTCGAGGCCGCGGTCGCCCGGCATGGCGAGCCGCTGCTCGTCCACGAGCCCGCTGACGAGCCGCCCGCCCGCCGGCCGCTTGTGACCTTCGCCGGCGTGAGCGCGCTCGCGATCGCGCCGCTCGTGCACCCCGACCGCACGATCGCGCTGCTCTACGGCGACCGCCGCGACGGCCCGCCCCTCGACGAGCTCGACCGCGAGCTGCTGTGGACGTTCGCGACGGCGGCGGCGCCGCTGCTGTACCTGGCCACGCTGGCGGCGATCGCGCGGCCGGGCGACCAGTCGCCGCCCGACCCGCCGGCGGAGGCGGCGCTCACGCGGCGCGAGCTCGAGGTCCTGCGGCTGATGGCCGGCGGCGCGCCCGACGCGGCGATCGCCGCGCGCCTGGCCGTCTCGGAGACCACGGTCAAGACCCACGTGCGCCAGATCCTGCGCAAGCTCGGCGCAGAGAACCGCACCGAGGCGGTCGCTCGTTCCAGCCGCCACTTGCAGTCACCGGCTTTGGGGGCATAGGGTCGATCACGTCGTGCACGGACGCGTGACGCATGCCCTCCTCCCCGTCGTCGCCGGCGCACTTCTCGTCGCCGCCCCAGCGAGCGCCGCGCCGACCACCACGCTGACCGTCACCGCCACGCTGCTCAACCAGCCGAAGGGCAAGCCGTGGTCGATCGGCGTCGGCGTCGGCGTGACGATCGCCAACCCGGACGGCACGCAGCCACCGCCGCTGCGCCACCTGCAGATCAAGTTCCCGCGCGGCGCGAAGACGAACTTCGGCGCCTTCCCGGCCTGCAACCCCAAGCGGCTCGCGGCGGCCAGGGCGCCCGACGGCTGCCCGGCCGGATCGCACATCGGCAAGGGGACCTCGAAGGTCTCGGTGCTGCCGATCTTCCCCGACCCGGTGACGGCCACCATCGACGTCTTCAACGGCCCCAAGAAGGGCGCCGGCCGCACGCTGCTCTTCCTCGCCCGCACAACGACGCCGATCACCACCCAGATGGTGTTCAGCGGCACGATCAAGCCGGCGACCGGCCGCTTCGGCTACATCCTCGACGTCGACGTGCCCCGCATCCCGACGCTCCCGGGCATGCCCGACGCGTCGCCGGTCGCCTTCGACACGCTCGTGCAGGCCCGCCGGGGCGCGATCTCCTACATCGAGGCGCCGACGAGCTGCCCGCGCGGCGGCCTGCCGTTCCAGGGCACCTTCAAGTTCGCAGACGGCTCGACGTCCACCGCCGCCGCGCGCATCGGCTGCACGCTGACGAGCACGCCGGGCTGAGCGGGTTACGGCGCCTACGGCGCGTTGACCTTGAGCGAACTTCGTTCGCCCGCTACAGCTGCACGAAGACCGACTTGGGCTCGAGGTACGCCTCGAGGCCGGCGCGGCCGTGCTCGCGGCCGATGCCCGACGCCTTGAAGCCGCCGAACGGCGCCGCGGAGTCGACGAGACCCCACGTGTTGACGTAGATCGACCCGGCGCGCAGCAGACGGGCGAGCCGGTGGGCGTTGGAGATGTCGCGCGTCCACACGCCGGCGGCCAGGCCGTACTCGCCGTCGTTGGCCCGGCGGGCGACCTCCTCGAGCGACTCGTAGGGCTGCGCGACGAGGACCGGGCCGAAGATCTCCTCGCGCACGATCCGCGCGGTGTCGTCGGTCGTGGTGAAGAGCGTCGGCTCGACGTAGTAGCCGCCGGGGTGGGTGGGGACCGCATCAGTGCCGCCGCCCGCGACCAGCTCGGCCTCCGAGCGGCCGACCTCGATGTAGCCGCTGACGCGCTCGTGCTGCTCGGCGGAGACGAGCGGCCCGACGAACGTCTTGGGATCGAGGCCGGGGCCCGGCGCAGTCTGGCGCGCCTGTTCGGCCAGCGCGCCGACGACGTCGTCGAACAGCTCCTTGGGGACGAGGAGTCGCGACGCCGCGTTGCACGCCTGGCCGCTGTTGTAGTAGATGCCGGTGAAGGCGCCCTTGACCGCGCGCTTGACGTCGGCGTCGGGCAGCACGATGTTGGGCGACTTGCCGCCGAGCTCGAGCGTCACGCGCTTGAGGTCGCGCCCCGCGCGCGCGCCGATCTCGCGGCCGACCGCGGTCGACCCCGTGAAGGCGATCTTGTCCACGCCCGGGTGTGCGACGAGCGCGGCGCCGGTCTCGCCGTCGCCGGTGATGACGTTGAGCACGCCGGGCGGGATGCCCGCCTCGAGGGCGAGCTCGCCGAGGCGCAGCGCGGTGAGCGGGGTCTGCTCGGCGGGCTTGAGGACGGTGGTGCAGCCCGCGGCGAGCGCGGGACCGACCTTCCAGGCCGCCATCAGCAGCGGGAAGTTCCAGGGGATGATCTGGCCGCAGACGCCGACCGGCTCGGGCTGCGTGTAGCAGAGCACGTCGCGCCCGGAGACCGGGATGACGCCGCCCTCGATCTTCGTCGGCCAGCCGGCGAAGTACTCGAGGTGGCCGACCGCCTGGGCGACGTCGACGGCGCGCGCGAACTTGACCGGCTTGCCGTTGTCCAGCGACTCCAGCTGGGCGAGCTCGTCGGCGTGCGCGTCGAGCAGCCCGGCCAGCGCGGCGATCCGCCGGCCGCGGTCGGCGGCGCTCATCTTGCGCCAGTCCGAGCCCTCCTCGAACGCGCGCCGCGCGGCCCCGACGGCGCGGTCGACGTCCTCCGCCCCGGCGTGGCTGACGGTCGCCAAGCGCTCGCCGGTCGACGGGTCGGGCGTGTCGAAGGTCCGCCCGCCGGCGGCGGGGCGGCGCTCGCCGTCGATGAGCAGCTCGTGGACGTCGGCGGCGAGGAACTCGCGGACGGGGTCGGCGATCTCGGTGGCGGCCATGGGGCGGTCTCCTGGATGGTTGATTCCGCGGCCGTCGTGCCCGGATGGCCGTGGATCGCGGATGCCGGGCGCCGACCGCCGGACCGGCACAGTACCTGGCGTACGGGCCGGTCCGGCGGGTGGCGATCCGGCGCCGCGAGGCGCGGTCAGCCGGGTGCGAGGGTCGTGGAATCAGCCATCAGGGGGTGAGGACGATCTTCAGCGCCTCGCGCCGGTCATAGAGCGCGTAGGCGTCGGGCGCGTCGGCGAGCGCCATGTGGTGGGTGACCAGCGGGCTCGGGTCCAGGCGGCCCGACGCGAGCAGGGCGAGGACGGAGTCGAGGTGGCCGATCACGTTGGCCTGGCCGGTGTGCAGCTGCAGGGACTTGATCCAGACGAGGCCCATGTGCACCTCGCAGCGCTCGGCGTACACGCCGACGACCGAGACGACGCCGGCCTTGGACGTGAGGCGGATCGCCGACTCGAGCGCGCGCGGGTCGCCGACCGCCTCGACGGCGACGTCGACGCCGCGGCCCTCGGTCAGCCGGCGCACCTCGTCGCGCGGCGACTGCTCGGTCAGGTGGACCGCGGTAGCCCCGAACGTCCGCGCCATCTCGAGGCGCGCCTCGACGGAGTCGATGGCGATCACCTGCGCGGCCCCGGCGATGAGCGCGGTCTGCACGGCGGACAGCCCCACGGGGCCGAGGCCGAGGACGGCGACGCTGTCGCCCGGCCGCACGGCCTGCGTCGCGTGGTAGGCCGTGCCCATGACGTCGCCGGCGAACAGCGCGACGTCGTCGCCGAGCCCGTCGGGGACCTTGCGCAGGGTGAGGTTGGCGTGCGGGACGAGCGCCAGCTCGGCCTGCGTGCCCTGCAGCGCCCCCAGGGTCGCGCCGTGCCCGAACGTCCGCGAGCCGTCGCACTTGTGGTAGTGGCCGCGGCGGCAGAACCAGCACGTCCCGCAGGCGACCTGGAAGCAGCCCAGCACGCGGTCGCCGACCCCCACGCCGGACACCGCGTCGCCCGCGGCGACGACCTCGCCGACGTACTCGTGGCCGATCGTGAAGCCGGGCTCGATCTGGATGCGCCCGTGGAAGATGTGCAGGTCGCTGCCGCACACGCCGGTGGCCCGGATGCGCACGACCGCGTCGTCGGGCGCCTGCAGCTGGGGCTCGGGCTTGTCGACGACGGCGACCTCGTACGGCGCCTGGAAGGCGACGGCCTGCATCAGGCGCCGGAGGCTATCGGTCGTCGAGCGTGCTAGACGGTCTGCACGTCGGCGTCGAAGGCCACCGTGACGGTCAGCTCCTCGGCGCCGCGGACGAGCCCGAGCTCGAGCGTCGGTGCGCCGGAGTCGACGGCGGCGTGGAGCGTGTCGAGGCGGTCGGTCTCGCTGCCGTTGACCGCGACGATCAGGTCGCCGCGGCGCACGCCGGCGCGATCGGCCGGGGAGCCGTCGCGTACGCCGCGCACGAGCAGGCCGTCGCGCTCCGGCAGCCCGACGGCGCGGCGCATGCGCCGCGCGACGTAGGGCGGGGCGAGCGCGATGCCCAGCCGGCGCGGCTCGACGCGCTCGCCGCGCGCGAGGCGCTCGATGAGGTCGGCGGCCAGGGGCACGGCGAGGATCAGGCCGCCCTCGAGGCGGATGGCGTTCAGGCCGACGACGCGGCCGTCGGCGTCGACGAGCGGGCCGCCGGAAGAGCCGCGCGGCAGCGCCGCGGAGTGCTCGATCGCACCGGCGAGGCGCCGCCCGCGCGGACCGCGCAGGCTGCGATCGGCGCTCGTCACGAAGCCCAGCGAGGCGCGCAGGCCACGCCCGCCCGGGTCGGCCAGGGCGAGGACGGCGGCGCCCAGGCCGGGAGTCTCGCCGGCGACCTCGACGGCGGGGGCGTCGCCGGTGTCGACGGACAGCACGGCGAGGTTGGCGTCGTGGTCGACGCCGGCGATCGTCGCCTCCGCGCGGCGCCCGCCGGCGAAGGTGACGGTGGGCTCGCCGCGGCGGACGGCGTGGGCCACGGTGACGACCTGCCCGTCGGCGACGACGACACCCGAGCCCGCGGCCCAGCCGCGGCCCAGGCCGACGACCGAGGGCCCGACGCGCTCGGCGACGCCGGCGATGGTGCTCTGCAGCTCGGACAGGAGGGTCATGCGGGTTCCTCGATCAGACAAGTGACTTGCGAACTGCAAGTGACTGTACCAGGCGGCGGGATTAACCTCCTGGGGGTGGCACGCGCGCCGGCCGAGACGCCCCTCGCCGCCGCCCTCGCGGCGGTCGGCGACCGCTGGACGCTGCTCGTCGTCGAGGCGCTGCTCGACGGCCCGCGCCGCTTCGGCGACCTGCAGGCGGCGCTGCCCGGCATCGCGCCCAACATCCTCACCGCGCGCCTGCGCCAGCTCGAGGAGCAGGCGCTCGTCGTCGCCACGCCCTACCAGGAGCGCCCGCCGCGCTTCGTCTACGAGCTGAGCGCCGCCGCCCGCGAGCTCGCCGGGGCCCTGCGGCTGCTCGCCGACTGGGGCGCGCGCCATCGCGACGCCGAGATGCCGCGCCACGCGGCGTGCGGCACGCCGCTGGAGGCGCGGCTGTACTGCCCGACCTGCGACGCGCCGGTCGACGACCTCGACGAGGGGAACGTCGAGCTCTAAGCCTAAGTGGTGGTCTTCGGCGCGCCGTTGTGGCGGCCGTGCCCGTGGCGCGCGGACTCGCGCAGCGCCGCGGCCGGGCCGCCGGCGCGCGGCTTGGCCGGGAAGCGCAGCGGCGCCGGCTCCTCCTCGGGCTGGACGGTCGCCCTGCGGGGCGCGCGCTTGCG
Source organism: Actinomycetota bacterium (assembly GCA_005888335.1). The sequence goes on from VAWY01000134.1 coordinate 97,946, forward strand.
GGCGGGCTTGGGCTTGGGCGGCGCCTCGCCGCGGGCGAGCGCGACGAGCTCGGCCAGCGCGTCGTCGATGCCCTTCGCGACCACGACGAGGTCGGGCATCGCGTCGAGGTCGCCGAGCAGGCCGAAGCCCATGCCGCCGTCGTAGGACATGACCGCGATCGCGAGCGCGCGGTCGCCGGCCAGGAACGGCACCGGGAACACGCCCTCGACGCGGCGCCCGAGCACGTAGAGCGGCAGCTGGGGCCCGGGGACGTTGGTGACGAGCAGGTTGTAGAAGCGCGTCGAGAAGTTCAGCCGCGAGGCCTGCGCCAGCAGCGTGGGCGGCGCGAACTCCTGCGCGCCGGCGATCACCCCCGCGCCGAGCGCCTGCTTGCTGTCCTTGACGCCGTCCATCGCCTCACTGACGCGCTTGAGCCGCAGCACCGGGTCGCGCATGCCGACCGGGAGCGGCGCGACGAGCTGCGTCAGGCGGTTGCCCAGCGCGCCGCGCTCGTCGCTCGTGCGCAGCGAGACGGGCACGGCGGCGCGGAGCTCGAGCCCCTCGGTCCGCAGCCCGCGCGCGTGGAACCAGCGCTGCAGCGCTCCGGCCACGACCGCGAGCACGACGTCGTTGACGGTGCCTCCGAACGCGTTCTTGACCTCCTTGAACTCCGACAGCCGCGCCGCGGCGACCTCGAAGCGCCGGTGCGAGCCGATGCGCACGTTGAGCGGCGTGTCGGGCGGCGGGTTCAGGCCGGCCCAGACGACCTCGCCGAGGCCCTCGAGCGCCGCGCGGGCGTCGGACAGCTCGCGGGGCGCGCGGCCGAGCGCGCGCAGCGGCGAGGAGGCCGCGCTGCGCAGCGACGCCGCCGCGAGCTCGGCGGCGGTCGGCTCGGGGCGCGGCTGCCAGACGTCGGTCGCCTCGACCGGCCGCGGCTCGGGCTGCAGGTCGAAGAGGACGGTGGCGAGGTCGACGCCGGAGATGCCGTCGACGAGCGCGTGATGGGTCTTGGAGAGCAGCGCGGTGCGCCCCCCGCTCAGGCCCTCGACGTACCACAGCTCCCACAGCGGCTTGGTGCGGTCCAGGCGCTGGGCAAACAGGCGGCCGACGAGCCGGCGCAGCGCGTCGTCGCCGCCGGGCCGCGGCAGCGCGGTGTGGCGCAGGTGGTAGTCGAGGTTGAACGCCGGGTCGTCGACCCACAGCTGGCGGCCGAGGCCGAACGGCGGGGCGGCGAGCTTCTGGCGGTAGCGGGGGACGAGCGGCAGCCGCGAGCGCACGTGCTCGCGCAGCTCGACGAACGGCGGCGCCGGTCCCTCGATGACGATCACGCCGCCGATGTGCATGTGGGTCGTCGGCCCCTCCTGGTGCAGGAAAGCGGCGTCCACGGCGCTCAGGCGGTCGAGGTGCTGCTGGGCCACGCGCCGCGAGCGTATCGCTTGCCACGACCCGCGCACAGGGAGAGGATCCAGGGCATGCCCGACGTCTCCAAGGCCGTGCTCATCACCGGCTGCTCCAGCGGCATCGGCCGCGCCACCGCGCAGCGGCTCGCCGGCAGCGGCTGGACCGTCTACGCCACCGCCCGCCGCCCCGAGTCGATCGCCGACCTCGAGGCCGCCGGGTGCCGCACGCTCGCCCTCGACGTCACCGACGAGGCGTCGATGTCCGGGGCGGTCCGCGCCGTCGAGGAGGCCGAGGGCGCCGTCGGCGTGCTGGTCAACAACGCCGGCTACTCGCAGAGCGGGGCCGTCGAGTCCGTCCCGATGGACGCGGTCCGCCGCCAGTTCGAGACGAACGTCTTCGGCCTCGTGCGCATGTGCCAGCTCGTGCTCCCCGGGATGCGCGCGCAGCACTGGGGTCGCATCGTGAACATCAGCTCGATGGGCGCGAACCTCACGTTCCCCGGCGGCGGCTTCTACCACGCGACCAAGGCATCGGTGAACGCCATCTCGGACGCGATGCGCTTCGAGGTCAAGGGCTTCGGCGTCGACGTCATCACCATTGAACCCGGCCTGATCGTCACCGAGTTCGGGGAGACGGCGGCCGCCTCGACGGGCCCGGCGGATGGCCCGTACGCCGAGTTCAATGCGGCCGTGGCGGAGGCGACCGCCGGCGTCTACAAGGGGCCGATGGCCAAGCTCGGCGGCGGACCGGAGACGGTGGCCAAGGCGATCGAGAAGGCGCTCGACAAGCCCCGCATCCGGATGCGCGTCACGCCGTCCGCGCACCTGATGATCACGCAGCGCAAGCTGATGACCGATGGGATGTGGGACCGGATGATGCGCACGCAGTTCCCGCGCCCAGGGGCTTGACACAGAGTGTGAGTGAGTGCATACTCACTCTCCGTGAACCCCGCCACCCGCACCCTGTCGACCGCCGAGGCGCGCCGCGAGACGCTCGTCGAGAGCGCCGTGCACGTGTTCGCCGAGCGCGGCTTCCACGGGACGCCGACCGCCGAGGTGGCCAAGGCGGCGGGGATCTCGCAGGCCTACCTCTTCCGGCTGTTCCCGACCAAGACCGAGCTCTACGTCGCCGCGGTCGAGCGCTGCTTCGAGCGCACGCTGGGCGTCTTCCAGGCCGCCGCGGCGGCGGCCGAGGCGTCCGGCGCCGAGGTGCTGCCGGCGATGGGGGAGGCCTACGCCGAGCTGCTCGCCGACCGCGACGCGCTCCTCGGCCAGCTGCAGGCGCATGCCGCGGCGGTGAACGACCCCGCCGTGCGCGAGGCCGTGCGCCGCGGGTTCGCCCGGCTCTACGAGTTCGTCGCCCGCGCCTCGCGGGCCGGCGACGACGAGATCCAGGCGTGGTTGGCTCACGGCATGCTGCTCAACGTGCTCGCCGCGATGGACGCGCAGTCGGTCGACGCGCCGTGGGCGCGCGCCCTGCTCAGGCCGCGCCACTGAGGCTTCGCTCTTTTTTTTTCGCCAACCAATGAGTAATCAGTCACACACCACCACCACGCATCGGAGGACCGAGATGCCCTCGCCGGCCCGCCCTCGCTGGACCTTCGCGGTCGTCAGCCTCGCGCTGTTCATGATCACCCTCGACAACCTCGTGGTCACGACCGCGCTGCCGTCGATCCGCGTCGATCTCGGCGCGTCGATCCAGTCGCTCGAATGGACGGTCAACGCCTACACGCTGTCGTTCGCCGTCCTGCTGCTCCCGGCCGCCGCGCTGGGTGACCGCTTCGGCCGCCGGCGCGTGTTCGTCGCCGGCCTGGGCCTGTTCACGCTCGCGTCGGGCCTCGCCGCGCTGGCCCCGCGCGCGATCCAGGGCGCGGGCGGCGCCGTCATCGCGCCGCTGAGCCTGACGCTGCTGGCCGACGCGGTCCCCGCGGGCAAGCGCGGGCTCGCCCTCGGGGCGTGGTCGGGCGTCAGCGGCCTCGGCGTGGCGCTGGGGCCGGTGGTCGGCGGCGCGGTCGTCGACGGCTTTGACTGGACGTGGATCTTCTGGCTCAACGTGCCCGTGGGCCTGGCCCTGCTGGCGCCCGCGGCGCGGCGCCTGCGCGAGAGCCGCGGCGCATCGGATCGCCTGGACCTCCCCGGCCTGGCGCTCGCCGCCGCGGGCCTGCTCGCCCTGACCTACGCGGCCGTCGAGGCCGGCGGCCACGGCTGGGGCAGCACGCTCGTCCTCGGCTTCCTCGGCGCCGGCCTCGCGCTGCTGGTCGCCTTCGTCGCCTGGGAGCGCCGCGCGCCGGCGCCGATGCTTCCGCTGCGCTTCTTCCGCTCGCGCGCCTTCGCCGCGACCAACGCCGTCTCGCTGGCGATGTACTTCGGCGTCTTCGGCTCGATCTTCTTCCTCGCCCAGTTCTTCCAGACCGCGCAGGGGCTCTCGCCGCTGGAGGCGGGGCTGCGGACGCTGCCGTGGACGGGCATGCCGATGCTCGTCGCGCCGCTCGCCGGCCTGCTGTCGGACCGCGTGGGGTCGCGCCCGCTGATGGTCGGCGGCCTCGCGCTGCAGGCGACGGCGGTGGCGTGGATCGCGTCGATCAGCGAGCCGTCGCTGGCCTACTCGCGGCTGGTCGTCCCGTTCGTGCTCGGCGGGATGGGGATGGCGCTCGTCTTCGCACCGGCGGCCAACGCGGTGCTGAGCGCGGTGCGGCCCAGCGAGGCCGGACAGGCGTCGGGCGCCACGAACGCGATCCGTGAGGTCGGCGGCGTCTTCGGCGTCGCGGTGCTGGCCAGCGTGTTCTCCGGCGCGGGCTCGTACGCCTCGCCGCAGGCGTTCAACGACGGCCTGGTCGCCGCCGCGTGGGTCGGCGCCGCGGTGCTGGCGGCCGGCGCGCTCGCCGCGCTGCTCGTGCCCCGCGCGGCCGTCGCTCGCGCAGCCGAGCCGGTCCCGGTCGCCGCGTAAGCAGCCGCTTGGGGCGTCCTCACCCGCGCAGCGGCGCGGTGAGGACGCCCTCCAGCGTCAGCAGGTGCTCCTTGCGCTCCAGGCCGCCGGTGTAGCCGCCGAGCGCGCCGCCGGTGCGCAGCACGCGGTGGCAGGGGACGACGATCGGGACCGGGTTGGCGCCGAGCGCGTTCCCGGCGGCGCGCACGGCGGCGGGGTTGCCGGCGGCGGTGGCGACGTCGCGATACGAGCTCGTCGCGCCGAACGGGATCCGCGCGGTCGCCTCGAGCAGGCGGCGGGCGAACGGGCCGCGCACCATCGCGAGGTCGACGGGCAGGTCGAACGCGTGCCGGGCGCCGGCGAAGTACTCGTCGAGCTGGCGGCGCACGTCGTCGAGCCGGGCGGGCGCCTCCAGCACGCGCGGCGAGAGGCGCGCCGCGAGCGAGGCGAGGATGGCGTCGGCGCCGGCGTCCTCGTAGGCCAGGCAGGCCAGGCCGCGCGGCGTGCGCGCGGCGAGGACGCGGCCGACGGGCGTGTCGACCTCGCAATAGGCGACGTCGAGCAGCCCCTCGGCCGCCGCGCGGTCGAGGTCGAACGGCGGCGCGCTGCCGCGGGGCGGGTGAAGCATGGCGGTCACGGTCGGTACTCCTCTCGCAGTCGGGCAAGGCCGTCGGCGATCCGGCGCCGGGCGGCCTCGGGGGTGATGCGCAGCGCGGCGGCGACCTCGGCGGGCTGCAGGTCGCCGGCGTAGCGCAGGGTGAGCGCCGCCCGCTGGCCGGGCGGCAGGGCGCGGACCGCGTCCCACAGCGCGTCGTCGGGCTCGGGCTCGGGCGGCGCGGCCGCCGGGGGTCGCTCGTCGTCGACCGCCCCGACGGCGACCGGCCGGCGGGCGCGGGCGCGGTGCACGTCGAGCGCCTTGCGGTGCGCGATCGTCAGCGCCCACGCCCGCAGGTTCGAGCCCGCCCGCAGCCGCGGGTAGGCGCGCAGCGCGGCCAGGGCGGCCTCCTGGTAGGCGTCGTCTGCTTCCTCGCGACCGACCGACGCGGCGCACAGGCGCCACATCGCGTCGCCGTGGTCGGCGAGGAAGCGCTGGAAGGGTGGCAGGGTCACGCACATAGAACGCGCGCTAGGCGGCGTTCGTGAGACGACGGCGCAGCGAGGGCGCGACGCGGTAGCGCTCCTCGCCGAGCTCGGCGCGCAGCGCGTCGAGCACGCCGACGACGTGGCGGGCGCCGACCAGCTCGAGCCAGGCGAACGGCCCGCGCGGGTGGTTGAGCGCGAGCACCATGCCGTCGTCGACGTCCTCGGGCGTCCCAACCCCCTCGGTCACCGCGAACGACGCCTCGTTGACGAGCTGGCTGACGATGCGGCCCAGGACGAGCCCGGGCGCGTCGCCCACCCACGCCGTGTGCAGCCCGAGCGCGTGGAAGAAGCCCTCGACGGCGTCGACGCGCCGGCCGGTCAGCTCGACGAGGCCGAGCGTGGGCAGCGCGTGGAAGCCGACCGCGCCGCCGAGCGCGTCCAGCGAGCCTGTGGCCAGCAGCGGCACGCGCGTGCCCCCGACGTCGATCGTCCCGTCCTCCGTGGACGTCACCGTCCAGCCGCCCGCCTCCGCCCGCTCGCGCAGGGCGTCGAGCACCGGGAACCCGCCGCCGATGGCCACGCTGCCGCCGCGGCGCGGTTTGGGCGCCGGGGGGTCCTCGGGGCGCCCGGGCGGGTACGCATACCAGCCGCGCCCGGTCTTGCGGCCCAGCCAGCCGGCGGCGATCATCTTCGCGCTCAGCGGCGAGGGCCGCCAGCGCGGCTCCCCGAAGCTCTGCTCGTAGAACGACTGCGCGACGGCGAAGCCGACGTCGATCCCGCCGAAGTCCTGCAGCTCGAACGGCCCCATGCGGAAGCCGCCGCCGAGCCGGGCGATGCGGTCGATCGTCTCGACGTCGGCCACGCGCGCCTGCAGCAGGTTGAGCGCCTCGACCCCGAACGGGCGGTTGGAGCGGTTGACGAGGAAGCCCGGCCCGTCGACCGCGTTGACGACGCGCTTGCCCATCGCCGCGCCGAGTGCGCGCACGCGCTCGAGCGCCGCCTCGGAGCTCGCCGCCCCGGCCACGACCTCGGCGAGCTTCATGCGCGTTGCCGGGTTGAAGAAGTGAAAGCCGACGACGCGCTCCGGGTTGGGAACGCCCGCGGCGATCGCGG